>NZ_JBHSOW010000043.1:0-190382 GCF_042656405.1 Paenibacillus solisilvae | reverse complement strand
AGGCACATCCCCTCAAAAAAATGAGGGGATGTGCCTTTTTATTCAGAAGGACTTTTTCAGTGGCCTCGGAGTCATCCCAGTGAGCTTTTCGTGCAGAAATGAAGGGAAAACCTGCTTATCAGTCAGCATTTCTCTCATTCAGTGCATCAGCAGCGAGCGTATGAAGCACCATATTGTCCATCGGCGGGTTGTGCAGTCCAGCCCGGACATCGCGGTAAAATCGTTCTAATGGCATTTTTTTGGATAAGCTGGAACCACCTACAATCCGCATTGCCATATCAACCACTTTTATAGAGTTATTCGTTGCCATATACTTGGCCAACCCAAGCTCCGACTTCAAGCTTGGCCGGCTCACCTTCTCTTGATCCCAGCGGTCTGCCGCTGCATACACGAGACAGCGGGCCGTTCTGAGCTCCGCTTCCATCTGTCCGATCGACTGTTGGACCGTTGCAAGCTCGGCAATTGGACCCTGCAGATGATTGGGGCGATACATTTGGGCAAATGAAATGGCGAAGTCGCGCGCTGCCATTGCGATGCCGAGGTAGCAGGCAGGTATGTGCAGCAGCCAACCGCCGCCGTCATCTATTCCTTTTCCGGAAAGTCGGGAGCCCTCGGCGGCGAAGGCGCGGTCCAGTACGACATCATGGCTTCCTGTCGCCCGCATGCCGATCGTATCCCAAGTTTCGATGATGGAAACGCGATCGTTGTTATAGATAAGGAAATCCGCAGTACTGTCTTCCTCCGGGATATAAGCGGAAACTACAAAACGGTCGAGAATGGGAGAGAGGGTGCTGAAGGTTTTTCGCCCCGTTATGAGCCAACCGCCGTCTGTTCGGATTGCCGTCGTTTCAGGCTTGCCGCCCCGGCTTGGACTCCCTGAACCCGATTCGCTGGCGAATGTATTGATCATTGCGCCATCTGCGACGATCGCACGGCACAGCTCGTCGAACAATCTGCCCGGCCATTTCCGGGTTGTTCTTAGGTGCAGCACCTGACCGAGATGCCAGCCGACGGCTAAGGCTGTCGAACCGTCCCCGTATGCGAGGCGCTCCTGCATGGAAACGAGTTCGTAAAGCGATATTTCCTCACCGCCAAATTCCTTCGGTACCGTAAGCTTTAAGTATCCGGCTTCATGCATGTCGGCGAAATTTTGGTGTGGAAATGACCCTTCCCGGTCGTGCACGGATGCCCGATCGGCAAAAATTGCGGCTAGTGCCTCAACTTTCTCAGCGCGTTCCCTCTCCTCAGCATTGCGGATATATTGATCGATTAACCGCCCCAATACGATTCACTCCTTCGTTACATCTGTGATTGCATTACCCGCATTTTACCATAACCTTTGCCCAAGCAGTCGAAAAACCGCGATTTCCGCAAATAAGAATCCTGCCATTATCGGCCAGTCATAGAAATGAGCAGAACAATAACAAAAAAACGGTACAAGTAATGTACCGTTAGAAGGCATAACCGAAAAACTTCTCTGCATTGCGGAGGCTGGCCCAGATATCCGGGCTTTCACTGCCGATATACCAGTACGCCAAGCCTGCAAGAGTTCCGTTGACTGCTAATTTATATTTGGCGCTTAACGAACGGCCGTCTTCTACCCAGATGAAGTGCGGAATCCCGTTCTGCGTATATTGCACCGTATATTGCCCAATGCTGGAATCCCATACCGGCCGCGGTGAATAAGCAAGGATCCGATTATTTTGCTCGGCGAGTGAGATGAATTCGGTGGAGAGGATATCTCCGTTCATGCTCAGGGACCAGTCTTTATTGTAAAGAGGCAGCCCTAATATGACTTTTTCTTTAGGGACCACACGAAGCAGCTTGGCTAAGGCATTCTTCACATAAGGCAGCGAAGCGTTAGATCCGGCTTCCGAGCTTCCGCTCCAATGCTCATCATATCCCATCAAGATGATATAATCCGCTGACTTACCTAGCGCACTATAATTGAAAGCTTCGGTCCAATCCGTTCCAAGGTCCGGAGAGACGTTAACCGCCAAGGCGGCGTTGATGGCATGAAGCTTCACGCTTAATTTACTGATGAATCCCGTCAACGCGGTCCGATCCTCCGGAGCGACATTCTCAAAGTCAATATCCAGTCCATCTAACCTGTATCTGTTGACAAGTGCAAGTAAATTAGTAATAGCAGCCTCACTTGTATAAGTGTCCGATAACATCTGATGCGTAAGGTCAGAGTCACTCCGATTGCCGACCATCGCCCACACAGCTTTATTGTTCTTCTTCGCCCAAGCCACTAGAGCTGGATCCGTTGTATCCGCTATTTGGCCCGATTCCTCCAAAAAGTACCATCTTGGAGATAAGGTATCCACATTGGACTGTAAAACCGTACGTTCATATTGCGCAGTTGTCTGGCCATACTGCCATCCCAGATGTAGACTTGAGCGAGGATTGGACGTAAGCTCAGCATTCCAGCGGGTATTTTGGAGTACCCGGTCCATCATGACTGCTGTATCCTGCCGGGTAATGGGATCAATGGGATGAAATCTACCGGAATCATCGCCTTTCACTAAACCAAGCTTCTGCATGGTAACAACGGAAGGTTTGGCCCATGCTGCAATAAGGCTGGCATCCTTAAATGCCGCTGCCTGACTGCTGTCAGCTGCAGATTGCTTTAATGCCCGTATGATCAGAGCAGCAGCTTCCTGCCTCGTTACCGGCTTCTCGGGAGCGAAGGCACTTGCGCTTACACCCTCTGCCAAACCAAGCTGAACCGCTGCTTGAATCCAGCCGGAATACCATGATTGCTTGGCTACATCAGTGAATGAAGAGATGGGACTGTTCACAGCCGTTAGCCCAAGCAGCCTATCCAGCACGGTTACGAATTCCGCACGGGTAATCGGTTTGTCCGGAGAGAAGGTGGATGCCGATGTGCCTGTTATTATATTTCTCTCATATAAATGAATGATTGCCTTTTTTCCATAGTTATTCGAAATATCGTTAAAAGGCGATGCGCTGCTGGCTGAGGCAGGCCCTTGAACAGAGCTGGCCAAGCACAGACAAACGACCGCCGATACTGCTGAGTTAATCCATTTCACGAAGATTCTCCTTTTAATCGGGCGACACCGAATCTATCGTATCTTATCAAAATTCCTTCTATCATACATGCTTAAAATATTGGCAGTTCATTCTTATAAGTGATAGAGGAGAAGCCAAGCTGCACAGCGGCTATCTTTAATTATTTGAGATTATTGTGCGAATTAATAGAGTTATACAGGATTTAGGACGGTGTGAACCGAAAGCTTATTATGCGAATGAATGTATTCGAACCGTGAAGGGAGAATGCTGATGTATCTAGCCGGAATTGATATCGGCACGACATCGATTACTGTCATCTTGACGAAACCCGAGGATGGCAGCGTTGTGAGAATGGTAAGCAAAGCCAATGATGCTGAGCTGCAGAGAATGTATGTGTGGGAGCGTGCCCAAAATGCGGACCGGATCGTAGAGCTGGTCGCAGAGTTAATTGAAGAATGCCGGGATGAATGGACACATGTTCATGCTATCGGTATTTCATGTCAAATGCACGGTATACTCTATGTGAATGATGAAGGCAATGCGGTTGGTCCACTATTGACCTGGCAGGACGGCCGGGGAGATTTACTCATGGAATCCGGTAAAAATTATGCATCAACGCTTCATGAATGGACGGGCTATCCGGTTCATTCCGGATTTGGATTAGTGACGCACTTCTACATGACGAAGCAAGGCGAAATTCCAAACGGTGCAGTGAAGCTGTGCACGATTGGTGATTATGCAGCGATGAAGCTATGCGGTAAAGCCGCGCCATTGATGGATTGCTCGAATGCTGCAAGCATCGGACTATTTTCGCTTCAGAAGAGGCAGTTTGACAAGGAACAGGTATCGGAAGCGGGGATGGATGCCAGCTTTTTGCCGCTTCTTGCGGATGGAAGACAACAGACAGTGGGCAGAACGGCAGATGGAAAAATCGTATGCTGCGCAATTGGCGATAACCAAGCAAGCTTCCTCGGCGCTGTTCCCTCGTTTAAAGGCACTTTACTTGTAAATGTCGGTACAGGTTCGCAAGTATCGGTTTATTCTTCCGATTATGTCGTTTGCCCCAGCCTTGAAACGCGTCCATTTGTAGACGGGGGATATTTGCTTGTCGGAGCTTCTCTTAGCGGCGGGAAGTCGTATGAACTGCTTGAACAATTTTACCGGGACGTATGCCGGGCATTTGGGGAGATCGATGACCGCAGGCTTTACGAGGTAATGAATCGTCTGGCTGAGGAAGCAAGGAGAGATTCAGCACCGCCGCTGCGGGTGGGAACCCAATTCTTTGGTACGCGGGATCAGCCGATGTCAACAGGTTTCGTTGAAGGAATCCGGGCGGATAATTTCAATCCCCGGCAGCTGACGGCTGCTTTCCTGCATGGTATCTTGGATGAATTGGATCGTTATGCGCAGCAGCTTCCGCCAGCAATTCTCGGGTCGCTCACCAGGGTTGCCGCATCAGGCAACGGCATCCGGTATAATGATACGATGCAGCGGCTGGTAAAGTCGAGATGGCTGCTGCCCATGAAGTTTGGGAAGGTAAAAGAAGAAGCTGCGTTCGGCGCAGCCATTCATGCAGCCGTCGGCAGCGGTTTATACAGCCGTTATGCTGATGCGCTTCAAAGCATGCAAGGGAAAGATACAGAGGAAGAATAAGCTTGCCATTACGGCGCCAGTTACGATAGAAAGTTTGAATCTGTCAACACAAAGAAATCGCCCTGCAATCGGGGCGATTTCTTTGTGTTGATTTAGTCGCTTTATTTTGCGCAAATGCCGTAACACTTGTTCCGCTGATCGTTCGCGGGCCGTAAGGGTTATCCGGTTAAAGTTGTCTCTGTTTCAATAACCGGCAGCGTAATGGTAAATAACGAACCTTCATTGACTTTGCTTTTCACAGACATGATGCCGCCATGGTCTTGAATAATTTTATGGCAGATTGACAGGCCAAGCCCGGTTCCTTCTTCTTTCGTTGTATAAAAAGGATCAAATATTTTTGGAAGCTCATCTTCAAGTATGCCTTTACCGGTATCTTGAATTTCGATCGAAGTATATTTCGTATCCATTCGTTTCACTTGAATATTGATGTGACCCGGTTCGTCCATTGCTTCCAATGCATTTCGTATAAGGTTGATAAGTACCTGCACAATTTTGTCCCGGTCCATCAAAACAAGAATGGAATCATCGATATAGTGAATGTTGATGCTGTGTCCTTTCGAAACGGCTTGCGATTCGGTTAAGTATTGGACTCTGTTTAAACAGCCGAATATAGGCTCCGGTTTCATGTTGCTCATATGTGGACGCGAGAACTGTAAAAATTCAGCTGTTAATTCGTTCATCCTCGTAATTTCATTTGAAATAATATCCACCCATGGCTCAATGTTGTACGATTGCGATTTCGATAAATCAATGAACCCCTTAAGTGTTGTCAGCGGGTTGCGGATTTCATGCGCCATCCCGGCAGCAAGCTCACCGACCAATTTCAATTTCTCGTTTCTAAACAGCTCTTCTTCACGTTTTAGCCACAGAATTCGTTTACTTTGAAATAGACGATCCTCCGCTAATGCGATGATTTGCTGTGAAGATGAGCTTTCTTCGGGGAACGTAGCCATGCTGTAGGTAGCCACATAACCCAGTCTTCCGGAATCCATTAAATCTAGAATCTCTTGGACTGTGTTCTCTGATGTAGGAATCGCTAATGCGAAACGGTCTCCGGCGTATCGGGAGATAGCTGCAGCATTTGAAAAGTAGGTTTGTATGATAATGGATATCTTCGTCAAAATCTCGTTGCCGCTGCTAATACTTTCTTTGTTAATGCTTTTAAAGTCTTGAAAGTCCAATAACAGCAATACAAAGTTAGCTTTCTTGTTTTCGACCAAATCAGTTACCGCATTGATGTAACCATTATAATTCAGCAGACCTGTCAGAGGGTCATGAGAAGTTAAAAATTTATTCCGCTTCTGCAAACGCTTTTTTTCTAACTCCGTTGTGAGGAGATACTGCATCACAAAGACGATCAGTATGAAACTAAACAAATCGTAGACGGAAACCAGCAAGTTATACTCATTCCAGGGTAGATACACCAGTCTTACGGCTGTGTATAGGAGTGAATATCCAACAGAGATCGACAATGTATATTTAAAATCCCGTCGGTTTCTAACTTCAAGAATAATGATAATAATATAAATTAACTGACACCAATTGAGATGGCTTGTCCAATGAAAGAAAGCGAGCGCAGCCGTTTGAAGATAAAGCGTTAATTTTGATTTATGATCTACCATCATGCTGGAAGCGAAAACCGCTGCGGAAAGAAATAACAAGGCAGGGCTCGTCACTTTTTCCAATAAAAATGAAGACAACACAATAAAAGCTGTTAATGAGGGAATTAACGCATATCTTGATAGTCTACTTAGCATATGACACTCCTGAAATAATGTTTTCGATTGGCGGTCGACCATTTCAACGCAATTATATCCGATATGAAATAAAATTAATGTCGAAATTGAGATGTAAAAAAGTTTAGTTTTGTTTCATGTATTTATTTGTAAAAATATACAAAAGTATGGAAGGTAACGATTTAGGTTTGACAAGTTAATGGGGTTGTCATACATTGATGCCATAAGGTAACGTTGTTTCCGGAAAAACATCTCGATTTAGAAAAGAGGCATGATTGCTCGATGTCTGCTGATATCCAATCATTTAAGACCTATCCGAATGCGCGTCAGTCCCAGCAGGAACAGCTTCGTAAAAATATCGTCAATGCCGCCTGCTCGGTGCTTATTGAGGAAGGTATCGAAGCATTAACGGTCCGAAATATCGCGCATAAACTCGAATGCTCGACAAAAATTGTCTACAGCTTATTTGGAAGCAAAGAAAAGCTCGTCAACGAAATGTTTGTGGAAGGCTGCCGAATACTTACTGAAACGATTAGCCGCATCGTTCCCGGTGATGATCCGAAGGAATATTTACTCGGAATAGGCGAAGCGTATTGGGGGTTTTCGAATGATAATTCCAGCTACTTTCGTTTTATGTTTGGAGGCGGGCTGCAGGGCTTCAAGCCTGACGAGAATAGTATCAAGGAAACGGCATTCGCACTATCTCAGGTTACAGAGGCATTGCGGCGTTATTCGGCTGAGGGCAAGGTAGAGGCCATTGATCCGCTCATAACTGCACAAATGCTCTGGTCATCGCTTCATGGCGTGCTGCATCTCGCAATATCCGGGCATTTTACAGATGAAACCAGGGTCAAGAAACTTTATGATAACAATTTAAAGCATATGATTCAGTCACTGCTGCTTCGCTGATGTGGCGCCGCCGGCTCATCCATAGACATTAATAACGAACGAATAGGGATGAGCTTAACAAAAAGAATAGCCCTTGAGATCCGCTTGTGGATCTTAAGGGCTATTCTTTGCGGCAATGGACCGCTGAACTAGGAAGAGGAGGCATTGCACAGCTCCCGTTATACCAGGATCGCTTTCCAAGATGCCTCCAGTGTTTGTTGGATCTGCAGATCGGTCAGCTGGTATTTCTGGACGTAATAACCTTTGGCGATGGAAGTAATAATGCCGTGAATGATCGAATGACACAAGTTGGAATCCATTTCCTTGATTATTCCCAGCCCTTGTCCTTCGATGATAAGGGATAACACCACTTCCCGTGAAGCGCTGTCATCGTCCATTCGGCGTAAATCCGCCGGGATACAGGGTGAATAGGAATAGTTGTCGATAAACCGGAATTCTTTGGGGTAATCGATTGCAAACCGAAGCCTGTTAAGCTGAAGACATTTGAACCTCTCATACAGGCTTGATTCCGGATCGTAATCGACCAGAAGACACTGGCCCATATGGATTCGCGCTGCTTTATAAACCTCGTTGACCAATTCTTCCTTGCTGCTGAAATAGTTAAAAAGAGTACCCGATCCAACATTTGCGCTCTTAAATATCTTGGCAAAGGTGACGGATTGCAAGCCTTCCTTGTCGATCAGATCCAGCGTAGCGTTTATAATGTCATGACGTTTGCCCATCGTAAGCACCTCTTAAACTCCACTTTAATGTCGACCGAGAATCATGTCAATATAATGGAATGTTAATTCCGAATTTACGAATGTTATTTCCTTATATCCGTCTATTTATGCTAAATCGCATTAAATTTTAGAATATTTATTCCAAAAAGTTGTTGACTCAACTCCATCTGGAGATTATGATACGTTTAGAATAAACATTCCAAAAGAGAGAAGGAGAAACCATATGTCCGCATCCCAGCCAATTCGTCAAAAAACGATAAGCTCTTCTTATTCATCACTGGTACTGACGATTATCATAGCCTGCCAGCTCATGATTGTCCTCGACGCCTCGATCGTCATCACCGCATTGCCCGAAATCGGAGGAACCCTTCATTTCTCGTCCGCAAGCCTCTCCTGGGTACAGAACGCATACACACTTACATTCGGAGGACTTCTGCTGCTTGGTGCCCGCACAGGTGACATTTTGGGCCGCCGGCGGGTATTCATGGTTGGCATCGGACTGTTCACCGTTGCGTCTCTGTTTGCCGGTCTGTCCCAGTCGGCCGAATGGCTGCTCATCGCGCGGGCGGTGCAGGGCATCGCTGCCGCTTTCGCAGCTCCATCTACACTCGCGCTGTTGATGATTAGCTTTCGCGAAGGACATGAGCGTACTCGGGCAGTTGCACTATACAGTGCCGTCTCCGGTGCAGGCGGAAGCGTTGGGCTCGTGCTCGGCGGTGTCCTCACCGACTTGATCTCATGGCGATGGGGGATGTACATCAACGTGCCGATTGGGGTCGCGCTGCTCGTGCTAGCACCTCGCTTCCTGCCCGAAACCCAAAGGCAGAACGGACGCTTCGATTTCACTGGAGCCGTAACTTCCACCCTTGGCATGACCGCCCTCGTCTATGGGTTTGTACGTGCCGCGGCAGATGGCTGGAGCGAATCGGGAACTGTCCTATCCTTTGTCGCAGGCGCCGTGCTGCTCACCGTGTTCATTCTTAATGAGTGGCGAGCTGAACAACCGATCACGCCGCTTCGCCTGTTCGCCAGCCGGCAGCGTTCCGGCGCATATGCCGCAAGGTTATTATTCGTTGGCGGTATGTCCGCTACATTCTTCTTCCTGACCCAGTTCCTGCAAAAAGTGCTTGGCTTCAGCGCACTTGAGGCTGGATTTGCGTTCCTGCCTATGACGGCTGTTATGTTTGCGATGGTGTATGTAGTGCCGCTGCTCCTGCCCCGCCTCGGCAGCGCTCGGCTGCTGATTGGCGGGGTGTTAACAGCCTTCATCGGTATGGCGTGGTTGAGCCGGATTTCGGAGGATTCACTGTACTTTCCGCAGCTTGCCATGCCCTTGATGTTATTAGGAATCGGAGCGGGTCTTGCGTTTATTCCGCTGACGAGCGCCGGTATCGCAGGGGTGGCGCCGAGTGATGCCGGAGCGGCCTCTGGGCTTGTCAATGTCGCGCATCAAGTCGGAGGCTCACTGGGCCTTGCCATCCTCGTTACGGTCTTCGGTACAGCAAGTCGAACTGCGGCGAACCACCCGCTTGTTGATGCGTCGTCCCAATTGGAAGCCAGACATGAGCTTGCACATGCGGTTGCGATGTCGATAACCGGCTCCGCAGTGTTCATGGCACTGGCTCTGGCAGTGGTCATCATGATGGCGCTGCGCCTGCGAGTAGATGTCGCACGCCGCGAACCTCTGCGCTCCCGGAAAGCGGAACAGATGTGAGGGTAAACGGTCTGTTGGCGGGAAACAGCATCAACATTGTTAACCTGTCAGTGGTTTAATCCATTGGCAGCTTTTTTAATTCATGGTTATCGTTTGCTTTTGTGGAAAAGGGAATGCGATACTTATCACTAAAGAAATATACAGTAAACCGCAAGGAGGGCTTATGTGGAACCAAATTGGAGTGGAATGAAAACACCTGAGGGAATAAAGATGCTGGTTCAGGTACGTGCCATTTGCGATGGGCTGCCTGAGGTCACGGAGCTGGTTGACGGGCATGGACATACGACATTCAAAGTGAAGGACAAGTCGTTTATTATCATGAGCGACTATGGGATAACCTTCAAGTCCGATCTGGAGAACCAGGAGATTCTGTTACGACAGGAACAGTTCTTCAAGCCTGCTTATATCGGCCATCGCGGCTGGGTGTCCATCCATGATCCGCTTGACTGGAAAGAAATGGGCGTACTGCTGAGGGAAGCTTATTTGCGGGCAGCTCCCAAACGTCTGAGTAAGCAACTGCTGGAAAACGAGGAATAGAACATTTCGATCTTGCGCCAGTGCTGCCCTGCGGAAGCTTTTTGTTCAATTATACCGGCTAATTACAAGTACGAGATAAGCGCAAACAGCCCTAGTCCTATCACAAGAGACGAGGGCTGTTTGCGCTTGCATGAGGAGAATGATATGTTCCATTGATGCCCATAATAACAAAATAATCAGTCTCATTTTAGGTTCCGCGGGACGCTGCGGAACCCATGAGATCGGCCCGCTGAAGAGGGGCGCTCGGGCAGTGCAGTATTTGTAGAGTCGATTTCCATAGTCTATGAAGACGGGTGGTTGTGCTGGGCTTGTCTGGCTGATGGGACGGGATTATGCATAGGCATGTGAGCACCTGCTCCCTGAGGTGATGCGAATGGAAGTGGAATGCGGTTCTCTGACCGGCTCGTCCATTGGTGCTTTTATTCGATAAACAGGTTTATTTTTACTGCAATACATGCAAGTAAGATTGAACGATAGCGGAGTCGATTTTGGCACCAAACGTTGAGCAGTTAATACCAATTCGATTGTGATCCGGTCTTTTGGCTGATCAGTCCAGCCAATCGTTTTATTTTGTCCGGGAAAGGCAGCTGGTCAAGCGATTTATCAATGAATTCCTTGAATTCCGTTGTATGGATAATACTGGCGTTTTTGGAGGAAAGCAGTTGGGTATCTGTCACTTTCCACGTATGTGAGTTGCGGTTGGGGCGGCGGAACGCGACAAAGTTATATGGAGATGTGTTGTATATGGAATAGCCTTTTCTTAAGCAGGCCTGAATGAACAAAGCATCAGAGCCTTGAACAACGCGGGGGTTAAAGGACACTTTCTGAAACACCCGCTTATGAAACATGATGGTCGCACCGGCGATTCTGGAGCATTGCCCATAAGGCTTCACAGAGGTTTTACGAAGCAGCAGCACCGATCGATGGGGAAAGTAAAAATAACAGGACCGTTTACCGATTACATCGGCATTGGAGCTTGTGAACAGCAGCATCGCTTCATGGATATAGTCAGGCGAATAATAATCGTCATCATCGAATTTAGCAATATAATTGAAGTTGGCGCGGGCAACCGCGAAATTCAGGCAGGCTCCGAGGTTTTTACTTTGATCGACGCGATAAATTCGAACATGATCAAACTGCTGCGCCTTTTCCTTAAATAGGTCCATTGAAATATTATTGTTGTTGATAATCAGGATGAGCTCTTTGGCTGACCACTTCTGACGGGCATAATTATGAAAAATTTCATCGGTATACTCCGGACGTATGGTGGAGGTTACTATCGTTACGCCGTTGTTCTCCATCTCAAACAACCTCCTTCTCTATAAAATAGAGGACTAAGTAACCTTATGTCTAAATGGTACGCCGGATTTTAACTTTCAATATCAGCAGCCGCAATTGGATTGGAGAAACACGGGGGGAGGGCGATCGACTTCCATTTGGCTTTTCCCCCGGTCGATTAGATTCCTGTAAACGCAGCGTACTTAGTTAACGAACCGTCTAAAGTACTTGGTACGCCTTACGAATTTGCAGTGGGACATATAGTTTTTTGTGCTTTTCTTCTGTGTGTGGGAGTCTGTGTTCTTTCTTCGGATACAAACATAATGTTTCTTAGAAACCGAGTAAATGCGGATGCCTCTGCTTCTGCATCTTCCAATCCATCCGGAATCGGTGCCAACAAGCTTATTCTCCGGAAATTTGACTTTTTTCCAAACCGACTTCCAGAAGAGAAGCGTACCTCCCTTAATGCTCCGCTGATACTGCCACTCACCGCCGCTCCGGAATACCATTAGTGCTCTTTTTTCCTCAAAATAAAGATAGGAGGTATGCTTGCCAATGATAGAGGCCTTGCCTTTTTTGATCGCACGCATGGATTCCCTCAAATATTTGGGGCCATAATAATCATCATCATCGAACTTGGTGATCACGCCGTTTTTGGCATGGCTGATCGCATAGTTCAAGCATTTGCCAAGTGTGTAGCTCTCAGGGAGCTTGAATACTCTAACTTCATTCTCCGGATATTGTTTCGCCCGTTCAGTCCATAGATCAAGATCCATGCTGTCATTATTCAGTACAATGATCATTTCTTTATTCTTCCAAAGCTGCCGATCGTAATTGGCGAACAAATTATCCATGAAAGCAGGGCGCATCGTACAGGCGATAACTGTTACCACTTCATTCAGCTCCTTCAATCGGGTTGGTTTGGAGCACCTGCTTACGCTTATTCCACTGCGAATTCTTGATAAGCTTATATTGTTTTTCTGTAATTATTTTCTTGTACAGCTTCAAAAACCGGTTCGTCATAATGCGGTCAGAGAAATTGACTCTAACATAACGTCTGCATTTGCGGGGGCCCGGGAACCGGTAACGGCTCTTGACTTTGGCAATCATCTGTTTCGTGCTGCCGCACAGCAGCTGCGGCATGCCCTTCAGAACTTCTGGCACTGCACCCTTCCTGAAGCCGAGAACCGGCGTTCCACAGGCTAACGCCTCAATAAGCACCAGACCGAAGGGCTCATCCCAGGTGGAAGTGAAGAGGACGCAGCTGGCTTTGGAAAGAAGATCCATCTTTCTTTCGCCGCCGACGGGACCGACATAGCGGATTTTTTTACTGAGGTGAGGTTTAATTTTGGAGTTAAAATATTTCTTATCATTCAGCGTTCCGGCAATAATGAGCTCTTTGCCTGTCCTCTTGGCAACCCGGATTGCAAGGTGAACCCCTTTTTGTTCCATCAATCTGCCCAGGTAGAGGAGGTAGCCGCTCTTTTTTTTCCTGAATTTGTAATCCGCTACCCGAATGCCGTTATAGACGGAATATCCTTTGTTATTACCGTACTTTCTGCGGATGATTTTGCTTACGTATACCGGTATTTGCACGCCTGTAACGCCTTTGGAATGGGAGTTTCTAATGGTTGGAACAGGCGGGTTTGCTCTAGCTACGATTCCGTAATGGTCATGGATGAAGTCAACATCTTCGGGGAGATTTTGAATAATGTAATCCAGCTGTTCGCTTGGAATGTCTGTCGGATATTCAAAGGTGGCAGTCGCATTCGCCGCTGATCCTTTTTTGGCAAATAAAATAACCTCATGCCCTCGCCGTACTAACTCCTCGGTAAGATAATATACATCGCGCTGCGTTCCCCCGTAGTCTTTAGGAGGGACAGGTATTGTATTTGTTGATATTTGGGCAATCTTCACAGTCCACAGCTCCCTTGGGTCAATATCTATAGGCATCACATGTTAGGATATGAGTAGACTTCTGTGCAGGGCACGGCGTTTTCATCAGATGAGCGTTGTTCTTCTCCGCAGACCTGTCAATGATTTGAGAAGCTTGGCCTATACCAATTGCAGCGTATATTCATAGACTAGTAGAAATTGATCTTTATTAGGGGAGATGACTTTTGAAGGGACTTATTCTCTGTGCTGGAAAGGGGAGCCGTTTATACCCGTTTACCTTAAACCATCCGAAAACACTCATTCCTGTCGCGAACACGCCTATTCTGCAATCCTGCATCGAGAAATTAACCGAACAGGGAATTGTGGAAATCGGAATTGTCATTCATTCCTCTCAAGAATCCCTCATTCGCGAGCAATTTGGCCTGGGAGAATCTATGGGAGTGATCATTACTTATATTTATCAGAATGAAGCAAGAGGGGTATCGGATGCAGTAAAGCAAGCTCAGGCGTTCATCGGCCAAGAGGCGTTTCTGTTATTACTGGGAGACAATCTGATCTCCGACCGGTTAACCGAATTGAAAATGGATGTAGAGGAAAGAGGAAGTCAGGCGTCGCTGCTGCTCGCAGAGGTTGCCAAACCCCAGGAATACGGCATTGCTGAGGTGTGGGATAACCGGATCGTAAAGCTTGAAGAGAAACCTCGGAGCCCCCTAACCAAGCTGGCTGTGTTAGGCGCCTATGCCTTTCATTCGTCGATCTTTGAGGCGGTTAACAGCATCGTACCTTCTGCACGAGGGGAGTACGAGATTACGGATGCTATTCAATGGCTGATTGATCATAACTTGCCCGTTACCTATCATGTGACGGAAAAGCACAATATGGATGTAGGAACGATGGAGCGCTGGCTTGAAGCCAATCGTAATATGCTCGATGAAGGATCCGGGTCAAGCAAGGTTATGATCCATCAGAACGTCATTCTCGATAACTGTATAATTGTGGAGCCAGTCTCCATTGATCGGAATTGTGTGCTCAAGGATTGTAAGATTGGTCCCTATGTATCCATAAGTACAGGATCTCATATTGAGAATTGCGAGCTGGAGAACTGTATTATTTTGAGCGGAGTCCACCTTAAGCATATTGCCCATTCATTGAAAGATACCATCATTGGTTACCGGTCAGTCATAGCCGGCTTACGTGTAATGGAAGAAGTGAAGGACAATTGAATATATTAGTGATCGGTACGGGATATGTAGGTTCAACTACTGCGATGGTATTTGCTGAGCTCGGGTGTAACGTGACTGGATTAGATACGGACGAGCACAAAATTCAACAGCTCAAACAAGGTGCTCTGCACTTCTATGAACCGGGATTGGAAGATTTATTGAAAAAGCATGTTCATTCCGGGCGAATACGATTCACAACGAATAAGGAAGCAGCCATTCAAGGCAATGATGTGATCTTTATTTGTGTGGGAACACCTTCCCGTCTTGATGGAAACGCTGATTTACGGTATGTCAAGCAGGTAGCCGAGGATATTGGACAAATGATGGGTGAATATAAGCTCATTATTACGAAAAGCACCGTTCCAGTCGGGACACAGGAGCAGATCACCTCATGGGTTCAAGCCGCTCAGGAAAAACCTTATCCGTTCGACGTGGCTTCTAATCCGGAATTTCTGCGTGAAGGAAAAGCTGTCGAAGATGCACTGAATCCGGACCGGATCATTCTTGGCTCGAACAGCAAACGAGCCACGAAGCTGCTTGAATCGCTGTATAAGTCCGTCAAATGCCCAATTGTTATAACGACTCCAAGAACGGCGGAATTAATCAAGTACGCATCGAATGCATTTCTTGCCACCAAAATCTCATATATGAACGAGCTCGCCAGATTATGTGATGAAATGGACATCAATGTGATGGAAGTGGCGGACGGAATGGGACTTGATCCCCGTATCGGATCAAGCTTTCTTCAGGCGGGAATCGGTTATGGGGGATCCTGTTTTCCTAAGGATGTCTCTGCCTTGATCCTTGCGGCAAAACAAAATAATGTCCAGCTTGAGATATTGGACAAAGTCATACATGTCAACCAAACGCAGTATGCCTATTTGCTCGATAAAGCAAGAGAGCGATTAGGCAGCTTCGCCAATAAAAAGCTTGCCGTTCTTGGCTTGGCCTTCAAGCCGGATACCGATGATACAAGAGAAGCGCCGGCGCTGCGCGTAATTGAACGCTTATTGAATGAACAAGCTCATGTCACCGTCTATGATCCGGTTGCGAAGCTGCCTAATTATCCTCCATACGATGTGTTAAGTGTTTGCGCAGATGTCGAGGAAGCGATGCTGGATGCCGATGCAGTTATTCTATGCACAGAGTGGCCGGTATTCAAAACGATCAATTGGACAGATATGAAACGGCTCATGCATCAACCTAATTTATTTGACGGAAGAAATATGTTTGATGCGCAGGACATGAATGCGATGGGATATTATTATCAAGGTATCGGATATGGGGATTAATAGCTTTAGATAAGCCATTCAGCTGGAGGAAATACCAAGGTCGCAGGAGAAGAAGGCAGCCGCTTCAGTTAGAGCGGCTGCCTATTTAAGTTCACAGGAAATCAAGCCTTATTAAAAAGCCATTTACAACAAGCGTGAAATAGCTTATATTTAGGCTGATTATGTTTCCCGAGAGAAACATTTTGTCCTATTGGAAAATAAGTTTTTTTTGCTTATACTTTTGCATTGGGTAAACTTTTTTGTCTTGGATCAAGAAATAGAAGGAGGGTTTCTGAATGTTAGATCAAAATCACAAGATTTCAAGGCGGAGTGTTTTAAAAGCTGGGGCTGCAGGCTTACTTGGCGTGATTGGCAGTTCCTTTTTCAGTTCGGCAACCGCATTCTCTGATCACGCACATACTTCTGCCAAACAGGATACGCATCATAAATTGAAGGACCAGGGCCATCAAGGAATGGCGCATGGCTTCGACCCGGGCTCGGAGTCTTCGGTTGGCTTGGAGAATGCGGTTAAAGCTTTAACCAATTTTGATTACGGCAAAGTGAGTACGCGTGCAGATGGAAAGACCGTCCGGGATTATGAAATGATTGCAGCCGATTGGAATATTGAAATTGCGAAGGGGATTACGTTCCCTGGGTGGGCCTATAATGGCACAATTCCGGGTCCTACCTTACGCTGCACGGAAGGAGACATCGTACGCGTTACCTTCAGGAACGGCTCTACACATCCGCATTCTATTCACTTCCATGGCATTCACCCGACCAATATGGACGGTTTGGAGCCGGTTATGCCAAACCAAACGTTTATTTATGAATTTGAGGCCAAACCAGCGGGCATGCAGGTCTATCATTGCCACGTTCAGCCGTTTACCAGACATATTCACAAAGGGTTGTATGGCAATTTCATTATTGATCCGAAAATTCCGCGGAAACCGGCCAAGGAATTCACGATGGTCATGAACGGCTTTGATTTGGATCTTGATGGTGAGAATGAAGTTTATACCGTCAACGGATACGCTTTCGCCTATATGTCCAGACCGATCAAGGTAAAGGCTGGCGAACTGATCAGGCTCTATATCAGCAACATGACAGAGTTTGATTTACTTAATTCCTTTCATCTCCATGCCAGCTATTTTCACTATTATGCAACTGGTGCAGATCCTGAGGCACGCCCGTATTTTACGGATACGATTACGCAATGCCAGGGCGAAAGAGGGCTTGTGGAAATTACTTTTCCAGCACCTGGAAAATATATGTTTCATGCGCATCAAAGTGAATTTACAGAACTCGGTTGGATGGGTTTCTTTGAGGTTGAATAATACTTGTTCATTGAAAGGAGGGCATCAGTCATGAGTCAAACGCCATCGTTGAAAGGCAGTTGGAAATTGTGGGGCTGGGGGATTGCGCCTATCGTTGTATTGGCTATTATTATTACGGTTATTACTCAGTTAGGCACAGGTGTGAAGGAGCAGCAGGCCGCTCCTATAGAAGTGATTAACTTTGAGCGAATTACGTTGGTGGACAACGGATTCAAAGTGAGGGTGCTCAATTCGGGACCGAAAGAGGTTACGATTGCACAGGTCGTCGTAGACGATGCGTTCTGGAATGCAGAGTTTGATCCCGATCCGACTCTGAAGCGATTTGAACAGGCAACGATCACCATTCCTTATCCTTGGGTGGAGGGGGATCCTCATGAAATTCGGGTGATTACAACGAACGGATTGATATTCGCCGGCGAGGTAGCTGCAGCAATGAAAACGCCGGAGCCGAATGCCAATCGGTTCATGCAGTATGCTTTAATCGGCTTCTATGTCGGAATTGTTCCAGTCGGCTTAGGACTGCTCTGGTTCCCGTTTATGCGGCGCTTCTCAACCAGAGGAATGCAGGCTGTACTCGCATTCACGGTAGGCTTGTTATTCTTTCTCATTATCGATACGATTCAAGAGGGAATAGAGCTTGGTACGGAAGCGCCGGGAGTATTTCAGGGAACAGGCCTCGTATGGTTTGGGGCGCTGCTCAGCTTTCTATTCCTGCTTGCTGTTGATCAAAGCGGCAGCCGAAGAACGAAGGAGCTTGAGAATAACGGTAAACGGATCGCATTCAAGATCGCCGGCGGAATCGGGCTTCATAATTTCGGCGAAGGGCTGGCAATCGGTGCGGCTTTTGCAGCTGGAGAAGCCGGGCTTGGAGCGTTTCTTATTATAGGATTCACGCTGCATAACGTGACGGAGGGAGTCGGAATTGCTTCACCGCTCTTGAAGGAACGGCCGACGTGGAAGACGTTTCTCGCTCTGGCCTGTATAGCAGGGGCTCCGGCCATTATAGGAACGTGGACAGGTGGATTCGTGTTCAATGATGCACTTGCTGCGCTGTTCTTTGGGATCGGTGCCGGAGCCATCGCTCAAGTCATTTACGTCATCAGCAAAATGATTATCCGGGAATCGCAAAGGTACAGCATTCCTTCCGTCAGCTGGACGAATTTCTCCGGCGTTTCGCTCGGCCTGATTGTCATGTACGTAACGGCTCTACTGGTTAATTTTTAAACAAATCATCACTTTGGGGGTGCACAATATGCCATTTGGAATTGGTGCAACAGGTCTCTTGCTATTGGTGCTTGTCGGGCTGCTGCTGTTCGGTCCATCAAAGCTGCCTCAGCTTGGCAGAGCGATCGGTTCAACGTTCTCAGAGTTCCGTAAAGGGACGAAGGAATTAATTGATGGGGACGCGGAGGAGAAGAAGAGTTAATAGTGGGACTAAGTTGAAGAGGGCTGCCAATTGGCAGCCCTCTTCTTTTTAGCATCATATTAAGGTATGTACGCTAAGTTCTCCCACGCATTGCCGTCTGGATCATAGACCTGCACTATATCTTGAACGAGTACTTTCCCCAAAAAAAACCTTGGTAGACAAACGCACCGTTTCATATGGACGATCCGGATCTTTCAACCGCTGCAGCAATTGTTCGGCTGAGCGAACCCCCAATTGATATTCGTCGTTGGAAACGGTGGTTAAAGTGTACCCCAAAAATTCAGCTTCATTGATTTGATCGAAACCGGAGACGGCGATATCTTCAGGAACCCTTTTGCCGATTTCGTTCAAATATTTGATGACGTGGAGCGCTGTCCTGTCATTGACACAAACGAAAGCGGAAGGGAGTCTTTCCATTGAGGACAACGAATGAACGATATCTTCGTAGCTCTGATAGTTATCCGTGCTATCCGAAATGATGAAATGGTTCGGATCAATGGTTAATTTTGCTTCAAGGACGGCTCTTTGGAAGCCAAGCCAGCGCTCCAAAAAGCTTCTGCAGGATGAAATGTCGCCGATAAAAGCGATGTCAGAATGACCAGTCTGAATCAAATGCCTGGTGATGCGGAACATGCTGTCTTCATTTTCCATGAAAACGACGTCTGCATTCAATTCGGAAAGCGATATATCGGGATTAATGTTGATAAACACCTTAGGCAATGGCAAATCAATCAATTTCTCGGTATACAGCTTGGTTATACTCCCTGCCACGATAAAGCCTTCTATGCCATTACCCAAGATGTGGGGCAAACCGAGCGAATGGATATCTTCTTCTTTAATAAAGCTGAGCTTCATTTCATATCCGCTGCTGCTGATGATTTGTTCGACGCCCCGCATCACATTCATCCAGAAGCCTGAGACATGCAGATGGCTCTTGGTTACGTATGCAATGCTTTTTGCCAGGTTCACAGTCCCGGGCGGATCGTCCAAGCTAGGCAATTTCACTTTTTTATAGCCCATGGCAACGGCTTGCTCGATCACTTTTCTTTTGGTTTCTTCCGTAATGCCGTGATGATTATTAAGCGCCTTGGAGACGGTGTTTCTGGAAATACCCAAACGATTTGAAATATCGCTGGTCGTTATTTTTTTGCTCACGTTTGTCATCAAATCCTTTATTCCTTGATCATCTCTCCTCTCATTCTAGGGTAGCCAAACATTTTGTCAATAAACAAACTCGATAAAATGTAAAAAAAAATTGTAATTGTGAATGAAATGCCTAAATTTCAATGGGGCGAAATGAAAGTTTTGTTTACAAAAAATGCAGTTGGATATATCATAATCAGCATAATGCTTACAAAAATATAGAAATTGTAAACTTACAAAATGCGCAAAATGAATTATGGCAATGATCTTATCCGCAAGGAAGGTGCGTAAGGGCAATGATTCGACTCCTAAGACTGAATAACATCCGGCTTCGCAACAAGCTGCTGCTGTTATACTTTCTCGCCATTTTCATTCCGGTCATGCTGACCAATGCGCTGTTTTATGCTACGGTGTCGAGCAATGTGAAGCAGCAGAAGGTAAAAGACCTCTCCTATACAATGGACAGCATGAAAGAGGAATTTCGCAAGGCGGTCGACGGGGCCGTGCAAGTTTCGTCCGTATTGTATACGGACAGCGTATTCAATGACGATTTGAGCAAGTCCTACGGTTCTCTGGGGGATTTTATCTATACCTATTATGAGGATATCCGGAAGCCGCTCAGAAGCTTCATTTCCATCTACAGTCAAATAGAAGCCATAGAATTGTATTCCCAGAATGATACAATCATTTATTCGGATTTCCTGCGGGTGCTGGACCGCTCTGTCCGTGAATCGGAATGGTACAAGCAGCTTGCGGAAAGCCGGAACCAGCTGTTGATTTATCCGATTCCGTCACAGCCGGATATGCCAGCGGCAGCGCCGCTGAGCCTGATTCGGAAGCTTGATTATTTCAAGGACGGGGGAAAGGTTGAATCGATCCTAAAGATCAATCTCCGCTTTCAGACGTTACAAAGCATATTCGACAGACCAAGCACCCAAGGCGAAATCGCACTGCTGGACAGTAAAAACAACGTGATCTACTCTACCGGCAGGACTCCGATTAATGAGCTGCTCGCGCAGAAAGGAAACATTAGGATTGAAACAAACCTTTCGGATTCGCTCTATGTCGGGGGATGGACCATCGTCGGCTTTTTTCCGGAGAAGGTTGTGCTCGGCGAATTATTCGAATCCAGAAAAATCGTCTATGATCTCGTGATCGTTAATTTACTGATTCCTACGCTGGTCATTGTGCTGATCTCCCGTTCGCTGCAGACTCGTCTTGTCAGGCTTCTGAAGCATATGAAAAAGCTGAAAAATCAAAACTTCGAAGTGATCGATCATAAGCAGGATCAAGACGAGGTGGGGCAGGTGACACTGGAATTCAACCGTATGACGGTCCACATGAAAAATTTGATTCAGGACGTTTACAGAGCGGACATTCAGAAAAAAGCGCTGGAACTCGCCCATAAGCAGGCACAATTAAACGCGCTGCAAAGCCAAATCAATCCCCATTATTTATTCAATACCTTAGAAGCCATCCGCATGCATTGCGTCATCAAGCAGGAGGACGAGACGGCAAGGATTATTAAATTGCTGGCCAAAAGTTTCCGCCGTTCTCTGCATTGGGAGAATGATTTGATACCGCTTCAGGAAGAAATTAATTTCATTCATGAATTTCTGCAAATCCAAATGTACAGGTTTCACCATAAATTCAGCTGCAGAATAGAAGTCGCAGAAGAGGCATTGGGCCGGAAAATACCCAAGCTGAGTATTCTCTCCATTGTTGAGAACGCTTGCATCCATGGTTTGGAAGCGAAATCCGGGCAGGGCACTATCACTGTCGACTGTCAACATTATGGGGGGGATTTGTACGTTTATATCGCAGATAACGGCATTGGAATGACGGAGGAAACCTACGAGTCGATAGTTGGCCGTCTTGCCTCTGGCTATGAGTCAGGAGGAAGCATCGGAATTATTAATGTTTATAACCGGCTGAAGTTAATTTATGAAGACAGGTTCGATTTTCATATCGAATCACGACTGAATTCCGGTACGAAGGTTTACATAAAACTGCCGTGTTTGATGGCGGAAGCTTCCGAAAGCGAGGGGGATGAAAATGGTGTATCGCTTACTTATCGTTGAAGATGAACCGGTGATCCGGCAAGGTTTGATCCGGCTGCTGGCTTTGGAGACGCATGGATATATGCTCTGCGGTGAGGCGGAGAACGGTTCGGAAGCTGCTGCGATGATCGAGGCGCATAACCCGCATGTCGTCATAACGGATATAAAAATGCCTCTGATGGATGGTCTGGAGCTCATCAGAAGGGTTAACGAAAGCGGCTGGCCAAAACCAAAGTTCATTCTATTATCCGGCTATCGCGAGTTTGATTATGCGAGAAAAGCGCTCCGCTATGGAGTTACCGATTATTTACTGAAACCAGTAGACGAAGATGAGCTGATTGCATTGCTGAAGAAGACAGCGGAAGAACTCAGGAAGGATGAACGGAAGAGATTCAAGGAGGCGGCGGTTAAGGCACTGATCGGACTGACCGCTGCCGTGGAAAATGACCGTTTGCCGGAATTAATGGGCTCTGTATGGGAAGGACCTTATCGTTATGTCGGGATTTCAATTCATGAGGCCTTTCATCGGCAATTTCGGGATCAGGTCATTTCTATGCTGGATGTTATGAAACCAGATATTATCGCCGTCGCCTTACCGGGCGAAGACGGTTCGGATCTAGGGATGGTATTCTCAGGTCCGGCGCTTCGGGAAATCGGCGATGATTGGGGCTCTTTGGCGGATGAGCTGAACGTCAGCCTTTCCGGCTGTGCAGAGGCCGATACGCTGCCCGAACCTTATTTATACATTGGAGAGCAGGTTGAGGAGCTGCAGTCGCTGCGTTCCTCTTACCGTACTGCGGTAATGGCCTGTCATGCTGCTGTACTGTCGGACAAAAGATTTACAGTCAGCGGCAAGTCCGGGAATCTGAGCGGGTCAGGCGTAATCGGCGAGATCCAGCAGTTTATCCGGGAGCATTATAGGGAGCCGATTACACTCAAGGAAATGGGAAAAGCGAATTATATCCATCCGATTTATTTGGGACAACTGTTCAAGAAGACGACCGGTCTGCATTTCAAAGATTATTTGCATAAAGTCCGGATCGAAGAAGCGAAGCTGCTGCTGCGGAAATCCGATTTGAAGGTGTATGAAATCGCCGGTAACGTCGGTTATGCGGATCAGGACTATTTTATGGATAAGTTCAAAAAACTGGCGGGTATGACGCCGACGCAATACAGGGAGAAACAAATGACCGGATGGGAGACTGGTTAGTTTTTTGGGGGTAGGAACACAGCTTTACAGGGATTCAGAAGAAAGCGATTACATTTATACTACATACATACCAATCAGAGGGGGAAATATTTTGAAGCAGCTAAAACCGCTTACAGTCTTAACTGCCGGACTTTTGGCCATGTCGGTCGTATCGACTGCCTGCAGCAGCAAAACGGATGAACAGCCTAATGCCGAAGCGGAACAAACGAATGTCGCGAAGCAAAATAACGAATCGGCTGGGCAAGCAAAATCGGACACCAAACCGATTACATTCTCTTATTTCCTCGGAGATCCTGGAGATAACCCGCCTGAGAAAAGAAAGATTGCGGATATGATTACAGAGAAAACCGGCGTAACCATCAAGTATGAGAATGTAGTAGGTGATCTCGGCCAGAAGCTGGGCGTTATGATTGCCAGCGGCGATTACCCTGATTTGATTTACGGTCAGAATCAAATGGGTAAGCTGGTGGATGCTGGAGCACTTATACCGCTTGAAGATTTAATAGAGAAATATGCTCCGAATATCAAGAGGCTTTATGAGCCTTACTTTAACCGGATTACAAATAAAGACGGGCATATTTACTCCATTCCGTTCGGAGCACCAACAGGTAAACCGATTAGTTCTATGAACGCTGCTTTCTGGATTCAGAAAGATGTCCTGAAGGATATGGGCTTCCCGAAAATCCGCACGTTCGACGAATATGTCGATGTCCTGAAGCAATATACGGCGAAGCATCCGGAAATCGATGGCCAGAAGACGATTCCATTCGATATTCTGACCGATGACTGGAGGATATTCACGTTAACGACAGCGCAGCAATTTCTTGCTGGTGGACCTAACGATTCGAAGGCGATGGTAAAACCAGGAACAAGTGAGCTGAGCTTCTATCAAACGGATGAAAACATTTCCAAGCGGTATTGGGGCAAGCTGCAGGAAATGTACAGCGAAGGCATGATCGATCCTGAAGCGTTCGTAGCCAATTATGATCAATACATCGCCAAGCTGGCGAGTGGGCGCGTACTCGGCATGTACGATCAAGCTTGGCAATTCGGCAACGCGACGAATGCTTTGTTAACAGAGAAGAAATTCAATCGGACTTTCGCACCGGTGCCGATTACATTTGACAGCAGCATCCAAGACGACTACATGGACGTTCCGACAATGAACTATGGCTTTGGTTTCGGAATTACGATCAATTGTAAGGATCCTGTCCGTGCTATCCAATTCGCCGACTACATGGCGAGCGATGAAATCCAGCTCCTCAATAAGTGGGGCGTGGAAGGCGAAGATTACAAGGTAGACGAAAACGGAAGATTCTACCGTACGCCGGAGCAAATTGCTAATTTTAGCAATAAAGATTTTGTAGCGAGCTTTGGAGCTGTCGGGGCTTTCCCTGACGCTGTGGGGACAAGACCGGATGGCAATGCGTACAATCCGAATCAACAGCCTGAGATTGTTGCAGCCAGCTATTCCGATATCGATCGCGAAATTTTGGAGCACTATGGCGTTAAAACATACGAGCAAATGTTCTCGCCGCCGAATCTGGCCAGAAAATACTTCCCGCTCTATAGTGTCGATCTTTCGGACAAGGCGAAGGTTTTTGAGCAGAAATCCAATGATTTGCTCAGAAAATATGCCACTCAGATGGTTGTGTCCAAAACGAAGGATGATTTCAACAAATCCTGGGATGAATATGTTGCGGAAATGAATAAGCTTGATCCGAAGAGCTGGATCGACGAACTGACTGAATCCGTTAAATATCGTCAAGAAAACTGGTAATCGCCATCCAGGTGCAGAGCAAAATGTACGCGATTCAAGCGTGCATTTTGCTCTCCTTATTTCAAATGCAGCAAAGAAGGGAAGGAAACGGGATGCCCGCTGGGATGAGATTTTTCAAGAAAGTCAGCAGTCAGAAGGCCTTGATATTCATGTCATTTCCATTTGTCATCTATGTCGTTGTGTTCGCCTATGTTCCGATTTGGGGATGGCTGATGGCCTTCCAGAACTATAAGCTGGCGCTTGGCATGTTTGATCAGCAATGGGCCGGTTTGGACCATTTCAAGGCTTTGTTTGCTGACGACGCTTTCCTCCGGGTCATGCGCAATACGCTTGCGATGAGCATCATCAACCTGGTGCTTGGGTTCGTGACTGCTATCGGTTTGGCTTTGCTATTGAACGAGCTTCGGAGTTTAATGTTTAAGCGTGTGGTACAGACCATCAGCTACCTGCCTCATTTTATATCCTGGACAGTAGGCGCGAGTCTAGTGCTTTCCATGCTGTCCATTGACGGTCCGGTCAACACGATATTAGTTTCCTTACATATTATTGATAAGCCTATCATGTGGATCGGCATTCCTCATTATTTCTGGGGCATCATCGGATTGTCTAATGTGTGGAAAGAGGTCGGTTGGAGCGCAATCATCTATTTGGCTGCGATGTCAACGATCAATCCTTCTCTCTATGAGGCAGCAAGTATAGACGGTGCAAGCCGGTTCAGACGAATCTTCCATATTACACTGCCAGGAATACGCCCCATTATCGTTATCTTGCTCATTATGAGCATCGGGCACATCATGGATGCCGGGTTTGAGCAGCAGTATTTGCTGCAAAACGGTCTCGTTGTCGATTATGCCGAAACGATTGATATTTTTGTGTTGAAATACGGGTTTAATTTGGGTCAGTTTTCGTTTGCTACAGCAGCCGGAATATTCAAAAGCGTTGTCAGCATTGTGCTGCTCTTCGGTGCGAATGCCGCCGCCAAGCGATTGGGCCAGGAAAGACTGATGTAGGAAGGTGAACAAGTTGATGAAAAACCGAAGCGATGCATTCGGTATTGGCAGCAAGCTGTTTGATTGGTCGAACTATTTACTGATGGGTTTACTCATCGTCGTTGCTTTGTTTCCATTCCTTAATGTTCTTGCCGTTTCCTTGAATCAGGCTGTAGATACGGCGCGCGGAGGTATTTATTTATGGCCAAGGCAATTCACATGGCTCAATTATAAGTCTGTATTTAACGATCGCATTATTTATCATGCCGCTTTGATCTCCGTGCTTCGAACGGCGGTCGGAACAATTCTCAGCGTGTTTTGTACGGCGATGCTGGCCTATACCATCAGCCGCAAGGAATATGTATTCCGTAAATTTATTACGATCCTGTTCGTCATTACAATGTATTTCAACGGCGGACTGATTCCGAATTATCTGCTCATCAGGCATTTGCATATGACGAACAGCTTCTGGGTTTATATTGTTCCGGGCATTGTAGGCGCCTTCAACCTGATCGTCATCCGCTCCTTTATCAACGGCTTGCCAGGCAGCCTGATCGAATCGGCAAGAATGGACGGCGCCGGAGAATTCCGGACCTTCATTAAGATTGTACTGCCCTTATGTATGCCTGTAATCGCTACCGTTTCCTTATTCGTGGCAGTAGGCCAATGGAATAACTGGTTCGATACCTTTCTTTATAATTCTTCTAATCTTAACCTAAGCACACTGCAGTATGAGCTTATGAAAAAGCTGCAGTCTGCCAGCCTGAGCGTTTCGGCGGATTCGGCATTCGTCCGAGGCAGTGACAATAAAATCGTCGTTACGCCGAATTCGATCCGGGCTGCGATTACTTTGGTTGCAACGGTGCCGATCATGCTGGTCTATCCGTTTCTGCAGAAATATTTCGTTGCCGGAATGACGCTTGGCGGAGTGAAAGAATAAATGAATTCAGCATGGGGGGACAAGTGTGAACCAGAAGCGTTATAACGGGGTTTATAAGAGCAGCCGAAATTCGCATGTTGCGTTTCCGCTGGGGGGAATTGGTGCAGGCATGTTCTGCCTGGAGGGCACCGGTGCGATGTCGCATTTCTCCCTGCATCACAGACCGGATACGACGAATGAACCGATCGTATTTTCCGCGATCAGCGTAAAAGGACGGGACGGTGTCATTGCCAGAGTGCTGGAAGGACCTGTGCCGAAACGGAAAATATTCAGCAGCCGATCGAAAGACTCTAACGGGCCGGGGAATGGGCTGTACGGCAAGCACTACGGGCTGCCGCGGTTCAAGGAAAGCCGTTTTCAAGCGCGTTTCCCCTTCGGAACAGCGGAACTTCGCGATCCCAAGGTGCCGGTAGCTGTGACAATCTCCGGCTGGAGCCCGTTCATTCCGCTAAATGCCAACGATTCCAGCTTGCCTGCGGCTGGGCTGGAATTTACTTTTGCAAACCTGACCGATCAGCCGCTTGAACTCGTCTATTCTTATCATGCGGCTCATTTCATGGCGGCAGAGGGCGCAAACAATCAACGTGTGCTGCGGGCAGATTCGGAGAACGGTTTTGTGCTGGATCAGCCGCCGATCGCAGATCAGCCGTGGAAGCGGGGAGCGTTCAGCGCGGTTACGGATCACCTTCAGGCAAAAGTGGACTGCGCCTGGTTCAGGGGAGGCTGGTTCGACTCGCTTACGATGGTCTGGAATGCGGTTGAATCCGGGCAATGGCGTGAGAATCCGCCGGTCGACAATGGAGCGCCGAGCCCGGGAGCAAGTATTTATGTGCCTCTTCAGCTGCTGCCGCATGAGCGTCAAACGGTCCGCCTGATGCTTTCCTGGTTCGTGCCGGAATCGAATTTGAACGTCGGAATTCCCGCTTCTTCGCAGCAGGAGGGTGCGGACAGGGTTCATGCAGCGCCGCTGTACCACAAACCGTGGTATGCGGGGAGATTTGAAGACATATCGGCCGTATCAGCTTATTGGACCCGCAGCTATGCACGATTGCGTGAAGAGAGCTGTGCGTTCACCGACAGCTTCTATGGTACGACAATGCCGGCAGCAGCGGTAGAAGCCGCTGCAGCGAATTTGTCCATTCTGAAGTCGCCAACCGTTCTGAGGCAAATCGACGGAAGGTTCTGGGGCTGGGAAGGGAGTGAGGATACGAGAGGCAGCTGTCATGGCACATGCACACATGTGTGGAACTATGCGCAGGCGCTTCCTCATCTGTTCCCGGAATTGGAGCGGAGTATTCGCGCAACTGAATTTGAAGAAGGCCAGGATGAGCGGGGACATCAGAATTTTCGAGTACCGCTGCCGATCCAGCCGGCCGATCATGACTTTCATGCGGCTGCCGACGGTCAGCTGGGCGGGATTATGAAAGTGTACCGGGAATGGCGGATCAGCGGCGATATCGGATGGCTGCGGGCAATTTGGCCGAAAGCAAAACAGAGTCTGCGCTTCTGTATGGAAACCTGGGATCCGGATGGGACCGGCGTTCTCGCCGAACCTCACCACAACACGTATGATATCGAATTTTGGGGTCCTGACGGGATGTGCTCGTCGATCTATCTCGGTGCGCTGAAGGCCGCTTCCCGCATGGCTGAAGCCTGCGACGACAATGCCGATGTATACGAAACGGTATACCGGAGAGGCAGAGATTATTTGGAGAATGAACTGTTTAACGGGGAGTATTTCGAGCAGAAGATCAAGTGGGAGGGACTTAGAGCGCCTTCGCCGACTACCGGCAAACAGGCGTGGAACGTTAATTATTCCTCTGAAGCGGCAGCGCTTATGAAGGAGCAGGGGCCAAAATATCAATACGGTCAAGGCTGCTTGTCCGATGGTGTCATCGGCGCTTGGTTAACCGAAATGTGCGGGCTCGGCGATATTCTGGATCGCGCAAAAGTCAGAAGCCACCTGCTCAGCGTGTATACCTATAATCTGAAACGCGATTTATCTGAGCACGCCAATCCGCAGCGACCCGGATTTGCGCTTGGCAATGAAGGCGGCTTGCTGCTGTGCACTTGGCCGAAGGGAGGACGGCTGGCATTGCCGTTCGTATACAGCAACGAAGTATGGACGGGTATTGAATATCAGGTTGCGTCCCATTTGATCTCGTTAGGCTGCGTAGAAGAAGGGCTGGAAATTGTGCAGACTTGCCGCGACCGATATGACGGCAGCGCGCGCAATCCGTTCAACGAGTATGAATGCGGTCACTGGTATGCGCGGGCAATGGCTTCGTATGGACTGCTTCAGGGGTGGAGCGGTATCCGTTATGATGCATGCGAACGGACGCTGTACATGTCGCCGAAAGCAGCCGGGGATTACAGCAGCTTTCTGTGTACGGCCAGCGGATACGGCATTGCCGGGATGAAGGGCGGGATGCCATTCGTAGACGTCAAATCCGGCCAGATCGCTATCGAACACATAAACCTGGAATAAAGATGCCGAAGTGGGAGGTGATGGATGGGAAAATAGAGCGGATGTTGTTCAACCGTTTGTTGATCTGCAAATTGATGAGGAGGGATTGTTGAAATGGTCTATAGCCGTCAAATGTTATCTGTAATTCTGGTCATGTCGTTGTTGGCAATGATGCTACTCGTTACTCCGCCGAAAGCCGATGCGGCTTTTGGGGATCGTGTTACAGTGTCGGGAACGCAGTTTATGGCGGGCGGAAAGCGGATCTGGTTCAACGGCGCGAATACACCATGGAATTCATGGAATGATTTCGGCGGCAGTTTTGATGCTGCATGGTGGAGCAGCCACTTCCAAGCTTTGCACGACAACGGTGTCAATGAAACGCGAATTTGGATTACATGCAATGGCGAGACAGGCATCAACATTTCAACCGATGGAACCGTATCCGGTGCTACCGCGGCGCATTGGAGCAATCTTGACACGTTGTTCCAGTTGGCAGAGAGCAAAGGGATCTATATTATGGCCACTTTAATTTCGTTTGACCATTTTAAGAACAATCATGCGAATTATATGAGTTGGCGCAATATGATTACAAATAATGCCAAAATCGACTCTTTTGTAAACAATTATATAATCCCTTTTGTTAACCGTTACAAGTCCAATCCTTATTTGTGGTCGATCGACCTGTGCAACGAGCCAGACTGGATCTATGAGGATGCGGCCAACGGCAATCTCTCATGGGATGTGCTGCAAACCTATTTCGCCAAAGCCGCGGTTGGCATTCATCAGAACAGTAATATTTTGGTTACGGTCGGCATGGCCATGATAAAATACAACAGCGATACGGCTTCGGGCGCTCAAGGGAACAAAATCAGCAATGCTGCCCTGCAGGCTAAAGTCAATAACGCCGCCGCGAAAGTCGATTTCTATTCGCCGCATTATTACGATTGGATGGGACAGTATTGGGGTGTCCCTTTCTATATGACGCCGTCTGCTTTCGGGCTTGAAACAAGCAAGCCGGCAATGATAGGTGAAACGCCAGGCAACGGTACATCCGGTCATACACTTACCCAAGACTATGAAAACGGCTATACGAATGGATGGCAGGGTGTGCAGCCATGGACTTCAAACGGTGTTGACAGTCAGGGCAATTTCAATACGCTCACGCCTGCGACCAATGCCTTCCGCAATAATCACGGCTCATTGGTATTCCCGTCCTAGGCGAGGCAATGCTAGAGTCCTGAACGTAGCATTTATCAATTGTGTTCATCCAAATGTCTTAAGGGAGGGTTTCGGTTGCCCAAAGTGCTTACAAATGAGCAGGTCCAGCATTTTAGAGAAAAAGGTTGGGTAAAAGTAGAGCAAGCTTATCCGCGGGAAGAGGCTCTGAAGGTGCAAGATTTCCTCTGGGATGAATTGGCCAAGCGCGGGTTCAATAAGGAAGATCCGAGCAGCTGGACAGAGCCTGTCGTTCGGCTCGGAGACTATGTCAATCCGGTGACGGACGGCCTTAATTCGGATCGCCTCACGGGGGCGATCGAAGATCTGCTCGGCGAGGGCCGCTGGCAGTGCGGGCAAGACCGGCATAATGTCAGCTGGGGCGGCTTCATCATTAACTTTGGTCCAGAGGTTCCTGGCGGCTGGCATTACGACGGAAGTCATTTCCGACATTATCTGGACAGCTGGGAGCAGGGACTGCTTCTAGTCTGCTTATTCTCCAGCGTCCGCAAGGGTGGATCAGGCACGCTTGTCGCGGAGGGCTCCCATAATATCGTTGCGAAGATGCTGGCGAAACACGAGGAAGGTATTGGTCTTGGGGAAGCGATTCGCGAATGCAATAAACATCCTTGGCTCGCAGAGCTGTCAGGCAGGAACCAACAAGCGGCTAACGATATCTATAATAATGCAACCTCAAAGGACAAGAAATCCAATAGAGAACATCTGGCTAAATTTATGAATACAGCCTACGAAGATCCGGATGGATATTCCTTGCGAGTCGTGGAAACGACCGGAGAGCCTGGAGATCTGGTCATTTGCCATCCGTTCCTGTACCACGCTCCATCTGACAATGAGCTTGGGGTTCCGCGTTTCATGTGCAACCGGGTATCGCCTACATACGATAGAATGAACTTCAATCGGGAAAACCCGGCGGATTATTCGGTAGTCGAGCAGATGATTCGAGCGTCACTAGGGCTTAAAGACGGTGAAAGATGTACGTGGGCAAGAAAAGAGGAAGCGGGCTAATCCTGAAGCTCAAATAGAGACTGCATCCTTTTCGTTATTCATGAAGTTCTTTTCGATCAATATAGCGAATTTCAGCAGTAATTTAATAAGCAGCAGAGGGCTCCCTAAGTCAGGGAGCCCTCTTTCGCATGCCAAGCGTTTACCTGGCACAATATCAGAATTGGGAAAAATATGTTGGATAATTACAAGTAAAAGGGTGCCGCAATTATGAGCTGGTTAGCGGTACTGGTTGTGCCAGGACTACTGTATTGTGGTTGATTGATCAGCATAGAATAAAGGATATGATGTTATTCAGAGTTTCTATTTCACTGCTTGTCTAATTGCCGGTGCTTATTTTCGCTTTTTGCGTGACCGGGTTTTGGTTACTGTACCGTTTCCGGTAGTTTCCGCGCCAGAGCCAGCTGCATTCCCTGTTCCATTATTGGAATTTGAAGTTCCGGAAGGAGGCGGCAAGTTGGTGGCATTACCAAAAATAATCGTACCTTCATTATGAACAATAACCACCCATCCAATTTGACAAGTCATAGATTCTTCATCATCCTTTACAATCTACTTCTCCAGATCATCTATTATATGAGAAACTAATAGGATCCGTATTGGCTATTGCTGGTGCTGCAAGAGCCTTTTCTCTGATTTGCTAGAGGAAATTGGCGTCTTCTAAGTTTTTCCGGATCCGCTATTTTCTAGGCTCTCCTAGTAGCTGCCCGGCCGGCTGAGGTATAATAGATCAGATAGAATAGAGGAGGGGAATATCATAAAATCTTGGTTAAAAACAGCTGTAGTCCTCGTTATTACGGCATTCTTAACACGGTTTATACCGTTCTCCGAATTTTTCCGAAACGTGGATACGCTTGTCCACGAGCTGTCTCATGGATTGGCAACCTTGCTGCTATCGGGTGATGTGAGGTTCATTAATCTGTATGCGGATCAGAGCGGAGTCACTTATTCAGCCTACACCGGTTCATGGAAGTCTATACCGATCTCGCTCGCGGGATATTTCGGCTCCGCTTTGTTCGCGGTTCTCTTGTTTTTCCTGTATTCATATAAGAAGGAAAAAGCTGGACTCATCGCGGTCGCTGCTGCTGCCGTTCTGGGGGTTTCGCTGTTTGTCCGGAATAGCTACGGCATGTTGTGGTGCGGCGGATTTGCGCTGCTAACGCTCTTTATCTGTTATCTTTCACGTCCTTGGCTGCTGAGAGGCTATTATTTGCTCATTGCTTTCATCTGTCTGGTAGAGTCGGTCATCAGCACACTGATTCTATTCTCGATCTCCATTCAAAATCCGCAAGCTGCAGGAGACGCAGCCAATCTCAGTCATGCCACTTATGTTCCGGCGATTTGCTGGGCATTGCTGTTCGTGGGATTCTCGCTCTGGAGCGCCAGATTATCGGTTAAGCTCTTCGCTAAACGAGGGTTTAAATAATAGAAGGGGAGGCTCAAGACCAGCCATTCTCCTGTCTCATTAGAAACAACCTTGTTATTATGAAAACAATTCAAGCTAACTTGAAACGGCGGCTCATCCCGGTTGGGATGGCCGCCTTATTTCGTTCCTTTTCTCGTTTAAAGAGGCGTATCAAATACGTATAGCCTTCCAAGAAGCTGAACAAGCTGCGGCTCATTTGGCTGGAGAAACGGAATTTAATATTCAACGTTCATAATTTAATCGGTATGGCGGAATTGAGATGCCACTCTTTTTCCTAAACGAATCAATCACAAGCAAGTGTTCCAAAGTAAGTCTTGCAAATGCTTACATCACGTTTTATAATCAAAATCAGAGAAATCCAAAACGTTTTGGAGGAGGTGGACTGCGTCCGCTCAAAAAATGATACATAAGACAACATTCCTGTTATCGGCCTAATAAACGACAACATTTGCAGTTTTGTAAGACTATAAAATCAAATCCGAAACGTTTTCGAATAAAGAATGTGTCAGACCCTGTAAAAGGAAAGCACTGCAGCCATCAAATAGGAGGAGTTCACATGAAATTAGGTATTATTGCTTCAGCAGAAGCCTCTCGTTTTCAGGAGGCGAAGTCTAAGGGGCTTGAGTTTTTGGAATTCTGTATTAATATCGGATCCGATGTCGATGCCTTCGCAGCCAGCGTACCAGCGCTGAAGGAAGCAAGCGAGCAGACAGGGGTAAAGGTTGCTTCAGTCGGACGCTGGGGCTCCGAACGGATTACCAAAGCGGGGGTCGTGGAGGAGGAGCTTCTGATCTCCTACCGTCTCATTGATGCAGCGGCGGAACTTGGATGCCCGAATTTCGTATGCGGCGTAAACTATGTTCCTGAGCTGTCTTACTATGAGAATGCAACGCTCGCAATTGCCTATTTCAGCAAGCTCATCGATTATGCGTCGGCAAAGGGCGTTGCAGTATCCGCCTATAACTGCTCATGGAATAACTTTGTAGATAATGAGATGGCTTGGACGGTTATTCACGGGCATTTGCCGCAGCTTGGCATCAAATACGATCCTTCCCACTCGCGTTACGCCGGCAGGGATTACTTGAAGGAAGCGCGTGATTGGGGCCAGCGTTTCCGCCATGTCCATATTAAAGGGTCCGTTATCATTGATGGGCAGCGTTTTGACGATCCTCCGGCGGGCTTGGATCAAACAGATTGGGGAACCTTCATGGCGATTCTTTATGGTAAAGGCTACGATGCCGGCCTCAGTATCGAGCCGCATTCAGATGTTTGGCACGGAGAGCTTGGCGGCAAGGGTGTACAATTTACGATGGACTATATAAGGAAAATGATGTTCTAATCATACCCATACCCATACGTTAAAGGCGCTGAGAGGCGTCTTTTTTGTGTTAAGAATATAACGAACGTAAATAATAAAAGGGATCGTCGTCGTTAAATTGACATTCCGATACGTTTCAATTACACTAGAATGAACATTCGGTTTATAAAACATATCATCTAATCAAGGGGGGAATATGATGTTCGAGAGATACAATAAAGTTCAAAGAGCCGTCTTGGAAACGACACTGCGTATCATCAATCAAAAAGAGCTGCAGGCTACTTCGATGTCTCTGATCGCCAAAGAATCCAAGGTATCCACGGGAAGCATCTATCACTATTTTCAAAGCAAAGAAGACATAATCAATGAACTGTACAAAGCAATTGTTACGTTTACCGGCGATGTTGTAATGAAGGACATTGATGCCAATCAGCCTGTTCAAGCACGTTTTCGCCGAGTGTGGGAAAATATTATCGGGGTGAGCATGAAACATCCGGAAGGATTTCAATTTATTGAACAATATTCCTTTTCTCCATATATATATGAGGAATCGAAGCTGGAAGCCTACAAGGTAGGCTGGTGCAATCCCGTTGAGAAGCTTTATTCAGAAGCGATCGAGCAAAAGCTGTTCATCGATATGGAACCCAAATTGTTAGTGCAAATGCATTATGGCTCCATCGTTTATTTGGTTAAGGCCGATTTACAGAAGTATATCGAGCTAACTGAGGATGCGGTTCAACATGTTATTACATCTGCTTGGAAATCGGTTTTGCGAAGTTGAAGAAGCATGCTGTGATATGCAATTTCGATAACGAAGGGAGGTGAGAGGCATGTAAGTCATGATATGCTGAGGGATCGACAAACCTAATAAATCGAATTTAAATGATTCTAATTCTAGAATGAACATTCGGTCTATCCAGTTCGCCAATGTAAAGCATCGTTTCCAATTTCTTAAAAACACAGGTTGGATAACATTTTTTTTACATGTATTAGATAGAACGTTGATTCTAATTATAAAAACGGAGGTTATTCATTTGAAAAACAAAATCGTGTTAGTGACAGGCGCAACAAGCGGCATTGGCAGAGCCACAGCGATATTACTTGCAGAAAGAGGAGCAAAGGTTATTGTCGCAGCCCGCCGTGAGCAAATGGGACAGGAAGTTGTTGAAGAAATAGCTGCAAAAGGCGGGGAAGCCGTTTATTTGAAAATGGATGTTAACAGTGAAGAAAGTATTCGAGAGGGTATTCATTGGATCGTGGATAAATATGGAAGACTGGATGCGGCAGTTAATAATGCCGGTATAGTCAGAATACCGACATCGCTGATCGATACGGAAATCAAAGATCTGGAGGAAGTGTTTCAGACGAATGTCATTGGTGTCTTTGCCAGTATGAAAAATGAAATTCAGCATATGCTGCAAACAGGCGGAGGAGCCATTGTGAATGTGTCTTCCATTAACGGTCTGCGGTCCATGGCCAAATCAGGTCCATACAGTTCCTCGAAGTTTGCAGCTCAGGCACTGACCCAATCGGCTGCATTGGAATTTGCAAATCAGAACATCCGGATAAACGCTGTTGCCCCGGGGCCGACAACGACGGAAATTACAGCTGGTTTGGAGCCATCCATTATCAAGCATTTAACTGATATTATTCCAATGAATAGAATGGGTGATTCCGAAGAAATTGCCAAGGGAATCGTATTCCTTCTCTCTGACGAATCTTCCTTTACAACGGGTGCAACTTTGGTTATGGATGGCGGATTTACAGCCTAATAGGTATGATCAGACACATCAACTGGCCATTCCGAGCGGGATGGCCAGTCCTCTCAGAATTCTTCAACAACGAAAATGCTCCTTTTTTCAGCTCATGAAAATTTTCGAACAATAGTAAAATACCTAGATATATAGTAAGATAATGGAAATAGAAAGTGGGGCGACTCAATAAAAGAAACTTATTTGGAAAGGAAGATTTGTAATGTTTAGCGGAGTTGGAGTATGGTATGGACTTTTTCCTGGAATCGCATTTCTATTGAATTTGTCTCTCCTGATTCTAGGCGTATATGCACTCGTTATGATAATAAAGCTTGCGCATCGTGGAATTAAAGCATTGGACATCTATATTGACGAGAAGACAAACAAATTCCGTTAAGCTCAGCATTATTATTTTGTTAGTCATTATAATAACTAATTTAAATAAAATTAGTGACAACTTGTTAGCAATTAATTATACTCCCCTTATAAGTCATGAATTCTTAAATGCCTAGGGGAGAATGCAAATGAGAAAAACGCACCTGCTTTTGATAACGCTTTCTTTAGCTGCAGCGGCTGTAATCGTAGGGATCCTGTTAGCGAAGGAATCGGTACCTGCTGAGGTGACGGAGGCTGAATCATTAAAGGGAACATCAGCTGCGGAGACGGCCATACCTATGACTTTTGAAGCGGAGAGCGGTCAGTTACAAGGAGATCTAACCATCGGCAAACAGCCGGCTGGATTCTCGGGCAGCGGCTATGTAACCGGATTTAAGAAGCCTGGGGATTCAGTCACGATACCTGTCACAGCGCCTGCTGATGATATTTTTGAGCTGATTGTCGGATATAATGGCCCGAGTGGGGATAAAGACACCGAATTAGCAGTGAATGGGATAGCGTTTGGCAGTGTCAATCTGAGGAAGACGGCAGGATTTACGGAAGTATCAGCTGGAAAAATCGCCTTGAATAGAGGAGAGAATACGATTACCTTCAACACAGGGTGGGGCTGGTACGATATCGATTATGTCAAAATCACAAACGCGGCAAAGAATCAAGAGCATCAGGTGGTCAAGGGCCTCGTAAATCCGAATGCCACACCTGAGGCGCTGGCCTTACAGCGTTATCTGGTCGACAGCTATGGAACGAGCATCCTCTCTGGACAGCAGAACTTAAATGATGCACTTGAGCTTAAGAAGCCGTACGGTAAGCTTCCTGCCATCGTTGGCTTTGATATGATGGACTATTCTCCGTCACGAGTGGAGCACGGAGCTAAATCCATGGAGATCGATAATGCATTGCTCTGGCATGATCTAGGCGGTATTGCCGCTTTTACATGGCATTGGAATGCTCCAACGGACCTTATCGATTCCGGGGAAAAACCTTGGAGCAGCGGCTTTTATACCGAGGCCACAACCTTTGACCTTGAGAATGCTCTGGCGGATCCTGATTCCAAGTCCTACAAACTCCTGTTAAGAGATATGGATGCGATTGCGGAGCAGTTAAAGAAACTGCAGGATGCCAAGATTCCCGTACTCTGGCGGCCCCTTCACGAGGCGGAAGGCGGATGGTTCTGGTGGGGGGCGAAAGGTCCTGAGCCTTGTAAGCAGCTGTGGAAGCTATTGTATGACCGGTTAACGAACGTTCATCATCTGAACAATCTGATCTGGGTCTGGAATTCAGAATCCCCCGACTGGTATCCGGGTGATGATACCGTAGATATCATCAGTGTTGATTCCTATCCGGCAGCAGGCGATTATAGTCCGGATATTAACCGGTATGAGAATCTGGTGAAGCTTGTTCAAGATAAGAAGCTCGTCGCGATGGCTGAGAATGGACCGATACCGGATCCGGACCTGCTGACTAAGCTTCAGGCCAATTGGAGCTGGTACTGTACCTGGGGCGGAGAGTTCATCAATGACGGCAAGCAAAATACGAAGGAGCATATCCAAAAAGTCCTGGATTCGAGCTATGTGATCACGCTTGATGAGCTGCCGGATTTCAGCACCTATTGAATGTTAAGAAGAAGGCAATCTCAGCATGCGTTTGATTTCATTGAAGATGATTTCGATCCCCTGCTCAATCTGGTCTTCTTGAACCCTGGTTACACTAATCTTAAATCATATTCATGTTCGCTAAGCTGCCGGAAAAATGCTGCTTGGGCGATTCCAGCAAAATATGCTTCTTCTTCAGTTTCTCAAGCAGAGCTGCAATGTTAAGTGAGTCCGGTAATCGAATATGAGTGTGAACGCCTGAATAGACTTCCGCATGGTGAATGATCGATGTGTCGTTATATTTGTTCAAGGCATCCTTCAACCGGGTTAATCTTCAGCCGGAGTAGTCGGAGCTAACTATCGGGTCGTGAAACGGGCCAAGGCCGCTGAAGGCGAGCAATCCTATAAACTTACGGCAAGGTAAAGCCGGGGATCTCCGCCTATTTTTAAGACCGTCAGCAATCTTCCACATACACTGTTCAAGGAAGATCATGATGATTTCAGGGAGGTTAGTCCATGCCTCAATATATTGGAAGCAAATTGAGAAAAACAGAAGCCATACTTCGTAATAAGTCGCTTCGGCAGTTTGTCCCGAAGACTGTCAGGCTTAATCGTCTTCAACTGCTCAGAATGCTTCAGCAATTTAAGATGGTCTATGTCAAGCCGGTGAGCGGCACTGGTGGAAACGGGGTCATGCGGGTTGAAAAAACCGCAGCAGGATATCATTTTCAAATTCTAACACGCAAACGCTCATACAAAAGTCTAAATGCAATGTACAGCGCGATTCAGAAGGAGACGAGGGGCAGAGGCTACCTCATTCAGAAGGGGATTCATTTGCTCAAATACAGAGGCCGAAGATTCGACCTGCGCATTATGGCGCAGCTTAATCTCCGGAAGAGATGGGAGACAACCGGAATCATCGGCCGGGTCGCCGCCCCGCGAAAAATCGTCACGAATTATCACAGCGGCGGAACTCCGACCCCTGTATCGAGGCTTTTAGGCAGTCTTAGCAATAAACGCAAATACAACCTGACCATCCAGAAGCTGAAGAATATGGGTGTAACATCCGGTCGGGCCATGAAGGCTAGATTCCCGGGCGTATGTGAAGTCGGCGTTGATGTCGGCTTGGACAGTACGCTCAAGCCTTGGATTCTTGAGGTTAATACCCGCCCGGATCCGTATATTTTCAGAAAACTGTCCGATCCTTCGATATTCAGGAAGATCAGGCGTTATGCTAAGGCATATGGAAGGTTATAGAACGTTCATACAGCCATCAGAAACACAATCGATCTTTGTATCGGTTGTGTTTTTTTGCAGCCGATATCCATGCTGGTATGCGCAATAGATCAGGACTCATCCTGTTCAAGCTGCCCCAACCGGGATTGCAGCTTCTGAACAACTAGGTCGGTTTGCTGAGCGGCATGTGCAAACTTCGACTTGGCATATTGATTTTCTGTCTCCAAGGCAAAAAGTTCTAAGCTGGCTTGCGCCCCTTTCAAAGCAGCAAGACATGCTTTTACATCAGATGTTACCGTCAAGACCAACACCGCCTAATTAAGATAGGTTGATATCAAGGTTAGTTTAGCGCTAACGACGGATAACTATTCATAATGATGGCAATTAATACGATTCTTCGTTTCATAAAATTCATCCAATTCCTGAAGACCTTTCTAATGATGGGAAACAGTTAGAGGACTGATGGTTTCTTATAGGTGAAATAATGGATATAACGATTTACGGGAGGTTTAATGATATGCCGGAATGGATTGAGGTTGCGTTGCGTACTTTAGTTTCCATCATCGTATTATTCATCATGACAAAGATATTGGGAAAGCGGCAAATTTCTCAGCTTTCTTTATTCGAGTATATAACTGGGATTACAATCGGCAGTTTGACCGCTTATATATCGTTAGACATCGAATCGACCTGGTTTCTTGGCATTGTCTCCTTGTTGGTTTGGGTCGCATGCTCTTATGGCATTGAATTGCTGACCTTGAAGAGCAAAAAAATGCGGGATCTTATTGATGGCAAAGGAACGGTCTTAATAAAAGACGGCAAGGTGATGGAAGAAAATTTGAAGAAGGAACGGTTGACTGCTGACGAACTGCTGGAGCAGCTGCGGAGCAGAAATGTATTCCGGGTGGCAGACGTTGAATTTGCGTTAATGGAATCAAGCGGTCAAGTCAATGTGCTGCTCACAAGAGAACATAAATCGCTAACCCCGTCGCATCTGGGGATCCAGGTTTCGCCCGAGCAGGAGCCTCAAACGGTGATTATGGATGGGAAGATGATTGACGAGCCGCTTGCTACACTCGGTTTAACCCGTGAATGGATAAAGGTTGAGCTGGATAAAATCGCTGTGCTCCTTGAAGAGGTATTCCTCGGTCAGGTAGATGCATATGGGCAGCTGACTGTAGATGTATACAATGATCAAATCAGTGTGCCGGTGCCTCAAAAGAAGGCGGCCTTATATGCCGTACTCAAGAAGTGCGAAGCAGATTTAGAGTCGTTTGGCGTGACGGCCAAGAGCAAGAAATCCAAACGGATGTATGAAGATTGCGTACACCAGCTGGAAACCGTAATAGCGGAGCTCAAGCCCATTTTGCATCGATAAGCGCTGCCAAGATCCCGCTCCATCCTTGAATATAGAAACGGACACTATGCAAGGCGAAAAGGTTTGTGGGAGAATCACCCATGAGCCTTTTTTGGCCGATAGGATTTCTTGATTATTAATGCCATTAATAATGGTAATATAATAAAAAAGGAGGAGGGTGAAGCTAAGATGATTGTTTATGAGAGGCAGCATGATTTTATTATGATTACTCAGCATGAACACGCTCATCTCTCTGGAGACCTTGCAGCAGCATTGGATAACAGGTTTGCTGCTCAAGACGATCGAAGAAACGACTTTCTATTTGCAGCAAGGGAGCATGATCGGGGGTGGATAGATTTGGACAGTGCACCTTTATGGAATGACCGGGATCACTGTCCCTATTCTTTTCTGGATTTTCCGCTTCAGCCCAGATTTACCTTCTATACAAAAGGGATTGATGAGGTTCAAGAGCAAAATAAATTTGCAGCGCTGTTATGCAGCCTGCTCTATACGACACTTTTCGAACGGCTTCATAGCAATGAATGCTTAAAATATTTGAAATCCGAATACGATAGACAAGGATATCTTGCAGATAAACTTGCGATTGAACGTGAAGACAGCCAATTAAAGCATTATTTAAACCTGCTGTTATTCTGTGACGAGCTGTCTTTGTTTCTGTGCATGGAAGAGCCCGGCTCGCCTGTCAGCCAATATAAATTCTTCGCCGGGGGTCTGGGCAGTCCTATGGATCATAAGGATAAGATTCATGTGAACTGGAAAAACAGTGAAACTCTGGTCCTTTCGTTATTTCCTTTTCAACACGATATCATCGCCAAATTTCCTTATAAACAAGTCCCTAAATCAGAGATTTCCGCACTTGGAATTACAGAAGCCTATTTACAATCGGAATGGAAGAAACGGGATATCAGGATTCAATCCGAATGAAAATGACTAGCGTATGAGTTGAATGGCAGACAGGGAGAAGAGTGACATGACAATTAAATTACGCGGACATCATCTGCTCTGTTTACTCGGATATCGCGGGATGGGATATTCCGAGGCGTTTTGCGTCAATATGACCGGGATCTATGAAACCTTGAGAGCGGAGCCTGACACAAGGATCGAAATCGTCATCGGACCGGATGACATCTGCCAGGCTTACCCGCCGGATAAACCGAACCACTGCAATGGCGACGTATATCTGCAAGATCAGGCTGTCTTGTTGAAGCTGGGGCTTGAACCCGGCAATCAGGGCAGCTGGGGAGAGATATGTGAGAGGGTCACTACGAACATTGTACCTTCGGATATCAGTCACATTTGCAGCACATGTCCTTGGGAGTCCTATGGTGTATGCCAGGAAGGCGTGCAGTTGATTATTGAAGGGAAGTCATTACCGGCAATCGGGAATAAGTAAAGGACCTGTCTTAGCAGAAGTAAGCTGATAAGCTGATCAGGATGCAAACCACACGCCACCGGTGCCATTCTCAGAAATGAGAAATGTACTTGGTGGTTTTCTTTTGCTGCTTGCTGCCGCGGGTTGTAACTTTTTTGTTCCGCATATTGGTGAAGACGATTCCGCACTCAGAGGCAGAAGTACTGCCTAATCTTGATCATCTGGCTCCTGAAAACAGACATTCACCGCTGGAAGCAGCACGGTCGGTAAAGAAATTTTTAAGAACCTGAACAACTGTTGAGTTGTTTAAGCAGGTTAAGTAATAGCCTGCGGTTCTCGGGAGACAATGATCCTACTACTTGCTCTGACGCTTCGCTCATGGCATTTCGTGCATGTTGGATTAGTGGCGGGGCCGCATCTGTGAGCCGTAAGAAAGTAGCGCGGCGATCCTCCGAATCCGGAACGCGTATTAGCATGTTTTCCTGCTCCAGCGCATCAACAAACTGTGTGACGGTACGAGCTTTAATCCCGATTTTGGCGGCGAGCTCGCTCATTCGGATCGGTTCATTCTCAGCGATGGCGATGAGAAACCGCAAACTGGGCCCTGTCATGAACGAAGGGACATCAAGGTTTCCTAACTGTATTTCAAATTGCGTATGCAGCAAAGCCCATGAACTCAGCCAGACCGGACATGGACGGGGCCGCATTGTGCTTCAGATTGCTGATGAATAAGCAAGTATTTAATGATATTAATAATCGGGCCGGAACTCACACTTTTGTGGGTTCTTTTTTTATATCCAGAAGATTAGCTGACATGGTAAAATGTACCTCAAAGCAAGTATGAAGGGTTTTGAACACGGCATTCAGAAGAGGAACGGAATTCAAACGAATGTATGGAGAGGGAAATTGCAAGATAGTTAATGACATTAAATGATTGTGTCGAAAATTCGCTTGGTTGTATCCAAGGATCTACTAATTCTTCGAATAATTATTTGGAGGCGTATCTATGAAACTGGAGATCTGCAATCCTATATTACTCTCGTTTCCAGACCGATTCGAGAGCAAGCGGCTTATCATACGCACTCCATTACGCGGGGATGGTGCAAGGGTTAACGAAGCGATCAAAGAAAGCATCGAAGAACTGCGGCCTTGGATGCCATGGGCACAGCAAGTTCCGACAATAGAAGAATCAGAGATCATCTCACGCGAAGGAAATATCAGATTCACAGAGCGATCAGACCTGAGGCTCTATTTAATCCATAAGCAAACAAGTCAATTCATTGGCGGCAGCGGACTGCACCGGATAGACTGGCATGCAAGGAAGTTTGAAATCGGATATTGGGTTCGCACTTCCAGCAGCGGTCAAGGTTATATTACAGAAGCGGTGGAAAGAATTACACAGTTTGCCATTCAAGAATTACAAGCCAATCGGGTGGAGATTAGATGCGATTCAAGAAATTTACGGAGCATTCATGTTGCGGAACGTCTCGGTTTCACCAAAGAAGGAATCCTTCGGGCTGATAAATGTGATGTGGACGGCTGCTTAAGAGATACCGTTATTTTTGCGAAAATACGTGGGACAGAGTTCTGACTCTGTCCAGTTCATGGATGCGGGGTTGGGAGAAACAGCATCCCGATCGCACAGAGAATGAAAGAAAGCAGCGGTACAGTTACCTGTATTGACCTGCTCCCCGGTGCAATCGAGAAGCTGCTTGCAAATGCGGAGCAATACAACGTCAATGATCGTATCGCAGTTGAGGCTGCTGATGTGGAATTCTATGCAATTAAACGCAATCACTACGATTACGTGATCGCCTGTTCATCTTTGGAGCATGTTTCAAGTAAGGAGGCATTCCGCATGGTAGTGACACGTATCATTGAAGGGACGAAGGCTGGCGGAATCAATATTTTGATCAATACAGAAATCGAGGAGGTTGATCTTGGTTCAGGCGTGATTACAGAGGGTGTAATTGAGCTTAATATGAAATCAGAGCGTGCAGTTACTGTCCTTAAGGAGCTGTATAAAGATTGGGACATTCTTGTACATACTCAAGTCCCTTATCTCATTCATGAAAGCAAGGCGGGCAGGGATATCGAATTCAGGTCCAATTGGATTACGTTTGTTGTGCAGAAGCATCGCTTGTAGGAGGGGAACCGTGGAAGCGGTAGAATCCAACTAACGTCGCAGGGAAGACTGGTCTTAAGTCTAGTTACAGGAAATGTAAATACAGCTAAGATGGAGATGGAAATTCATTCCTGACTATCCATAAGGAGGGCTGTGTTTTGAAATCTCGTCGAATACGCAGTATGACCATAATTATATCTGCAGCAGTTGTTCTTAGCCTGACAAGTGCGAGTGTATATGCTGAGCAGATGAATCCAATCGAATTTAGTGTTCCCGTTAATTTGACCCAGGGAGCTTCTGCTGTACCGGCAGTTCCATTCGCGAATCCTGAACCGGCTCTATCTGACGGGCCGCGCGAAGCAGCAGAGGTACAAGCCTTTCTTGATCAATTATTCGCAAGCAGTTCGATTAAGCAAAAGGCAGGAGCAGTCTCGGTCTCTGTTGTCCGTGATGGCCAGGTGCTTGCCGCCAAGGGCTACGGCATCGTAGATCAGATTGCCAAGCAGCCGGTGAGTGCGGAGCAAACCACATTCCGGATCGCTTCGGTCTCGAAGGTATTCACAGCAGCTGCAATCATTCAGCTCGTGGATCAAGGTAAGCTTTCGCTGGAGGATAATATAGAGAAATACTTAGACGGATTTAAGCTGACTAATCCCTTCAATAAACCCGTTACCATTGCAAACTTGCTCACACATACAACCGGCTTTGAGATTCGGGACCCGAATAACAGCAATTTCCTCTTCGAACCTGCAGCGCCAGCCATGGCGCTTAAAGATTCCATTTTCACAGATTTCCCTCCAGTCGTACGTGAACCGGGAACTTCTTACATGTACGATAATTTTGCTTCGCGACTGCAGGGCTATATTGTTGAGAAGGTGAGCGGCGAAGCCTTCGGCCTCTATATGGCGAATCACATGTTCAAGCCTCTTGGCATGACCTCATCCAGTTTCACGCAAACGGAGGATTTGGAAAATAGGCTGGCTGTTAGTTATGATGCTGCAGGAGCTGCGGTTCCTGCCTATCGTCTACAGCCAAACCCGCTTCCCGAGGGCGGTATGATTACGACCTCGGCCGATATGGCGAGGTTCATGAACGCCTTCATGAATAGCGGCAAAGCTGCCGATGGTACAGTGATACTAAGTCCGGAATCGGTCAAAGCGATGTCTACCTATCATATGTCCATCGATCCTTCCGTTCCGGATACCACCTATGGCTTCGAGGCTCCCAATCCGGTGCAGACAAAAGGTTTGTTTACTATAACCAAGGGAGGCGACATACTTGGGTTCAGCTCGCTGCTGTGGCTGATGCCGGAGAGCAAGGTCGGTATTTTTGTAACTTACAATAAGAATGGAGATCTGCGAGATGCGCTGATTTCTGCGTTTATGGATCATTACTATTCCGGTCATACGAAGGATATTGGAGATCCGGGTTACGTGCAGCAGTCCGAAGAAGAACTTCGCGCCAATTTTGAGGGGTTATATAAGGACCTGAGAACTTCGGCATTAGTAACACGTGTAACAGCAGCGGGGCCCGGGAAGCTGATCACATTCGACATTGTCAGCGGGCGTCATGAGTTTAAACAGGCAGGGAAGCTTTTGTTCATCGATGAAGCGGGTTCGCCGCTTGCATTTAAGCTGGATGATCAAGGGCAAGTAAGCTATCTCAAATATCCGAATCCGGTCGGCTATGCAGCGAAGACACCGGCTGCGGCGGGCTTCCCGGACATTCCTGACAATCACCCTTTTGCTTCTTATATTCATGCAAATCAATCGATTGGATTGATTAAGGATGATCCGAACAAGCCTTTCCGGGCAACGGATACGGTCAGCCGTGCTGAGTTTATACATGCATTAGTGCAGCAATTCAGTTTGCCGCCTTCTGCGAATCCTTCGGACTTCAAGGATACGGGCGGTTCACCCTATGAAGCAGAGATTCAAGCAGCGAAGGAAATCGGGTTGTTGACGGGTACAAGCAAGGGGAATTTCGAGCCGAATCGGCCAATTCTTCGTGAGGAAGCGGCTGTCGTCATAGAACGGCTGTTGGCTGCTGTCAGCGGCCAACAAACTCCCAGATTACCGGCGAAATTGGCACCCGGTACGGATTATTGGGCCGTTTCTGCCGTCAGCTTGATGGTGAACCTGAAACTTTATGGCCCGGAAGTAAGCACAGCAGCAGACGGGTTCACCGATTATGGTTCCAAGCGCTCATTAAACAAACAGGAACTGGCTGTTCTTCAATATTCACTGTTATTTCCTGGTTCTGAATAGGACTTCAGGGTGGATCTGAGCCGCACCTCGTGCGGCTTTTTTCTATTGTCTAGAGTGAGCTTTTGTTGCTATTATGAACGACTATAAGAATCATTGTTACAGAATTGGCAAGAATTGAGTTGAGCAAACCTCCACGATTAGGACAGAAGGAAGGGTCAAATCCATACCGAATCGTCTGCGTAAGAAGTTGCTCTTGGCCAGTAAGCAGGTAATTGAATCCTTCACCGGCAGCTGCCGCCGCAAACTTATCGCCCTTATGATTATCCTTACCTGTAATCGCTTTCTATCTGATTTTTCAGCGTTATATCGTGCAGGGGATTGCCGAGGGGGCGATAAAAGGCTAGTCTAGTTAAGGGAAACCATTCATTACTTAACTAACGACAAGCAATCGCCAAGGAGGAACTATGAACATTCGATTCGGGATTATCGGCACAAACTGGATTACAGAGCGTTTCATTCAAGCTGCAAGAGAAGCGGAAGGCTTCGAATTAACTGCGGTCTATTCCAGAACACAGGAGAAAGCGGATGACTTTGCAGCTAAACACGGCATTGCGCATACCTTTATAGATCTGGAAGAGATGGCGCGCAGCGGGGAGCTGGATGCGGTGTATATCGCATCCCCTAACTCCTATCATGCGAAGCATGCAGTCTTATGCATGAGTCATGGGAAGCATGTATTATGCGAGAAGCCCGCCGCATCGAATACGGCTGAGCTCAAGCAAATGATTGAAGCTGCATCCCAGCACAACGTGGTCTTCATGGAAGCGCTCAAGAGCACGCTGCTTCCAAGCTTTCAATCGATCACGGAGCATTTGCCTGAGATCGGGAAGGTACGCCGCTATTTTGCGAACTACTGCCAATATTCATCCCGCTATGATGCTTATAAGGCAGGGCAAGTGCTGAATGCTTTCAATCCGATCTATTCAAACGGAGCTCTGATGGATCTTGGCGTCTATTGTATCTATCCGCTGATCGTGCTTTTCGGCGAGCCGAAAGAGATTAGAGCAACGGGAATGCTGCTGGAGTCCGGAGTCGACGGACAGGGAAGCTTAGTTGCGCGGTATGAAGAGATGGAAGCCGTCGTCATGTATTCGAAGATTAGTCAATCGTCCATTCCTTCAGAAATTCAAGGGGAAGCGGGCAGCATCGTCATTGACAGCATCAGCGATCCGCAGAAGATTGAGATTCAATACAGAGATGGACGCATTCAGGATATATCAAGACCTGCCGACAGGCCTACAATGTATTATGAAACGCAAGTATTCATGGACCTGATTCGCAGCAAGCAGACCGAATCAACGGTTAACTCGCATGCGAACTCATTGGCTGTAATGGCAGTATTAGATGAAGCGCGTAAACAGCAGGGACTTGTATATCCAGCGGATATCAATGAAATGAACTAAACAGCCAAGGATTCATGTAACCCCTTATGACCATCGGCTGTATTTTACCCATCAGGAGCTTGCGGCAGGAGCGACAATCAAATTCAAGATGAGCAATCAACCGAATTCCAAAGAACGGGTTTAATCGGTAATCAGGGAGCTGTCTGAGTAGAGAATTTCTACCTTCAGACAGCTCCTTTTGATCATATTAACAAGGTAATTTGAGGTGGAATGGTGAATATTACTTTGAGCCGATCACACCGACTCAAATCCATTATATCTACCTTCAGATTATAATCGGCAGGCTGGTACTTTATCAGACAAACGAACGATACCTCAGAATGGACGTGTAGAAGTTATATCCGTTGAACTTATCCCTAGAAACATCGAGCAGCTGGACCATGAACTGCAGCTGATTCAATCCAATTTCCCGATTGTTAATACCGTTAATATTCCGGATCTGTTAAGATTTCAGACTCGCAGCTGGGAAGGCGCCGCCTTGGCCAAACCGTATTATGACCATGCAATTCCTCATATTCGTGCAATTGATTTTAATCTTAAGGAAAGGCTCGATCTGCTGCAGTATTTGGATCATCATTCTATTACTCAAGTACTGGCAGTGACGGGAGATTTGCCTCAGGATATGAACCGCAATGTGTATCCGACCACAAGCATCGATTTTATCAGGAAAATAAAGCAGGAGAGCCCCCATATCAAAGTTTTTAGTGCAATTGATCCCTATCGCAATAATTTCAAAATGGAATACGAGTACATCGGGCGAAAGCTTGACGCAGGTGCGGATGGATTCTTCACGCAGCCTTTCTTTGATCTACGCCTGATGGAGGTATACAGCGAGCTGCTCCATAATGTGGAGGTGTTCTGGGGGGTGTCGCCGGTAATCAGTCCTAAGTCCCGGAATTATTGGGAGACGAAAAATCATGCGATTTTCCCTCGAGACTTTCAGCCGACGATGGAGTGGAATATTGAATTCGCCAAGAACGTTACAGCATTCAGCAGAGCGACCAACTCGAACATGTATGTTATGCCGATCCGGGTGGACTTGAAGGCTTATCTGGAGGGGATATTCCAGGAAGGAAGCCAGTCCGTACAAGAGGATGAGGAAATGAGATTGGCGGGAAAAACACTTCTCTGATGAAAGGGAAGGCAGCCGCCTAATAAAACGATTTAAACGGAGATTTACAATGAAAGCGGAGGAGACGTGGGGAGCGAAAATTATTAACAGCATTAAACATTTGCCTGCTCAAGGCGGGGCAACTTACGAATCCGCTTCCCTTGAAGCCGGGCACGTCTGATGGACGACTGGCGGCTGAGGTTCATCCTGACCAGGGCTTATCTGCACTGGGATTTCAAGGGTATAAGTAGAGGGAAGGCGACGTGATCAAAAGCGGTGAATGCCAATTGACATTCACCGCTTTTTTCCGTTCACAGCGATATACGATATACGGCTGCCTCTTGCAAATTCAGGATAAGGAGCGTCGGTATTCTCTTGGGGACAATCCAGTTTGACTCTTGTATGCTTTGGATAAGTGGGAAGCGCTGCCGAAACCGCAGTATTCCGCAATAAGTTCCAGATTAAGCGAAGTCGTCGATAGGAGCTCGCGGGCCTTCTGAATCCGCAGCTTTACTAAATATTGATGAGGCGTTGAACCGAAATTCGCGATGAATACGGTGGAGAAATGGGAATCTGAATATCCGGCATGCTTGGCCATCTTATCGACTGTAAGCGGCGTAGAGAGATGAAAGGAAAGGAAAGCATTCATTTTATTAACGAACTGCTGCTCTTCAAACTCATTGGAGCCAGCTGAGGTGTTCCCGTCACTGCCCAGCAAAAGCAGCAGCAGCTCTGTAGCCAGCTTTTGCACAGTAAGCATACTTCGAATGTCATTATGCTTAAAATGTTCAATCATGCGGTAGAGTGTATCCCTGCATTTCAGCGGCTGCTCTGGATAGAGCTTTACAGGAAGCCGGATCGACGGGAAATCATTAAGCTGCGGCTGAAGAAGATTCATATAACCGTCGATATGGGTTTGACCCGGCGTCGTAACGAAGCTTTTCGACCGTTCAGCGTTATAGAACCAATCCAGATGAGCATTTGGGACAACACATTCGCCGATGCCTTTGGTCGTGAATGGAATACCGGGCTGTATAAGGGCAAAATCACCCTCGTATAACATGTAGGCGGTTCCCTCTACCGTTAACTCGTATGTGCCTTTCTCCAGAAACAGAATTAAATAATCAAGCAGTCTTCTCTCTGCCTGGAAGAAGTTCGAGCTTATGAATCGATAGCAAAGCCGAACATAAGGCAGGATCGGATAATCATTCCAGCTTTTCTGCTGCATATAAACCTCATTCCTCTAACTTTCATGGCATGATGTCATTATAAATCGTTGTTTTTGACAAGTAAAATCAAAGTTTTAGGCAAGCGTATTCGAGTCATTACAGGTAGAATGGTATACATTGAGATAAAGTATAACATGTTTTTTACATGAATAATTGGAGGTCTTCTTATGAACTCATTAATGGCATTAATTAAAGAAATTCCGAAGAAAATGCAGTCTCCGATCTTCACTGGAGAGAAGAGAATCGCCTTTATGGAGAAGGATGTCCCAGTGCCGGGTCCAGGAGAACTGCTGATACGTTCCAAAGCGAATGCGCTTTGCGGATCAGAAAAGGGTTTTTATCTGCATGGATCGGACAGGCTTACACCAGGCCATGAAGCTGCTGGTATCGTCGCTGCTGCTGGCCCTGAAACGATAGTGAAACCGGGGACACCGGGTGTTGTATTTTTGATGGATTTCTGCGGTTCATGCCGCAGCTGTAAGCTGGGCTTTACGAATCAATGTCTGGCCAAGCGGGCGGATATCGGCTTCTCGCAGGATGGCGGATATGGTGAATATATGGTTGTTCATGAGAATATTTTCTTCCCGATTGACGCCGGCTTACCTTTCGCTGATGCAACCCTGCTGCTTGATATAATGGGAACCGGGGGCCATGCGATACGCCGCGCAGTGCATGCGCGTCAAGATATTGAATCTGTTCTGGTTGCAGGAGCGGGACCTATTGGCCTTGCTATACTGGCAATGGCAAAGATCCTTCTAGGCAGGGAAATACCGGTATTCATCACAGATATCAACCCTTATCGGCTTGAATTAGCGGAGCGCCTGGGCGGCATTCCGATCCGTGTAGATCAAGAGTCCATTGCTGACCGGTTGAAGGCTGGCGGACTTGAAGCGGTTGATGCGGCGCTGGATTCCAGCGGGCAAACAAGCGCGCGCCGGGCATGTGTGGATCATTTAAGCAAACGCGGTGTTCTTGTCTGTGTAGGACATGGCGGTGAGGTGAATCTTGAAGTTTCATCGGATTTAATCGGACCTGAACGGGCTGTCTTAGGCAGCGAATATTTTGCTTTTCATGAAATTGAAGCAAATGCACAATTATTGCGTGTTCATCGCGAATATTTATCTCAGATTATTACGCATCGGTTCCCTGTCGAGCGAATGCAGGAAGCTAGTGATTTGTTCTTCAGCGGCCAGTGCGGGAAAGTGGTGGTAGAGCAATGAGCGGGATACAAAATCAGGACAGCCGTAAAACGAAGATAGCCATAATCGGTGCCGGAGGCTGGGGAGAGCAGCATGCACGTGTACTGTCAGCTCATCATCAGATTGAGTTATGTGCAGTCGTCGGGCGCACGCAAGAGCGGACAAGGGAGAGAGCGGAGAAGTACCATGCACGCAGCTATACAGATATTCAAGCCATGCTGGAGCAAGAACAACCGGATCTGGTGACGATCTGTCTGCCGAATCAGTCGCATTTCGATGCTACACTCACTGTTATAGAGGCTGGAATACCGCTTCTCGTGGAGAAGCCGCTTGTATTCGATATCGCCGAGGCGGATCGTTTGCTTGATGAAGCTGCAAAGCGGAATTTGTTCTTCGCTATTAATTTCAACCATCGCTATGCCAAACCCATGCAGCTTGCCAAGCGTACAATCGAAGCAAACAAGCTGGGTGAACTCGTATTCGGCACTTGGCGCTTTGGCGGTGAAGGCGGCAACGAGCATCCATACGGGAATCTGATTGAAACCCAGTGTCATGGCTTTGATTCTCTGGAATATTTGATGGGACCCATTGAATCGGTTATGGCGGAGATGACCGACATTACAGGTAAAGGGTTCAGCTCGATGTCTATTTCGCTTCGCTTCAAGAATGGTGCGGTTGGAAGTATGACCGGCTCCTATGACTCTTCCTACGCTTATGCGGATACACAGTTCCTTGAAGTGAACGGGACGCGGGGGCGTGTTCTAATTGAGGACACGGTTCGCCGCTTTTCGTACCAAGAGGCAGGCAGCGAGACGGCAGAAGTATGGCAGGCCGGTTATTTCAATGACCGGGAGAGAGAGTTCCACCGGACGTTTGACTTACATGTTGAACAAATCATTCAAGCTTTCCGCTCGGGCCAAGCACCGCCGGTTCATGCAGAGGCCGGACTGCGGGCACTCAAGCTTGCGCATGCGGCGATAGAATCTTTCCATTCCGGGAGAAGAGTTCGGATTGAATAGAGAGGTTTGAAAGGAGACGACCTTGCCTCATGGTTCGAATAGCGGTGAACCGGCTGAATCTGCTGCCCCAGCAGCAGAATCGACAAAACCTGTTGTGGAATCAGCGAATCCTGAGTCAAATAATCAACATAATTATAATTATGTAAACAAATAAAGGATGTATTCACTTATGAAAATCACACCGCCGAATATTCCAGCCATGATATCTCCCTACATGATTGAACAGCAGGAAATTTATCCGGAGGAAGAGATATCGGAATGCCTCTTTACGGATACCCTAATTGAGAACCAAGCAGCGGAGGCAGCCGTCTTTTCTAAAGTCATCTTTCGGAACGTGACCTTTAACCAGGTTTCGCTTCGAAATGCAGAGCTGACCGATGTGCGCTTTGAGAAATGTGACTTGTCTAACGTAGATTTCAGCGAGTCGCTCATGCACCGCGTAGAATTCATCAATTGTAAAATCATTGGAATTAATCTCAGTTCGTCCACACTGCGGAATATCAGGTTCGATTCCTGCAACGGCAGCTACGCAAATTTTCAATTTACGGATTGGAAGCAAGGTATTTTTCAAGATTGCCTGCTTGTTCAAGCGGATTTCTATGCGTGTAAGCTAGTACAGATGCAGTTCGAGCGGTGTCAATTAAAGCAGGCCGAGGTCTCTGGCACGAGTTTGGCTGGTATCGACCTGAGCAGCTGTGAGATCGAAGGTCTTAGCTTGACAATCGAGGATCTTCAAGGCTGCATCATTTCTGCTGTTCAGACTGTCATTTTCTCCAAATTTTTAGGTGTGGTGATCAAAGAATAGACGGCAATGCTAACATCCGCATCTGTTGATTATGCGTAATTCGTTTACGCTTGATCAACAGATGCTTTTTTATAACCACTAAAATATATATTTACAGGTTATAAATATTCGGATACAATGAAAATATAACCAATTAAATACTATTTTAAAGGTTATAAAATCCAACGATTTCATTTCAGCTTTCATTCAGAAAGGATGGATGAGCAATGAAGATTCAGAAACTCCCTTGGGCAGGTATTCGAGTGGAGGTCGAGCAGACAAGTATCGTAATCGATCCCTTATTTCATTTTCCGGCCAAATATGGTGAGCCCCATGAGCGATTTTATCCGCTTGACGAATTTGGTTCCGTTGATGCTGTACTTATCACTCATCATCATGGCGATCATTTTGACCAGGCAGCGATTTCCACTTACTATGGGGCGGATATACCTGTGTATATGCCGCAGGAGTCAATTGCCTTGGCGGCCGCTCATGAACTCAAGTCCGTACAAGGTGTAACCGTGGGACAAAGCATCGAGATTGGTTCCTTGACTGCTTCAGCAACGTTCTCTGTAGATGGATTTGGGGATCCTCAGGTTGCATGGGTAGTTGAAGGCGGAGGCAAGAAGCTTATTCACTGCGGAGATACGTTATGGCATGGCTCCTGGTGGAGAATAGAGAAGGCTTACGGACCGTTCGATGCGGCTTGTTTGCCGGTAAACGGGGCTGTTCTCGAGCCTCCTGGCGTAACCCCAAGCGGACAGCCGATTGTCCTCAATCCGGAACAAGCGGTTTCTGCTGCTGTTGTGTTAAAGGCATCCGTATTAGTTCCGATTCATTATAAAGCCATACACTATCCACCGCTGTATACCGAAACGCCAAATGTGCTGGAGCGATTAGAACAAAGCGCGAATGGAAAAGTCAAGCTAGCCGTATTAAAGGCTAAGGAGTTTCTGGCGTTATAATCACTTCCAATAACTCATATTCGTCCAAAGCCAAGATATCGTAAAAATACAGAGGTCCAATGCTGCCTGCATTGGACCTGAAATTCGTTTATTGGCCGATCATGACTTGTTCCTTCGGATAATGAAAACGAGTATCCTGATTTCCTTTCTTCAGAAATAGAATCACATTCATGATCCCGATCCGCCCTATGAACATCGTAAGTATCAGCAGAAGCTTGCTGACTGCACCCAGGCTAGCCGTGATGCCTGTACTGAGGCCGGTTGTACCGAAGGCCGAACAGAGCTCGAAGAGCAATCGCTCGAACGGCAGATCTTCCACCCAACACGATCATACTTGCCGCGATATAGGAAATGGCTGTGAAGAAGACGATGTGAGCCCTGCTGATATCCTCGTCGATAAGCTCTCTATTAAAGACACGGATGCTCTTATGCCCCCGCATCGCAGCAAGCACAGAGAAAACCAGGACGAATATGGTTGTTGTCCGGATTCCTCCGCCGACACTGCTCGGTGATGCGCCGATAAACATCATACCCGCCAGCATCGTAAGCGTCGGTGCAGAGAACAGCCCGATATCAATCGTTGCAAGCCCGCCGCTGCGGGAAGAAACAGAATGAAACAAGGCGATGAACAAGGATTCATACCAGCTTTTTCCCTGCAGAAGACGATCCTGCTCGAACAGCAGAATGAACAGCGTACCTGTAACGACAAGGATGACGAACGTGAACGTCGTAATTTTCGTAAACAGAGAATAACGGTATTTCATCAGCTTACGCTGTGCGTAAGCAGCCCTTACTTCGATTAGAACAGGAAAACCGATGGCGCCGCATACAATCAGCAGCATCGTGATGGTTTGATAGATATAATCATTGGCGAAACTCAGTAATGAGTTGCCATAGACATCAAATCCTGCATTCGTGAACGCACTGACAGAGGCGAATAACCCATGAAAGTACGCCCAATACCAGCGGCTCTCATACCCTGTGATCAATAGATGACTGCCGAGCAGGAGAGCGCCGATAAGTTCAATCACTAATGATAAAACAATGATATCGCGCATAAGAGCGACTAAGCCGGAGAGCTTGGAGCGATTGTGATCCGCAGCAATGCGAATTCGCTGCTCCAACCCTATTTTCTGGCCAAATAATAGCCATACCAGTGTTCCCATCGTCATAATGCCGATTCCGCCGATTTGGAAAAGGATAATAAGTAGAACAATGCCCCAGATATTAAAGATATCATTAATGGATATTACCGATAATCCGGTTACGCTAATTGCACTCGCTGCCGTGAATACGGCATCCATAAAGGTTAGAGAAACGCCAGGCTTATGAAATAACGGCAAATAAAGCAGGACTGAAGCGACCGCAACGCAGGCAAAATACAGCGTTACGATAAGCTGAATAGAGCTCATCCGCTTCTTGGGACTATCAATCTTCAAGTTCAACAGCCTCCCATGAATCTATACTATCGATTAGCATACCCTAACCGGATCAAAAGTAGAAGCGGTAGAACGTTTAATGATTCAAGGGTGAAAGAAGGAAAAGAATGACCATTCTCGAAATAATGGGAATAGTCATTCTTGGCTTAGGAGAGGAATGAATGGGATGAATGCTTTGCTTGCGCAAATTATGCGGTTGTGTCTCTCTTTTCCAGAAACCAGTGAACGGTTGAGCCATGGTGCTCCAAGTTTCTTCATTCAGGAGAAAAAGGCATTTGTGCATGCTCACGATAATCATCATGGTGACGGGAAACTCGCAATTTGGTGTGCGGCCCCTGCGGGTGCTGCCGCTGTGCTGGTAGAGTCGGAGCCGGAAATTTACTACATTCCCGCATACGTCGGGCATTTGGGCTGGGTGGGTGTTCGTCTTGACCGCAATGCCGCCTGGGATGATATTGCCGGTGCGATACAGAATGCTTATCTAACCCGAGCCCCAAAGAAGTTGAAAGATGTTCTTGTCAACAAGGATCGTTAAGAGCTACTCTTCTTTGCGAAGCTTCGCATCGAGAACGTACGTTCCTATTGGAATGAAGGCAACCAGGAACGCGATAAGAACACGCAGGAATGACCAGCGTTTGACGATCCACACATGAAGCAGCGCGAATAGATATAAAGTAAATAATAATCCGTGCAAAGCACCGACGATGGTCACTGCCAGCGGCATGTCCGCCCAATATTTGAGCGGCATCGCGATTAAGAGCAGCACCAGATAAGACGTACCTTCTGCATTACCGATGAATCTGAAACGGCCGAGTGCGGTTTTAAGCATGATAAATAATGACCTCCGCTTTCTTTTGGGATGGTTGTCTTTTTTGTATACGCACCCCGCCTTTAGATGGTTGCGATTGCCGCACAGATATCATTGACAGGTGTGACAAAATCGTGTAATTTAAATTAAAATATTGACACAACAACCATAATCAAGGACATAGACCGTAAACGGACGCTGCGGACAGAGAGGGAGCCGATTGCTGAGACGCTCCTCGCCAGTAATTTCGGTTTCCTCCCTTGTAGTTGCTTGCAGAGCGTAACTAAGCATCTGCGGCCGGATAATCCCGTTACAGATGAAGAGAGTTGTATTCCTGGTTGACGGCTGCACTGATTCCAATTCCATAATTGGGGTCATCATTCAATCAATAGGGGTCCAATCAAATTTTGGGTGGTACCACGAGCGCGCACTCGTCCCTTAACCAGGGATGGGTGCGCGTTATTTTTCGTGGAGAGGGTGATTGGAATGAAACAATCGAAGACTTTCGTGCCCACGCTGCGGGAAGTGCCAGCAGATGCTGAGGCCATCAGTCATCAATGGCTCGTTAAGGGAGGGTTTATCCGTCAGGTTTCCGCTGGGATTTATTCGCTTCTGCCACTAGGGCGAAGTGTACTGCGCCATATTGAAGCCATTATCCGGGAGGAGATGGAACATACAGGCGCCCAGGAGGTGCTGCTTCCAGCGCTTCAGCCTGCTGATCTATGGCATCAATCCGGCAGATATGACGTATATGGGCAGGAACTTATCCGGCTTGATGATCGGAATGGGCGGGACTTCGTACTTGGTCCAACTCATGAAGAGGTGATTACCTCTTTGATCGAACAAGAAATAAACTCTTACCGGAAGCTGCCTGTGACTTTATTCCAGCTTCAAACGAAGTTTCGTGATGAGCGCCGGCCTCGTTCCGGCTTGCTTCGATGCCGGGAATTTCTCATGAAGGACGCCTATTCCTTCGCAGCAAACTGGGAGGATCTCGACCATACCTATACAGCGATGTATGATGCGTACCACCGGATATTCGAACGCTGCGGCTTAACTTTCCGTGCTGTTCTGGCAGATGCGGGTGCTATCGGAGGAGAAGGCGGGACCCATGAATTCATGGCAATCGCCGAATCCGGCGAGGATACAGTTGTGACCTGCGATACCTGCGGCTATGCAGCTAATTTGGAGAAAGCGACTAGTGTGCTTGATTCATCAGCTGCAGCAAAAGGGGCAGAGGCAAGTTCAGGTTCAGGAATACCCGGGGATTCCGCCGCTGCTTCTGATCAAGAGGATGTTCCCGAGAAGTTCCATACGCCAGGCATGAAGTCGATAGAGGAACTTATCCATGGACTCGGCATAGGCGCAGATCAATATATTAAAACCTTGATCTTTGCGGCAGATGGCAATCCCGTTGCTGTTCTGGTTAGAGGCGATCATTCGATCAATGAAACCAAAGTGTTGAATCAGCTCAGCGCCATCACGCTGGAGCTTGCGGATGAGGAAACAGTCAAGTCCATTACCGGGGCTGCTTGTGGATTTGCAGGACCAGTCGGGCTGAGAATTCCGGTGCTGGTCGATGCCGCGGTCGCTATGATGAGCGCGGCTGTCACGGGTGCAAACGAAACAGACTATCATTTACGGCATGTTGTGCCAGGCAGGGATTTCTCAACGGAACAAGTCGGCGATTTCCGGAATGTTCAAGCAGGCCAGCGATGTCCTTGCTGCCCGTCCGGTGTGCTTCAGACCGTTCGGGGGATCGAAATTGGTCATGTGTTCAAGCTTGGAACCAAATACAGCGATTCAATGGGTGCAACATTCATGAATGCCGGAGGTTCGGAACAGTCCGTTATTATGGGCTGCTACGGGATAGGCGTGACGCGACTTCTTGCGACCATTATCGAACAGCATCATGATGAACAGGGAATGATTTGGCCGGCTGCGGTTGCTCCTTATCACGTCCACCTTATTCCGGTATCGCTGCAGGATTCCGTGCAGAAGGAAGCAGCGGAACGGCTTTACGCAGAGCTGTCTGAAGCGGGTATCCGCGTGCTGCTTGATGACCGGGATGAGCGGATGGGCGTAAAGCTGAAGGATGCTGATCTGATCGGACTGCCGATACGGATTGTTGTTGGGAAAGCAATCAGCGATGGTTTGGTAGAGCTGAAGGAACGCGGATCCAAGGATGCGGCGGAGCGGGTTGGAGCCGATCAAGCGATTGCGCTTGTTCGGGAAATTTTGGCGAAATAAAGCATCCTTATCTAATGAAAACCCCTGCTTCCTTCTCAGCTTATGACTTCCGCGGCAGGTTACCGCTCAAGTCAGGACCGAAAAGGGGCAGGGTTTCTTATCTCACATTTATTTCTGCCGGTCAATAGCCTCAGCCATCGTTTTATCGGTTAGATGCGCATAGATTTGCGTGGTTTCCGGCGAAGCATGACCAAGCTGCTCCTGTGTTTTGTACAGATCGTTGCGCAGGTAATAATCGGTTGCGAATGAATGCCGTAGTTTATGTACGGACAGATAAGGCTTTCCGAATCGCTTCGCGTATTTGATTACCATCTCTTGTATCGCCCGCTTCGTCATCCGCGAGCCTTCCTTCTTGCCATTGGCAATGGCGAGGAATAGCGCTTTTTCCCGTTTGGGCGATTTATATTTCGTCTCCCTTAAGGACAAATACTGTTCGATGTCACGCATAGCTTCTTGGCGGAAATAAACAGGTGTCTTGAACGTGTCGTCGTTCTTCCCTTTCCGGTACACGTACAGTAATCTCTTCTTGAGATCGATATCATCGACATTCATATTGTATACCTCAGATACACGAAGGCCGGAATTCAGAATCAGGCTTACGATGCTCGTGTCCCGCAACCGGTTATTCACGTAAGCGTAAAGGGCCTGCTTGTTATTGGCGATTTCTTTGCCGTAGTCCTCATTAATGTAGGCGATAAATTCATCAATTTCCTGCTCCTGAAGCAGCTTCCCTTCAAGCCGGGCGGCGGTATCCTTCGGTTTCTGCGTTCGTTTGATCGATACTTTAGCCATCACATTGCGCTTGAGAAGCGGGTAAAACTCCTCATCCTCTGCAATTTGGCTCAAATAATGAAATAATGAGCGAAGGGAGGAGAGTTTGCGGGAAATGGTCGTTTTGCTATTCGTATTTGACTGCCTCGTAGCTAAGAACATTCTGAATGAATCAATGCTGTCCATGTGCAGCTTCTCGAGCTCATCAAGCTTGATCTCGCGGAAAGTCGGGCCTTGTGCCAAACCTTCCGCCAGCAGCCAGGAGAAGAAAGTGTCATAATCGCGAATATATTCGAGCAGGGACGAGGGTGAGAGGTCGGGCAGCTTGTAGTTAATGAACTTCTCCACGAACCATGGCATGGATGGCGTCTTGCGATCCAGCTCCTGTCGATCTTTGATTTTGATAATATTCATTCCATATTCACCTCAGGTCGTTCGAATGGCTTATCTATTCATTTTATAGGAGCGGGAAGTGCTTGTAAACAGATCTCAGAACGTATGTTCCAGTCCTCGGGTAATCGCCCAGGTTGCTGTCTGCAGGAGAAAAGGATTACACTAAAGACAACCGAACAGGTAATAGTTAGCGTTAGGAACTACAAAAGCAGGGAGTGAGGGATATGCTTACATACGACGGTAAAATCGTGCTCATTACAGGTGCTTCAGGAGGCATCGGCAGCCATTTGGCAAGAGCTTACGCTAAGGAAGGCGCTCGTGTCGTACTCGTAGACAAGCGGACATCTAACGGACAAGCAATCGCTGAGGAGATCGCAGATGAGGGCGGGCACGCTCAATTCTTTGCAACGGACCTGGGCAGTCCCGACCAAATTGAGCAGCTGTTTAAATGGATTCAGCAGGAGTATGGCACGCTGCATATCCTCATTAATAATGCCGGCTTTGGCATTTGGAAATCACCTTACGAGCTGACAGTCGAAGAATGGGATCATGTGCTGAATGTGAATCTGAGAGGTACTTTCCTTTGCTCCAGGGAAGCGGCTAAACGAATGCGGGTGACCGGAGGCGGGCGAATTGTTAATATTTCGTCCACCCGGGCGAGAATGTCCGAGCCCTCAGGGGAAGCTTATGCAGCTTCCAAAGGCGGTATTACTGCCATAACGCATGCGCTTGCCGTTTCACTCGGGCAAGATGGGATTACTGTGAACTGCATCAGTCCCGGCTGGATCGAAAATGGGGATTACGGGGAGCTGCGCCAGATCGATCATGATCAGCATCCGGCAGGACGTGTTGGCCGGCCTGACGATGTGGTGCGAGCCTGCATGTATTTGACCGCACCGGATAATGACTTTGTCACGGGAGCGGATATTGTCGTTGATGGCGGTATGACGCGTAAGATGATTTACGAGCACTGATCCTGATACATTTCATCATGCACGAATAGGGAAGGAGGGTATGCCTTTGAATGGCGATGCGAACAGAAATACGAACAGTACGGAGCTTGACTATTCCAACAGAGGCTTACCCTCCATTAAAGTTGCAGGCGACTTCGTGATGAAGGCCGGCACTGGCCTTGGGCCCAGACAATTAAAGGATTATGAGCTGCTTTATTTTCCTGATGGGACAAGAAGCGTTTATACGGTTGATCAAAGGACGTATATATTAAACGAGCCCTGCTTTATTCTTACGAGGCCGAACGAAACACATACTTATATTTACGATCCGATTCAACCGTCACGTCATTTGTTCGTCCATTTTGATTTCAATCAACCAAGCTCAGCCGTCTTGCCCTTGCCAATTCTGCTTCCGGGCGAGCCTTCATATATTCCGATAATCGGTGAGCTGCTGCCTGCTATGATGAAGCAAATTCTGACGATTACCTATACGCTGCCCAATCGAATTCAGCAGCGGGGCGGAGCGCTGCTGCTTGCTTTACTCGAGGAGCTTAACGGTCTTCTCAGCGATAAGCCTGCAGAGCCGGATTCGAATCAAATGCCGCTTCAAATTATTAAAGCTCTTGAATATATTGATAAGCATCTCGAAGAATCCATTAGTATTGAACAGCTTGCCCATAAAGTGGGTTGGACGCATGAACATCTGTCACGCTCTTTTGTTCGTTATACAAGCCGGACCCCGCGTGAAGTCATCATCCAGCGCCGGGTTGAACGGGCTTGCCAGCTGTTAATCTATGAAGAGAAAAGTGTAAAGCAGATCGCATATACAGTTGGATTTTCAGATGAAAATTATTTTTGCCGGGTATTTAAGGTCGTTAAAGGAGTGACCGCTACTGCTTACCGCAAGAAATATTACAACCCGAAGTATCGGGATTTATATCCTGTCCAGGATGGAGATTCCTTGTATCCAGCCAATCGGATATTGTTCCCTAGAGGAAGCTGACTGGCTTCGTCAGCCAGACAGTTCAACAGACAAGGACATCAGGATTAAGCGAGCTCTACATGTTTAGACAAAGTATTTAATGAAGTTAACTATCAATGTCGAATTACTTGTTCAGCTAACTCTACACGTATCGACAAAGTATTTAATGATGCTAACTATTAATGTTGAAAAATAAAGCCGAACCAATCCCTTTGGGGAATGGCCGGCTTTTTTTGTCGTATGCGCTATAAGGTGAGGCCAAATCGTTTTAATTCGATGAAGATACGCTCGAGCTGTTTCCCCTTCTCTGTGATGGTATATTCCACACGAGGAGGGACCTCGGGGAATACGGTACGCTCAATAATGCCGTTCTCCTCCAGCTCTCTTAAACGAAGGGAGAGCGTCTTTGGACTAATCCTATCCATCGCTTTCAGCAGCTCGCTGAACCGCAGTGTTCCTTCAATAAGAAGATCGCGAATGATGAGAAAAGTCCACTTCGTTCCAATGACATCGATGGTTTTGGCAATGGGACAAGCTTGTCCTGGTGTTCCCTTATTCAAGGTTACGGGCTCTGCCTCAGGCTTTTGCATTGATTCATCATCCTTTACCGGTCAATGTGCATCCAATAGGGCCAAGTATAATACAAAAGTAACTTTTGGGAAACAGCTTTTTTAAAGGAAATGTTAGATCAACCAGCTCCTTCCTTAATGAGAGATTTTTTAGATCATTAAAATTCATTCTTAATCGACAGATGTATCTGCAAACCATGCTACAATTATGGCTGTGAATCACCACCCGGGTGATTCTTATTCCAGCATAATGATAATGATACGGAGGGATTTATACATCGTGTACAAACGACTAACGGCTCTCGTTCTTGTTCTGCTTGCTGCATCGGGAGCAACTGCGAGCTATCAAGCTGAAGCGCAGGTACCTGCGACTTTGAAATATGGAAGCACAGGACCTGATGTTCCTGATCTGCAGTTCAGACTGCAGACGCTCGGTTACTTCAAAGGCTCGATTACGACGACATTCGGTATGTCAACTCGCAATGCTCTAATGGGCTTTCAGAGGGCTAACGGGATTGCTAAGGATGGTATTGCTGGTCCTCGAACATGGGGCAAGCTTAAGAAACTATCCGTAAGTAGACCAGAGCTATCGAAGCTTGCACGAATTATATATTCTGAGGCAAGGGGAGAGGTTTATAAAGGGCAGGTAGCTGTCGGCGCTGTTGTAATGAACAGACTGATTTCGCCTAAATTTCCTAAGACAGTGACAGGTATCATCTTTGAGCAGTCTGCGTTTACAGCTGTAGCGGACGGTCAATACTGGCTGCTGCCGAACCAAACTGCCTTTAAAGCGGCAAGAGAAGCTGTAAGGGGCTATGACCCCACGGGGAATGCATTGTTCTACTATAATCCGGATACTGCAACCTCAGACTGGATTCGGACCCGTAAAATCGTATCCAAGATCGGCAATCATGTATTCGCGAAATAATTAACGGCTATGAGACTTCAATAACGCTATTTTAAAAAACGCTATTTTAAAAAATCCGCCTCGTGCGGATTTTTTTTTTGATTCCATCGCTGCAACAAATCTGGTGAGGGATTCGTTAAAAAGGTAAGTATCAAGAAGAAGATCCAGCGTGTAGATCTTTACCAACATTGGTTCAAGGAGAGATGATGCATGAAGAGGTGGACCGCATTACTCGTTATTTTATCCTTGTTCGTATTCAGCACCACGACGATGGCTCACGGCTATGAGGGCAGCAAGAAAAACTCCATTTCCTGCAAGAAGATTGAGGATCAGATGCTGCACGCTTTGAACAAAATTAAGAATGGTAATGACCGTGCTGAGCTCAAGAAGAAGATTGATGAGTTTAGAAAGAAATGCGAGGCTGATCAGTACAATAATAACGGGAAGCAATCGGATTTGAAACGGGTGACTGCAGATAAGAATGAGCTGCAAATTCGTTATACGAATAACGATTCTGCTAATCGTGTAACAGGGCCAGTTATTCTGAGTCAAAGGGGTACGAACGGTTCGGTCATTACTTGGAGCTCAAGCAATCCCGGCGTTATTTCAAATAACGGTTTAAATGTCAATCGAAGCAACAGCTCCGATCAGAAGGTTATTCTGACAGCAAAGATCAGGTACAGCAAGACTAGCGTTTCGAAGAGCTTCACCCTAATTGTTAAATCAACGGAGCCGGTATTAACGGACGCTCAGAAGCTTGCTAAAGACAAAGAGGCTTTGACCCTATCTTTTAATGGAGTGGATAACGCAGGCAGCGTTACCCAGAAGCTTAAGACGCTGCCGACAAAAGGGAAGTATGGATCTTCGATCTATTGGTATTCAAGCTCACCTAATCTTGTATCCGCCGACGGTCAAACCATTAATCGTCCCGCTGCCGGAACAGGGGATATCAATTTAACATTAACGGCATTAATTTATAATAACAGTGCCGCTGATGTCAAAATTTTCACGATTACAGTGAAGCAGCAGATTTCGGATGTGCAGCTGGTAGCAGAGGATAAAGCCGCTTTGCAAATAGACTTTGGCGGTAATGATGATGCAAGCCATGTGACAAGAGCGATTGATAAGCTTCCATCCAAAGGGCAGGGCGGCTCCACGATTATATGGAATTCAAGTTCTCCATCGATTCTCTCAAATGACGGGAAAACGATCCATCGTCCTGCATACGGCAGCGGTGATGCATTTGTCGTTATGACCGCATTCATTTCATCGAACGGAACAGGAGACGTGAAAGTGTTTATCCTTACTGTGAAACAATCGTTGACAAACGGTGATGCGGTTGCAGCCGATAAAGCTGAGCTTGCAATTACCTTCAAAGACAGCGATAATGCCTCAAATGTCACCAAAGCGATCTCCCTGCCTACAAAGGGCTCCTATGGCAGTACAATTAAATGGTACTCCAGCATGACATCTGTTATTTCGGATAATGGCTCAGTTGTGAATCGTCCTGCAAGAGGAAAAGGCGATGCGATCGTCACCTTGATTGCAATTATCAGCAGCGGTAATGCAGCTGATGTGAAAACCTTTTATCTGACGGTTAAGCAGATGAATTAAGTGATAGTCAACAGTTGAACTTTAGAGTTTGCAGCGCTATGATGAATGAGTAAGCGAAAGTGAAAGTTGACTCATACATCGGACAAATAGGGTGAATTCATGGAACCAAAATTTTGTTTAACATGCGGATCGGTATTAGAGAAGCGTGATATGGATGGAACGCTTCGAATGGCTTGCACAGCTTGCAGTTTCGTTCATTGGGGCAACTACAGCGTAGGCGTTGGCGCGCTCGTTGTCAAAGAAGAAAAGGTTCTGCTCGTTCGAAGAGCCCAGGAGCCGGGCAAGGGCTATTGGACCAATCCTGGAGGCTATATCGAGCAGCAGGAGCTCATTCATGAAACCATTCAAAGAGAAGTGAAGGAAGAGGCCGGTATCGATGCAGTCGTACGTAGTGTTGTTGCTGTGAGAGATCAGCCGCGGTTCATCCATAACGTATACATTGCGTTTTCGATGGATTACGTTGCAGGGGAGCCCACACCTGACGGTTTCGAAGTAGACGCGGCCGGTTTCTTTAGTCTGGAGGAGATGGGAGAGATGAATGTAGCCGGATTCACGAAATGGCTCGTTAACATTGCACTTGAGCCGCAGCATTCAGCTGGATTGAAACCGGATTTGGAGCCGATCGTTCAATTGGATGGTTATGGGTTGTTCCGGGTCTAAAAGGTTTTCATAATTATTATTATGTAAACTAAAAAAATGAACCTTTTCGTGTGACAGCGAAGAGGTTCATTTTTTATTTACACGGAAATATAACAATTAAATAAATGAGTTGGTTTTTATGTTGGATCGTTATTAAGATTTTACAACCCGACGGGCTGTAACAAATTTGGATTTCCAATACTTTGAATTCATATCCGCAATATTAACACCTTTGTTGGAACTATGTAGAATTTTGTTATTGCCGGCATAAATTGCGACATGACTGATGCTTCTTCCGTTTGTATTAAAGAAAACAAGATCTCCCATACTCAGATAGCCTTTCGGTACTTTCGTTCCTTCCGTTGCTTGAAGAATAGAAGTACGTGCTAATGAGACATTGAACTTGTCAAATACATATTGCGTAAAAGAAGAGCAGTCAAATGCATTCGTGGACATGCTTACGACACCTAGTTTATATGGGGTACCGAGATATTTTTCGCCGAATTTAATAAGTTCTCTTGTGGTCTTAGTTGCTGCATGTGCCGGTGCTGCTGTTCCTAACGCAAGCGCTGTTAATCCAATGGTAGCGCACAAGCTCACGTTCACGACGTTCTTAAGTAATCGATTCATTTGCATGTTCTTGTTGTTCCCTCCAGCTCTTGTTATGTATAATTTGTGATTTGTAATGTCAGAAATAACTATAACACACAAAAAAACTCGTAAAATGGCACATTAAGAAGGAACATCAGGAATAAGAGTATCTATCGTTCTTTATGAGAATTTAATGAGAATTCTCTCATAGAAATAGGAATACGTATGAATTTCCTTCAGTTTGGAAAGTTATACGTCTTTTGTTATGATTATTGAGTATGAACAGTATAAGGAATGTAGGAGGAGATCCATCTTGAAGGATGAGCAAAATCAAGGCGAACATTACCAATTAGCTACTTTTGCCGGTGGCTGCTTCTGGTGCATGGTGACGCCGTTCGAAGAACTTCCGGGTATCATCAGCATCGTTTCGGGATATATGGGTGGACATACCGTTAATCCAACGTATAAGGAAGTATGTACCGAGACGACCGGTCATGCCGAGGTTGTACAAATAACGTTTGATCCGAACGTTTTCCCATATGAGAAGCTTCTAGATATTTATTGGATGCAAATTGATCCGACAGACGCCGGCGGACAGTTTCATGACCGGGGCTCATCTTATCGGACGACGATCTTTACCCATAATGAGGAGCAGCAAGAGCTTGCTGAGAAATCGAAGCAGCGTCTGAATGAAAGCAAACGTTTCGATCAACCGATCTTCACACCGATCGTGCCGGCCTCTACATTCTATCCGGCGGAGGACTACCATCAGGATTATCATCATAAGAATCCGCTGCGTTATAAAATGTACCGTAAGGGCTCGGGCCGGGACAGCTTCATTAAGAGTCACTGGAACACGGAGCAGGATCGGGAAAGCCGCCGCGATAAACTCACTCCCATTCAATTTGAAGTCACTCAGAATAATGGGACAGAGCCGCCATTTCGTAATGAATATTGGGACTTTAATGGAGAAGGCATCTATGTTGACATCGTATCCGGCGAGCCGCTATTCAGCTCCCTAGATAAATTTGATTCCAATTGTGGATGGCCGAGTTTTACTAAACCGATTATTCCTTCACAAGTGAAGGAGAAGCAGGATATTAGCCATATGATGATCCGTACGGAAGTGCGAAGCAGGGAGGCAGACTCCCATCTAGGTCATGTTTTTACAGATGGGCCAGGGCCGACGAAGCTCCGTTATTGCATCAATTCCGCCGCACTGCGCTTCATTCCCAAAGCTGATCTGCAAGAAGCCGGTTATGGACAATTTGCTAGTTTATTTTTGGATTCATCCAATAATTAACGACATGAAATAAAACCGCTATTCAAGAATTGGAGTCAATCTGATTCTTGAATAGCGGTTTTTTTAGTTTACATAAATAAAACTATGTTAAATTTCTGCGAGCCTACTTATTTGGAGCAGAATGATCTGATCTCACCTAATAGATTACATAGTTTTAATTATGTAATCTAATTATAAATAATTAATCACATTAAACAATAGATCAACTGCTTCCGCAGTCCGCATGCCGTTTTAATACAAAGAGAAAGTCTGAAACGCTTAGGTTTAAGCTGCGTACTTACCTTTAGAGTTTAAGAAAGGGGAAATATGGATGAGCGAGTACAATGCATCTATACCGCGCAGACCGGAATTCAACTGGTCGCCGAAAAAGACAAAAGCCACGATAATCGGTGTTATCGTGGCTTTTGCAGCACTTTTAGGCTACTCCACATTTTATACGGTTCAGGAGCAAGAGCATGCGGCAATTCTAACTTTTGGAAAAATCACACACACGGAAGAGAAAGCTGGACTGCATTTCAAGCTTCCTTTTCCAATTCAAGAGGTTATCAAGCTGCCTGCAGTTAAGACTCAGCGAATCACGATCGGCTATCGCGATGATGGCGGTAAGATAACGACTGTCGATGAAGAAGCACTAATGATTACTGGAGATGAGAACATTGTATCAGCAGATGCGGTAGTGGAGTGGAACATCAGCAATATCGAGAACTATCTCTATAATATCGATAATCCGGAAGCCTTCTTAAGAAATTCCGCGATCGCCGCGATTCGTTCCGTTATGGGAGCGAACAAACTCGATTATGCCATTACGGAAGGAAAGACAGTCATTCAAGGTAAAGTGAAAGAGAAGCTAATTGAGCTTCAAACACTCTACAATACTGGGATACACATTCAGGACGTGAAGTTCCAGGATATTGAACCCCCTGGCGGGGAAGTAACGGATGCCTTCAGAGAAGTAACGAACGCGCGTGAACAGAAGAACACGAAGATTAACAATGCAGCCAAATATGAGAATGATACGATTCCAAAAGCGCGGGGAGAAGCCGAAGCCCTGCGTCAGAATGCAGAAGGTTTAAAGCAGTCCCGAATCTTGAATGCGCAGGGTGATGTCGCCAAATTCAATGCCATTTATTCGGAATACGTCAAGAATCCTTATGTCACGAAGGAACGTTTAGTCATCGAGACGCTTGAGAAGATTTTGCCGAAAGCGAAGATCTTTATCTCCGATTCTTCAAGTGAAACCGTCAAATACTTGCCGATCAATGAGCTGCTTCGGAGCGGCAGCACAGCTGGGACCGCTGCGGGCGGCGGAGCTGGAGCTGGAGCTGGTTCAAGCACGGGATCAGCGGCGCAGGGAGGAACTTCAAAATGAATAAACGTTGGGTTTTCACAGGTTTGGGTGTAATTGCCGCAATCATACTGTTAAGCGGATCGTTATTTATCGTTCGGGAAGGCGAGTATAAGGTGGTTTTAAAGTTCGGAGAAGCGGTACGTTACATCGATGAGCCGGGGATGAAGCTGAAGATCCCATTCATTGAGAGTGTTACCTTCCTTCCTAAATATCAAATGGTCTACGATAGCAAACCTACCCCCATACTAACAAAAGATAAGAAACCGATCGTGGTAGACAATTATACGATTTGGCGCATCAGTGATCCGCAGAAATTCCTTAGAAAGTTTCAATCGGTCACCTACAGTCAGGAACGGATCGATGCGGCTGTCTACAGTATCGTACGCAGGAAGCTCTCTGAAATCGATTATGGTAATATCATTAGTGAAAATACGTCGCGCGGGGATTTGACAGCTCAGATCACATCTGAGGTTCGTTCGGGAATGGAAGAGAATGGCGTTGAAATCGTCGATGTCCGGATCAAGCGGACGGATTTGCCTGAGGAAAACAAACAGAGCGTGTACAGCCGAATGGTATCTGATCGACAGTCTATAGCTACCCGTTATTTGTCCGAAGGCGATGAGGAATCGCGCAAAATTACTTCCAAAGCTGACCGTGCTGCGACGGAACTGATTGCAGAGGCTCAAGCTGATGCGAAGAAAATTCTAGCCGACGGCGAGCAGCAGGCCGCGAAAATCTATAATGACGCTTACAGCAAGAACCCCGAGTTCTATAAGCTCTACCGTACACTGGAGAGTTATGTTACGACTTTCCAAGGAGAGCCTGTCATCATGCTTCCCATTGATTCGGACTACACCAAGATATTAATCGGCAAATAAGAAGAAGTTAGTCGTGATTAGTCATGCTAGGTGATTTTTGATGTGTATGAATGAGGAATGATTGTGAAGGAGCTTGCCAAGCGGCAACTCCTTTTTTCTATGGAAGCAATTGGCAGACCGCGGAGACATTATTTAAGTTCGTATCCGCTCGCAGACTTACGAGAAACGATGGTCTATAAACATCGCGGCCATTTTTATGGGCTTGGAAGTTCTGGGACGTTGTGCAAATGTTTTGGTTCCGCTTATCTTCTTTGGAATCGTTGTACTAGTAGGATTGGCAGTTCCTCAAATTCCCATCGTCTGGGGGATTTTGAGGACGGAAGCTCTCGATTGAGACCCGCCGTCGTTTTCAATTAGACCGTAGCATACGATTGTTTTAAATATACTTGTTTCCACCCTTATATATGAAAAGCAGCTTCGTTCAGGGAAATTTTAAGAGCGAAGTGGGGGATTTTGAAGACGGCGGCTCTCGATTAAGACCGCCGTCTTATTCAATTTGAACTTCCGCATACGATTGTTTTCGATATACTTGTTACCACCCTTATAATATACTATCTAACTCTCTTCGGCGCACTATGTTTATCCTGCTACGCTGCTCGGTAGACACACCTTATTTTGTTTGATCGATTGTACCACCTTACTTTCATTCATCCAATCTGCTCATTTCAATTCCTTATCTACTTATTACGATGTCCAATTCTCTGTTTATTTTCTTTTATGAGATCTGCAACTTAAAGAATTTGCCCCTTTGATACCCGGTTTTTGCTATCTGCCCGGCCGGCCCACTCTCAATCGAAATCGATTCTAGATACGTATAAAGTTTTAGAGAGATAATCTGCTCCTAGATTAGAAGAGACAAAAAGAATAAAAACGAGTCCAGAAATAGATATAAATACTGCAGCTAGATAGGAATCTAGATACAGAAGATGTAGAAGAATGGTTGAAAAGGGGATAGGTAAAGGTAAAAAAAGTGTGGCGGAGAGGATTCTAAAAAGAGTGGAAACAAGTATATCGAAAACAATCGTATTTGTGATACAATATGGATAAGTAAATTTTCCCTTAGAATGCACTTATTGGTAAGTTCGCTTTTTAGTCCTCTTTACTCCCCTCTTTCAGTCGAGTGCTGAAAATACAGATTCCAAGGGGGGAGGGTACTATTTTCTGTTTTCGGAATTCATTGATGTGGTATGACTTTCCAAAAATTAGAAGGGGTGAAATTCATTATGCCGAGGAACGAAAATCCAATTGAAAAAACGGAATCGCTAGGACATGTTGTAAAAGTGCAGCAGGTTATCGATTTTATCGTGCTTTCCGATTTGATGAATGGACGGCGTTATCACAGTGAAATGGAACAGTTCATTACTCATACGCTTGATGGCGTTGGTGTCAATGATGCCTATTTCAGCCAGCGTCTAAAAACGCTCGCAGAGAACGGCCACGTTAATCGACAGTGGGAGGGCGACAACCGGTACAATCGATTTTACCAGATTACGGATTCGGGTGTTGAATATTGTAAGAGCCTGCTCCGCGAACTTCCGGATCGTGTGAAGATGGCGCAGCGAGTTTACACTCTCTTTGATAAATACATGGATAAGTTTGGTAAGATGAATCTGAAATAGCATTTTTTTATATTTCGCACTGCATTATGATATAACATCATGAATTAACCGATGCTTGTAAAACCGTTATATATTTGACTGTAATATATATCATATATATTGGGATGGCGAACCTGTCACTAGAGAATTATCGGTATTGATTTATGACAATGACACTCCTGAATCGGTTCCAGGTTCGGTATCGATATGGCCCAGTGAACAGTTCGCACAACTGCCAGCTGATGATTTGACGGCCCCTTTTTACTACTTCGACCCAGCGTACGAGAAAGCAGGCTATGTCTCCCTTACCGTATATCGAACCGGGAGAAAAGGGGGCGTAACTGTCAACCATGAAACCCGGCCCGGGAAAGCTTCCAAATAAGCTGAACCGGCTGTGGAGAACGAAGACTACACGCCGGTGAAAGGAACGCTGACGTTTGCCGAGGACGAGCATATGAAACGGATCGATATTCCAATTAGGGATGATATTAAATATGAAGGACCCGAAAATTTTAGGTTTGCCCTGACTAATCCGACTGGCGGGGCTACATTATGGAATTTGATAGAAACAGATGTGTTCATTTACAGCGACGATCCACGTCACCAATTTCGATTCGAAGATGCTGCTTACTATGCAATTGAAGAGGAGGGAAAAGCCCTGATCAAGGTGAGGCGCTCAGGCGATGTAAGCATACCGGCCACCATTGATTACGAGCTTATCCCCGGAACGGCTGAAAGCAGTGATTATACGTCCGCAACGACTGGGAGTATCACGTTTGGAGCTGGCGAAATAGCGAAAATATTGGTGATTCCAATTACCGATGACACGCTTAAGGAGTACCAGGAATCGTTCCAGATCCGGCTGCTGGACAATAACCCGGACGACATTATAATAGGGCTCGGCACGTGGCCGACGACCGAGGTAGTTATCTATGACAAAGACCATCTAAAGCCCGGTAGTTATCTATGACAAAGACCATCTAAAGCCCATTAAAATGATAAATCCGGAATTGCTGTTTTGATATTTGTACAAAATACGGGTTTTGTGATTATGTATCTCGTGTAGTGTATCTCGTGTTGTTTTCCAGCCCCTAATCTTTAATTTTATTTTCTTAGTCTTTAATTTTATTTTCTGCTTTTATTTTCTGCCGCTGCTGTAGCCTCTCATTGAATTTTTGTTTAGTTTCAGTAATGGTCTGCTCGCGATTTCTGGTAAAGGTAAATCATGACCGTTTCCAGCCCCTATCACTAATACATTGGTGGTGAAGTCTCCGCTAAATACACCCGCACTCTGGATTAGCTTATGAACCACCTGTTTATGAGGCGCCCAATGAGGAACTATTAGCTCTAAATCTGTATTCATCTCTCGATAGAAATTCTGTAGAAGTTGCTGAACAGCCATTACTCCTCCTCCTCTAAAAAGGCTCTCCCAAAATTGTGATCTTCGTTTTACGACGATAACCCGCTAATAAAGATGATGCTGATTAAGTCTCTATTGTATTATTCGCAAATATGATTTCCAAAGCCACCCGGTGCGTAACGGGTATACAACTTGAAAATAGGTCTATCCACAATTTCGGATAGACCTATTGTTGAAATGTTATTGGATAGCGAGCGCACTATATTTCGGATTTTTCGTTATTTCGTTCTTTATCTTCTGTTTTAAATCTTTCCATTCAGCTTCATGGATCGCTGTTGTCGACATTATATTTTCCCAATTCAGCAGTCATAACAAAATACAGACCTTGTCGATTTTTCTTTAGAAATAATAAGTATTTGCTACCAGCTTTTAATTCTTTGTAACCTTCTCTTGTAATTATTGACTTACCGGTTAGTGTTTGATCATAGCTAATTGGCTCACCAACTTGTAAAGTTTGATTTATTAGAACATCACCTTTTAATATTTTATCTACTTGAACATTAGTTATGGTATAAAAGTCTTGGGTCGCTCCAGTCGAAGCAAATGTAGTTGTAACGTGCTTTCTGTCATCAAAGTTTTGATTTGTTGATCCAATAATTACTGCATCAGCCTGATTAAACATTGTTTCTTCGGAGTCGAAGACTTTGTAAAAGGCATGGGTCTCAATAATCGTTTTGTTTACCGAGTTATATACTGTGAAATAATATGTTACAGCAGATAAAAGCAATACAGCAAGTATTATTACCGTGTAGTTTACTTTTCGAGATGCAACTAATTTCATTTAATTTCCTCCTTAATTTTGGTTTAACTTAAGTCCCCCATCTAGTAGTTAATTGTCCTTTATCATAAGTACTAGGAGTATTAAATGATTCTTTAGTTGAAGAAACTGTTGATTTCATTATTGAAGTTGATGCGCTTATACCAGTGGTATGCGCTATAAAATGTCGGGATCTTGTTGGAATATACAAATATTTAGATTCACAAGGTTCCCTATGCTCTACTTTTTTCTTGTTGTTTAATTTCTCCCATTTCCATGCATGTCTTGCTCGATGCTCTAAGTCAGTTTGCTGAAACTTCATTAGCTTTTCAATTGCATAGTGGTTTAACATTTGAGCACCACCGCCATTCATCAAAATTTCTTGATGAAATCAGTGCAGCATGTAGAAAAAAGGAAATCAAGGATTAATCAAAATAAATTGATTTAGCACTTATCGGCTTCGTCCATATCTATTCATTCGTTTAGAATTATTTCTTTTTAGATCAGTAATAATCTGCATTGGCCCACTCCTTAGTCTGATGTCCTTCATACGATATAAAGTTCCATATGCTGGATGAAAGTCTAATCACATGCTCAAAGGGAGTTGGGATTTGTTGAAATCCAAAACGAAACTTACCGGGCTAGTTATATTTAAAGGCGATCCCGGTTACGATGTTGCTCGTAAGAATTGGGACCCCCATACGAACAGATTCCCCAAAGTGTTTGTTTTTGCGAAAAGAACGCAAGACGTGGCGAATGCCATTAAGTGGGCCAACGAAAACAAGGTTCCCATCCGTCCGAGAAGCGGAAGGCATTCCCTGGAAGTCAATCTTTCGCAGGTCAACGGAGGCATTGTCATCGATGTAAGCAAAATGAAAAAAATAACGCTCAATAAAAAAAGGAGCACTGCAATCGTCGGATCGGGCAACACAGTGGGAAGAATCGCTAAAACGCTTGCGCCGCTAGGCTATATCGCTCCGTTTGGCGACAGCCCATCCGTTGGGATCGGCGGCATCACGCTCGGCGGAGGAATCGGACCTCTTCAACGGACGGTCGGCCTCGTCAGCGACAATCTGATCGCGCTCGAAATGGTTGACGCGAAGGGTAGGGTCATTCGCGCCAACAAAAAACGCAACGCGGACCTCCTGTGGGCTTCCAAAGGGGGCGGCGGCGGTAACTTCGGCGTATACACCAGGTACAAATTCAAAGTGCATTCCGCTCCGGAGAAGGCTACGGTATACCGCATCACCTGGCCGTGGGATCAATTCCCGGAGGTGCTCAAAGCTTGGCAAAAATGGGCGCCCTGCGTTGATAACAGACTGGGCAGCGAGCTGTCGATCGGTCCGAAAAAAGGCGGTAACGTCACCATGAACGGGCTCTTCCTCGGATCGAAAACGGAAGCCCTCCGCCTATTAAAGCCCATGACGAGCATCGGAACGACAACGAGCAAGATCATTCGCTTATTACCTTACCCGAAAGTCGTGGACTTCCTGTTACCTCCTGATCCTGTCCTTACGCAAAGGGAAAGCAACCAGTTCTCCAGCGGTTTCGGCCGACGTCCGTTCCCTGATAAAGCCATCAAGTCCATGCGCAAGTTTTTAGAGCAGGTAGAAGGCGAATTCGCGGGATTCTTCTTCCTCAACTGGGGCGGAGCCGTAAGCCGCGTAGCCCCTAAAGCGACGGCATTCTACTGGCGTAAAGCGAAATTTTACGTCGAGTGGAACAGCTCTTGGATCAAGAAATCCGATGCCGCCAAAAATATCGCCGTCGCTCGCGAAACGCGCCGGAAGCTGCAGCCTTACATCGTGGGGTCCTATATTAACGTTCCGGACCAAGGGATCAAGAATTCCGGGCCGGTTTACTATGGCGCAAACTATCCTCGATTGCGGAGAGTTAAGGCGAAATACGATCCAGGTAATGTGTTTAATAATCCGCAAAGTATTCCGCCGGCAGTCAGAACAAAAAGCTAATAAGGAAAATGCAGGAACTCGGCAAAACCCAATTATAATCCGTTTATCCACGCCCCATCTTGTAAACAAGGTGGGCTTTTTAACGTTCACTTTCAAGTACATATTCTTGTGTACCCATTAAATATAAAAACGCTATTTACAATGTTTTTATCGGTATGTTTTCTTGAGAACCGACACGTCATTATGGGGTGTCGCCCCTTTTATCCATTGCCCGTTATTATGACTGAGACTCTTACTTGACGTCAGCCATTACAATATTTCGATATACCCTTCTGTTCCATGCACGCGAATTCGTTGCCCATCTTTTAACAGTTTGGTAGCATTCTCCACTCCGACAACTGCTGGTAAGCCATATTCACGTGCGATAACTGCTCCATGGGTCATCAGTCCACCAACTTCGGTGACTAGGCCTTTTATGGATACAAACAATGGTGTCCAGCTAGGGTCAGTATATGAGGTGACTAATATATCTCCATCTTCTAGATCAGCATCTTCCATGTTTAAGATGACACGTGCTCGTCCCTCTATAACTCCGGAAGAAACAGGAAGACCTACAATAGCTTCGGCTGGGAGATTTTCTCGTTTGTACTCACCTGCAATGATTTCACCATCAGACGTGATAACACGTGGGGGAGTTAGTTTTTCGAAAAATTTGTAATCATTTTTTCGTTTGTTGATGATCTGATAATCAAGTTTGTTTGTGCGTACGACTTCGTGAAGTTCTTCAAAAGTGAGATCGTATATATCTTCTTTTTCATGAATAACGCCCGCTTGTACGAGTTGTTCGGCTTCTTTCAGTAAAGCCTGCTTATAAACGAAGTAGCGATTAATCATGCCGTATTTTGGATATTCACGATAACCGATGAAATTCCGGATTAGGTCGATCATTCGTTTTGTTTCTTTGGCTTTTTGTTCGCCATCCGGCAATTGCTTCAATCGCTCTAATAACTCTTGTTCTTTTTTCAAAGCTTCCTGTCGCCCTTGCTCAAATTTCCAATTGCTTGCATGAGGCTCAAAGGATTTGATGTTATTCAGAATCAACGGGACAAGGGTAATTGGTTTCTCGCTCCAACGCGTTCTGGTAATATCGATTTCTCCGGCACAGCGCATTCCGTATTTGTCGAGATAAGCATGGATAGCGTCTTGGGTTTCCTGTCCGCCCTCAAACTTAAGCAGTTCATCCAAAAAATGATCCTCTTTTACATGTTTTAAATAATCAATGACTTCCGGATAAGGACGAATCACATCTGCAACATCCAATAGCGCCAATCCCATTTCCGAAGTAATATTGTTTGGTACAGATTGAGAAAGCGTATCTGCTGCGTTTTTTTCACCCAACCATTTCTTCATGTTTTCATTGATCCATGATGAAGCATCCATAGCAGCCATAAACACAGCCGAACTTTGTGGGTCAAATAAGATCTTCTTTAATTGCTGGATATCTTCCAGGATAAAATCAAACAAATCCGATCCTGATTTCGTTCGGATGTTTTGTTTCAACTCTTCTATCGATGTTTGACTACGCTTAATCAAATCTGAAACGATGGTCGGATCGTTTTCGATTTGTGCTTGAAAACCCGCAGACGACATACCTTTATTGCTTTTACCAAGGCTCTGTTCTTTTTTATCATTTGGTAACGATTTTATAAAATCTCCTCGCTCTATTATGGTCATAAGTGCGTCTTTTAGGAGCGGATCGTGTTGTCCCATGGCATTTAATAAATTTTCTCTGCTGTCAGGTGAAGCTAGATTATGTGTAATATCAACAAACAACCTTCCACCAGCTTTACGCATTGGTGCACGAGTCGTTAGCAGGAAAAAAGACAATCCCAGTGGTTTCATGGTATCGGTCATCATTTGTTGGTGACCGACAGATACGTAAACGTGATTTTCTTGATCATTCGCTTCAGGGATAGGGTATAAAGTCGTGATTGGCCGACTCTGGACAATATAAAATGAATCATCCACCAAACACCATTCGATATCTTGCGGGCAGCCAAAATAAGCTTCGATCTGTCTTCCGATGCGTGCCAGTTGTAAAATTTGTTGTTCAGTAAGGGTTTGCGTCTTTTGTTGATCAGGATCGATCTGCTGGGTTTCAGTTCCGCCTTCTTTTAGTCCATAGATAGCCAATTGTTTGGTTGCTATCCTCTTATTGACGATTTCCCCTTCCTGTACTTGATAACAATCGGCAGATACCAAGCCAGAAACCAGCGCTTCTCCAAGTCCAAAACTGGCATCGATTGATAGCGACTTTCGGTTAGAAGTAATTGGATCAGCGGTAAATAAAATACCCGAAGCCTGTGGGAAAACCATCCTTTGAACGATAACGGATAAATAAACTTGACTGTGGTCAAATCCATTTTGCATACGGTAGATTACCGCGCGATCCGTAAATAGGGAAGCCCAACATTTGCTGATATGATGCAAGATTGCTTCTTTGCCGATGATATTTAAATAGGTGTCTTGTTGACCAGCAAAAGAGGCATGTGGTAAATCTTCAGCAGTCGCACTAGAACGCACTGCATAAGCATGTTCATCACCAAACTGGGAGAGATAGTGAGTAACTGCTTTCACAACATCGGAAGGAATTTCTACTTCCATAATGATTTGTCGAATCTTCCTGCTGATTTCACCAATTTGATCTCGATCTTCTACTTTTAGCATTGTTAGTCGATCCAACAAAGCATGATACGTTTCGTTTTGTTCGATGGCTTTTTGATATCCCACTGTAGTAACACAAAATCCTTCTGGTACTTGTATTCCTTCAATTTTTGATAATTCCCCTAAATTTACCCCTTTTCCGCCAACGAGCAAAAGCTGCGTTTTTTCCATTTCCTGAAAACCGAGAACCAAAGAACTCACTCAACATCTCTCCTAACCATTAAATTGAGAAAAAACATTTGACAAGAGTTTACCGGCGTGGTACAATTAATTTGTAAGGTGAGTTACTTATGTCCATGTAACTTTCAGAGATGTAATCTGATTATATCATCGTGTCTGTTTATATGCAATATAAAAGAACCTGATAAAACTATCCAGGTTCTTTTTTGATTTCCCGCTAAGCGCGGCTATCCTCACTGAATTTTCTCTTCCGGCTGCAGAACGGCCTAATATATCGTTCATTCTCTATGGAAAACAAATGAATCCCATACATTACTAAAGTGATTACATCAAGTATCTTCCCGTGATCGACTGCTCCGCATGGATGATCTGCGGAGGTGTGCCCTCGAACACCACTTGACCGCCCTTGCTGCCTCCGTCCGGTCCCATATCGATAATCCAATCCGCTTGGCTGATTACATCGAGGTTGTGCTCGATGACGATCACCGTATTGCCTGCATCCACGAGGCGGTTCATGATCCCCAGAAGGTGACCGATATCTGACATATGTAGGCCGGTCGTCGGCTCGTCCATCACGTAGATGCTTCCCTTCTTATGCAGCTCGCTTGCGAGCTTGATGCGCTGGCATTCCCCGCCCGAGAGCGTGCTGAGCGGCTGGCCGAGTGTAATATAGTTCAGCCCCACATCACTCATCGCCTGGAGCTTGCGCACAACCTCTTTTAGCTGAAAAAAATCCAATGCCTGCTCCACAGTCATCTCCAGCACTTCTGCAATTGACTTGCCGTTCAGCTTGTACGTGAGCACCTCTTCCTTGAACCGTCTACCTCCGCATACTTCGCATGGCAGCTTCACGCTGTCAAGGAATGCAAGGTCTGTATACACAACACCCAGCCCTTGGCAGTTCTCGCAAGCCCCCTTGGAGTTGAAACTGAACAAGCCTTGATTGACCTTGTTCGCGGAAGCAAACGCCTTGCGCACATCATCCATAATGCCCGTGTAGGTCGCGGGATTCGAGCGTGTTGACACGCCTATCGCCGATTGGTCGATGACGATCGCATCCGGATGCTGGCTGAGGAATACTTCGTTAATCAGCGTACTCTTGCCCGAGCCGGCGACACCCGTAACTACTGTCAGCACTCCGGTTGGAATATCTACACTCACGTTCCGCAGGTTGTGAAGTAGGGCATCCTTGATGGACAGCTTGCCGGATGGCTGCCTGTAATCGTGCTTCAGTTGGAGCGGCCGCTTCATATGGGTGCCTGTCAGTGTACCTGCCTCCAGCAAGCCTTGGAAGCTTCCTTCATACACGATGGTACCGCCGCGGCTGCCGGCGTAAGGCCCGACGTCGACGATATGATCCGCCAACGTGATCACATCGGGATCATGCTCGACCACAATCACGGTATTGCCCTTGTCGCGCAGCTTCTGTAGCAATCCATTTAAGCGGTGTACATCACGGGGGTGCAAGCCAACGCTGGGCTCATCGAAGATGTAAGTGACATCCACCAGACTGCCGCTCAGGTGCTTCACCATCTTGACGCGCTGCGACTCGCCGCCGGACAATGTATCCGTCTCACGGTCCAGCGTCAAGTAGTCAAGTCCGATATCCACGAGATGCTGCAACCGCTCCGTCAGCGACTTGACGACCGGCACGGCGACAGGATCGTCAATCTCCCGAATGACGCGGATGAGCTGTCCGACCTCCATGGAGGACAGCTCCGCAATGTTGTGTCCATTGATTCTGCAATTGAGCGCGGCCTGACTGAGTCTCGCGCCTCGGCAGCTGGAGCAGGGACCCTCGGAGATGTACGGCGCAACAGCTCGTTGTGTGCGCTCGGACATCGTCTTCACATCCCGCTTGATGTACTTGTTGGTGAACTTCTCGATGATGCCTTCCACTGTAATATTCACTGCCTTCCCGGCGAACTGCACCTCCACTTTCTTCGCCTTTCCGTGCAGCAGTTGCTCCAGCTCCTCGTCCGAATAATCGCTCAGCTTCTTGTCGGGATCGAAGGACCCCGACTGCACGATCATGTTCCAATCCCAGCTGTTCACCGTATAGTCCGGCAGCATGATTGCCCCTTCATTCAACGACCTTGACTTGTCCAGCACCTTGCTCATGTCGACGCCCAGCCTGCGACCGATCCCGTTGCACTCGGGACACATGCCTTGCGGATCGTTAAACGAGAACATGTACGCTTGTCCAACATAGGGCTGACCCACTCGGGAGAAGAGAAGACGGAGAATGGGAGAGATATCGGTAATCGTGCCCATCGTAGAATGGGAACCGCCGCCCAGCCGCTTCTGATCTACAATAACAGCCATGCTCAGGTTCTCGATCGCGTCTGCATCCGGTTGCGGAAAACGCGGCAGAAAGTTGCGAACGAACATGCTGAAGTTTTCGTTCAGCAGACGCTGGGATTCGGCGGCGATGGTATCGAAAACGATCGATGACTTGCCGGATCCGGATACCCCGGTGAAGATCGTGATCTTCCGCTTGGGAATGCGCAAGGATACGTTCTTGAGATTGTTTTCCCTCGCACCAGAGATTACGATATACTCCTGATTAGATTCGCTCATGCTTAACATCCTTCCGATAATGTTAATTTCTACTTATATTCACATTGTACCATTCATCGTGCATAGAAAGTCGGGCAGCCCGAACTTGCACCTGTTATAGTTCTAACCAGGGAGGTGAACCGGTAGCTTTTCTCGAATATTCAGGGTGTGTCCGTAAATTACAATTTGATGATTAGAGATGGCTGCCCCCCTCATACTCTCCATTCTTCAATCGATTAAATAATAATGGGAACTGAACACCGGACTTTGTAAAGGATACCTTTGCAAGTTATCCACCTCTTCGGCATAAATAAGGCTTAGACAATAGGGCGATCACATACTAGCTTTATCCATTTGCACTTCTTGCGAACTTGACCCTAAACGACAAGAACTTGTCAGATTGTCCGAAGTAGACATAAACCGGCTGCAGACTACATGCAGCCGGTTTATGTTGATTCTGGTCAAGCAGGGTTCAACTATCGTACCCATTAATTTAGCATTGGGGGAGGAGATGTTTTAGTACCGAATGCGGTTATTGTTCCAACACCTTTTCAAACTCGCGGAACCAATTACCCCAGCCATACCTTGCGCCTTCGAGACCTTGAGCATTGGCGAATCCGGTTTGTTCGAGATGAAGGTTAACCTTTCCGTCCCCTAAATCCTGCAGCGTCCAGGTGACCGTGTGCTTCTCCCCTCCGCTGGCCCAAGTATAGGACACCCGGTTTGGTGCGTCCACGATAAGCACTTCTCCGTCAATAATGCCATCCCAATATTCGGACGGCTGAGTGCGAAACTGAAAACGGTGTCCTACGACGGGCTTAAAATCATTTTCCATGACCCACTTGGCAAGCTTGTTTGAATCGGTTAAGGCGGACCAAGCCTTCTCGATCGATGTCGTATACTGAAAATCCAAGGATAATGTTAAACTCATTCATCTTCCTCCTCTAATAGTTGGTTTAAGCGCAACATATTGGCACTCCAGAACTTGCTGTAGAAAGCCACCCAATCTTGAATTTCTCTGAGTGGAGAGGCGTTTAGCCTAAATCGCGTTTCTCTGCCGACTTTTCGATCAAGTACCAGTCCGGCCTCTTTAAGGATTGTCAAATGCTTGGATACCGCTGTACGGCCCATTTGAAACTGTGCCGTTAATTCATGAAGCGGTATCTCCTCTGCCTCTGCTAACAGACGAATCAGTCGGCGCCTAGTTGGATCTGCAATCGCGTCAAACGCATCCCGCAACTGGTTGTTCTCGCTCACAGCACCCTCTCCTAAATATTATTAACAAGTGACAGCCGTTAGTTTAACCACCTCCTTAAAGTATGCGGCTCTTCGGAAGTAGCGCCCACGAGGCGAGAGCTAGGATTGCACAACTAAGTGGCTAAAAATATGGTACGCATAAGCCCCTTAGTCTCCCACGAATGCATGTGATGCAGCTGTGCCCGTCATTCCAAAGAAAATGCCGGTGTATACCCATTTTTTAAGCCGCGGAAAGCCCGGCACGAGGATGGCTATCGTCCTAAGCACTTTCCAAATGACTAACTCTTAATTAGACACCATTTAGTGACGCTTTGATTATATGTCACCATTTGGTGTCGTGTCAACCTCCCTAGGGGGATCATTTTTCAATATGATAATTGTTGTGTACTGGGAGGATCTCCTATGACTAAAAAAAAGCATTGGATCGTTTTATTCAATAATGAAGACACCTCAATGATTCACTTTGATTAGAGACCATAAAACATGAGGACTACATTTCTATCACTGTACAAAAGGGAAAATCCGCAATTCTTCTGCGGATTTTCCCTTTACTAACTTGGATATATATTCTTGTCATCTGACCCGAGATCGTATATGCGCTGCCCGGATCGACGGCGGATTACTGAAAGTAGGCGCAGCATGCCAACCACATGCCCGCCCGTCCCAATGACGAGCCGTCGGTAGAGGCCCCCGGCCAGGCCGGGAAAGGTCAGGGCATAGGACGAGAATCAATGGCACCCCTCGAGTAGCAGTTCACGTCCCGTGGGTCCCCCTCCCTTTCTCCTACCCTCTTTTTCCAAATAAGCATTCGGAGCGTCTCAAGCAGCAACCTCATTACAAACGACAAGAAGACCGCCGGCCATCCTGCCATTGGCAGAATGAGGCGATCTTCTATGCCGTCCGAAGACGATGGCTACCCGTGGCGCTAATTTGTTGCATTGATCCGCATCCCGCGCCTCTGCCGAAATAGATAATTAGATAACGACAGACCGGGTAAGGGACGCGTTCAACATGTGAGTACTAATGTTGACGCACCTCCTTTCCTGATAAGCATACTTTAACACAGCTTCGGTCAAATTTCTAGTTTTTATGTACATTATTCAGAATATTTTTTCAATTATCCAATCCAACGACTCTTTGCCGCCTTCAGGGAAGAATGGCGCGGCTCTATTTTTTATTCAGGAAAGCATCAAGACGCCACAGCCCTTTGTTTCAATATTCGGTTAACTTTCTCTGAACTGAACAGCATGAAAAAGATAAAAGCTAATGCAGCTGTTGGGAACATGCCAATACCCGTTTGAGAAGCGATGAGACCAAATATAGGTGGTAGTAATGTAGAACCTGTATATGCAACCGCCATTTGATATCCCATCAATTTGGCTGAATTTTCTTTTCCGAACCGGGCCGGCGTTTCATGAAGCAAACCTGGATATATAGGTGCAAGTCCTAAGCCAATAAGGATGAAGCCGATCAGTGTGAACGCGTCAGGAAAAGGCAGCAGCAGAATGAGTCCGCCTGCAAGTGCGGTGAGTTGGCCAAGGAGAATTAGAACACGATTGTTTATTTTCAGAGTCACAAACCCGGTTATCAGCCTGCCCACCGTAATTCCGCCATAGTACAAAGAAATCCAACTGGCAGCTGTTTCGGCAGAAACATTTCTTGCGCCTACGAGATAACTAGCACCCCATAAACCTATCGTTGATTCAACACCGCAATAAAATAAAAATGCTAGAAGCGAAGCTTTTACACCGCTAATATGAAGCGGATGTATCTTCCGTGTTTCATTGTTTTGAATGAACTCGTTATTGCTTGATCCGGTTTGTACTGGAACTGCTGCAGACTGTTGTAGGGCGGCAACCCGCTTCCATAACGGAAGCGTAACAAACAATATGATAACGAGGCCAAATTGGAGCATCGCAACTTGCGAATAACCTTCTCTCCAAGAATTATGATTCGCAATAAAATAAGACATAATAATAGGCCCCATGGTTGCACCTATACCCCAGAAACAATGTAACCAACTCATATGATGAGCCTTATAATGAGAAGCCACATAATTATTGAGTCCTGCATCGACGGCTCCACCCCCAAGACCGAGAGGAATGGCCAAAATCGTAAGCCAAAGCAGCGAAGGGGCAAAAGAAAAGCCTAGCAACGCCCCTGCCGTCAAGCAGCAGCTGATTAAAGTAACCTTACCTGTTCCAAATTTCTCTATAAGGGTACCGCTGAACAGGCTTGATAATATAGTTCCAGCGGAAACTATCATGGATAAAAGTCCGGCTGATTCAAATGAAGCTCTAATTTCAGGATGCATGACCGGCCAAGCGGCCCCCAGCAGAGAGTCTGGAATCCCTAAGCTGATAAATGCAAGATAAATAATAACTAGAAACCAAGCTGCCATAATAATATTCCTTTCTATTTATGCTCTCTTTACTTGAAATTTAAAGTTGTTGGTTCTAGTTCCTGTAAGGTTAGCCATTTCATGCCTTCTTCAAAATCCTCATAAAAGGATTTCGATAAAATAATTTCAGGATATGAAGGAATGTTATGATTTGATAGATAAATTTCCCAAGAACGAAGCAAAGCACTTTCTTCTAAATTTTCTCTATAAATCACAATTTGATCAGGGGCAAGAACAGCATTGAGAGTCTGAATGACTTTGCAAACGATTTCTAAAAACTCTTCCGAATCAAACCGGTTCTTCCAATCTATATCCATAGGAAGGAACTTGATTTCACCAGCCATGCCATTCTTCCCTTTTACAATTTTTCCATCTAGGCAAATCCCCATCCCAGGTGGATATTTTTCAGGAAAATAAACGCCTAGTACGATTTGATTGACGTGTAGCTGTTCTCTATAGCTGTATCCGCTGATGGCAGCATTCACATCATTCTCCAAGAATACGGGCAGCCCAAATTTGGTTTGCACCTCTTCGATCAAGCGTATGTCTTTAAGCTCATCATGACTGGTAACTGCGATTTTACCGTTTACAGACTGTCCTGGAATCCCTATTCCAATGGCCTTAATGGAAGGGAAACGGGAAAGAATTTCATCTATCATTCCATAAAAACGGGAAATATCGAAAACTTGTATAACATGCTCTTCTCTCATCAGAATTTCCTCTTGTAAATTAACTACAGATGCAAAAACGACATCGCTGCCTTGTTTTTCGTTTACATGTATAACCAGTGCAAGACTAAAATCATAATTGAAACGGTAGGTTAAAGCAGGCCTCCCTCCGGTTGATGGAATGGTTATATCCTCCAATAGCTCTCCGAAATCCAGCAATTCTTTTACAAGTGAATTGATTGTTACCACACTCAGTCCAGTCATTGCAGCCAGTTGGGGTTTTGTTGCTGTTCCGATCTGCTTCATGACCCGCCGTACATTGTTCAAATTTATTTCTTTCATTAAATTTGAGCTAGCTTTTTCCATTGGCTCACTCCTTAATATAGACACTTAATAAACACACTTAATAAAGTCACTTTATTTATAGTGCGACAATCGTTATCCTATGTCAAGAGGGAGCATTAAACAAAACCTGATATCTGATATCAGCAAAAAAGCGGGCAAGGCTCTGCTGCCTTATCCCGCTTCCGTAACGCTTCGTTTTTCAAATATGAATTCTCGCACCGCACCACCGACCGAAATCAACATGTGTGTGTGGCCCATCTTACGATCCTTCTTTACCCTTCCATTGCTCAGCCGATCATTCCGAAGCGATTGAGAAGCTCGCGGTGATGGGCTTTTATCCGGAGATAGCTCTCCGACGCCGCTCCGTTGCCCCAATCGAATATTGTAAATTCCCCAATGCCGAGTCCATTATCGTCCACGACGCCGCCGTGCCCGTAATTTTCCATCATAAACCCGTAATCCTTCTCGTTAAAGAACGGATGTGCTTTTTCCCACTGAGCCTGTGATGTCGGATTTTCCGGACAATACATCATGACAAACGCACACCGAAGTGCAGCGAGCCCCCTTTCGACGTATTCATCCCGCCTCAGCTCTATTCCATATTCCAAGATGAGCTCGGCAAACAGACTTTGGCGCGCATCATTCCACTCACCGTCACAGTTCATGACGCCGAAGCCGCCCAGTGCACTGACGTAAATGTATGGCGGCTGCCAGGAGGCTTGTGTCATGAGCATTTCATCCAAGCACCGCTCCCCGAGCTTTAAATATCCGGTATCTCCTGTTTGTCTGAAGCAGGCCAGAAATGCCTCCGCGCTCCAGAACATGGAGAAATTGCACTGCTTATACATGTTATTGCGCACCACTTTCCGCCCTACCAGCTCCCGGCTTCCGTATCGGCAGCAGGACCAGTATGTCTCAAAGTCCTCCCAGCGTCCAGTTGGAACGATTTCCCTTGCGAGAGCATCCGCAGCTTTTAGCGCCGATTGCAGCCAGAGGTCCGAACCGGTCAGCCGGTGCAGATGGAGCAGAAACGTAACCGACATTGCCGTTTCGGGAGAATCGTCCAAAATGTCAAGCGGTGCAAGCGTCTCATTATCCAGCCATGCCGGATAAAAACCATTCTCATCCTGCAGGCTAACCAGTGCTTGCGCATAACTCGAGGCATATTCGAGCAGCCGCTCATCCTGCTCCAATTCCTCATACCACCTCAACATCAGCAGCGAAGTCCAGCTCATGTCAAGCAAATGATACGGCGCTGAACGAACAGACTTTCGGTCATGCTCCGGATTCCGGTTTGAATTGCCCCAATACGCGGTTTCCCAGCCTTTGGAGCGATTGACCAAGACATCATCGACCGTAACTTGCTCCATTTCCGTTGCGATTAAAGCCGGGAATAGTCCATGGCGCTGCGGAGCGGCCAGGGCGAGTTCCTTGGTCAGGCGCGCACGCTGGAGCATCTCGGGATCTTTGTTTTCTAGTCCGTAGCGAAACATGCCTTGCGCCGAACGCAAGGAACTGAACCATGCCTGGTTCCAGATCGAACGGAATTCTCGCTCATTGACAGGGCCGGGATAATTGGGACTCTGCGTCACGTTGACGATAAACGCAGCCGCTCCCACCTTACGGCCGTCCAGCTCAAACTCCTGCCATACGCTGTCCTTCCAGCTTTCGAAAGCCCAGTTGTATGTATGTCTCACAAGCCGATCCATCGGCAGTTCCTCCGGTGCCCCGGACCGAAAGAGCGGTCCTCCCCACCGTTCCCACAAGAAATTGAGCACCGGCCGCCATGGATTGCCGAGCGCATCCGCGTCTTCGAAGGTCATCAAATAAAAGCCTACTTCGACTGTTCCCGCCGGATATTTGGCGCCGGGCGCCCGTTCATACAGCACATGCTCCTTCACACAGTACTCGCTCATGCCAACGGTAAGCCGGTTGCGCAAAGCGTCGTTGTCCATATACCATCTGACTGGCGTTCCTTTGACCATGATGTCCAGATCCGGCACAAGGATGAGCAGCTTCCGGTCATCCATAGCGATCAGCGCAGGCGATCGGAAGCTGTGCTGATCGATAATATGTTCGTCTGAAGGCGTAAGATGCGGCGCCCAATGGAAAGAAGGCGTGAACGCCGGTTCGACTGAGAGCTGCCAATCATCCTGCTGTGTCTGATTTTCCAGCTTGAACGACAGGCTGTATTTGATGATATGCTCGTTAATCCGCTGCTTTGTAACCTCGGGCTCTACAGAGCCGATGGGATCGCAAACGATCCCTTGAATATACCGGCTTATTGCCGGATCCTGTTTAATCTCGAATCTGTCCAAAAGTTATCCTCCTTTATTTTCAAGCTCAATTGCGTTTTTTTCATACAGACCTTTAGTAATAACCACAGCAACTTATGGTGGAAAACGAGCAAGAATGCGCATTCTTTTCATATATCAATCAGGTTATAATTATTCATAGGAGCGCAATAATTTGAGGAGGAATACGGTATGAATCTGCACGGCCTGACGATTGAACAGAAGCTTCTATGGGAACGTGACGGCTATCTGGTACTAGAGGATTTTCTAGATACCGGCGAGGTTGATTATTATAACGAGCGGCTGGATCACGCCTTTAAGTTGTGGGAAACCAAAGGCGGATATAATCCGTCCTCCGGTCAATTATCAAACGTCCAGCAGGTATGCGGCGTCATTGAATATGACGATGCTCTATTTCATTTGATGGAACACGCGCGGATGATGTCCATTTTACGTGACATCCTCGGCGATTCCTTCGTCATGATCGATAATGACGGCCTAATCAAGCCACCGCAAAAGGAAGCACATACGAACTGGCACCGGGATACGGGCAGCCAACTGTTCATGAATGAAAAGAAAGTCCCGTTCATGGCCAAGGTCTTCTATTTCCTTTCCGATGTGAATGATAATGGCGGCTGCCTCGCCTTCCTTCCGGGCAGTGTGCATATGACCAATGAGCAGCTGCCGAGAGTACAGAAACAGGAAGATATGCCTGGCCACGTACGGATGAGCGTCAAAGCCGGTACGGCTGTTATTTTTAACGGGTACACCTACCATTCGGCGCTCAACAACTACTCCGATGAAACCCGCCGCTCGCTTATATACAATTACGCGCCGTCCTTCCTGCGGACTTGGCCCGGCTATGAACCTTCCGAGGACCTTAAGAGCAAAGCCGATACCAGGCTGCTTCAAATGCTGCTGGGGATGCTGCCGTGGACGGATGATCCGAAGGCATTCGACGTGCCGGCGGCCGTTCCGACCGAAGCCGGGAAATATTAAAAGCGCGGAGCCCATCATACAGCGGAACATCCTGCAGGATACGATCCGGCAGGATGTTCCCGTTTGGCTGGCACTGCCAATCTCTTATACAAAAGGATGCAAAGCATGCATGATGAATGGCTGTCTACGCCGAGCCCCTTTGCCAAGGCGACCCTCTACCATCCGCTCATAGGCGGATTCGATCCCTGTCACAGCAATTTTTTCTTTGAGCGGGACTACTATCCGGCCTATGAAATACTGCTCATCACAAAAGGAAAAGGCGCATTCCGCCAGGGGACGGCCTGGATGAAGTTCGGCCCCGGCGACTGCTTGCTGCACAATATGCGGTATCCGCATGCTTACAAAGCGGATCCGGAGGACCCGTGCCAGATGCTGTATCTGGTGTTCGACGGCAACGATCTGGATAATCTGTGGCCACGCTTATTCGGGGGCTCGGTATCGCTGTTCCCCGCGTTCGGCACCGTTCCCGGAGCTGATTCCGCTGCGGTCGTTCGCATGCTTCGCTCGGTATTGGACGGCATGCGGACGACAATTCCCCATCAGGAATGGGAGCAGTCCTCGCTCATTTACGGGCTGCTGATGGAGTGCGCCCGGCTAGCGGATCGCAATGGAGCTTTTCAGCCGGTCCCATCCGGCATCGACCGTGCCGCAAGGTACGTTGACGCCAACTATCTGACCATCGGCAGCATCAAAGCGTGCGCTAACGAGGCCGGACTGAGCGTCTATCATTTTATCCGGCAGTTTAAGAAATATTACGGCTATACGCCTAAGGAATATATACTGCAAAAGCGGATCAACCACGCGAAGCGGCTTCTGATGCTGACCGATGCCAACGTAGGGGAATTGGCCGAGCAGTGCGGCTTCGAGAGCTACAACGCGTTCCGCCATGCGTTCCAAAATGCTGAGCACTGTTCGCCTTCGGCGTTTCGCAAAAACTGGAAGAGGGGTTAAATGCTCCGCTTCCAGTTTTAATATGACCGATTACCAAGGCGCCGCCACTGCAAGTCGTTCTTCGTTCATTCCGGCTGGGAGCATCCGCCTCGCTACATATATTGAGCGCATCTAGGGCATTAGTAAGCCAACCAACCCCTGCCCAACCCGTTAAGGTTTCACCAGAATTTCGTTTACTTGCTGGTCCATCTGCTTGAGGCCTTCGTCGACGGTGACCTTGCTCAGAGAAAATTTGATCGCAGATGGAGAAATGGCTTTGTCCCGTCCCTTTTATCAAGTTCAATGCACTAGGTACTTCTTCACGACTTTCTCATCCAGCTCGATTCCCAGACCAGGACCCTTGGGAAGCTGTATGAATCCGTCCTTGAATGTAAGTGGATTCGCAACGACATGTCTCGCGAGTGGGGATTCCGATCGTGTGTATTCGATCAAATCGCCACGGGGAATACTGGCCACGAATTGCGTGCTTGCCGCCACAAGAACACCGGTTTTAAAAGCATGCGGGACAACCCTGCGGTTATGGTCGTAAGCCATATAAGCAATTTTTCGCGCTTCCGTCAGTCCTCCGCATCGTCCCAGATCGGGCTGCAATATATCGACTCCGCCTTCGCGCAGCAGCCGGTCGAATGCCCGTCTTCCGCTTTCCTGTTCCCCGGCTGCGATGTAAATGTCCGCCGCTTGAGACAACTGCATATAGCCGGCCAAATCATCCGGAGGCAGCGGCTCTTCCATCCAGTGAACGCCGTACCGCTCAAACTCCTGGGCCATCCGGATCGCATGCTTCACATCCCATACGTGACCCACGTCGATCATCAGTTCGTTCTCTTCCCCAATGACCGAACGTATGGTTCGAACCAGCTCGATGTCAAACGCCTTCGATACCCGGCCGATCGGCCCCCAGCCGAACTTGATCGCTTTGTAGCCGTGATTCATATACGTCTCGGCCAGCTTCGCGGCCTCGGCGATCGTATCCGGCATGAGCAGGCTGGCGTATGCCTTGATCTCCTGCCGGTAAATACCGCCAAGCATCTGTGCTGCCGGACGTCCTGAGGCCTTGCCGATAATATCCCACAGGGCGATATCGATGCCGCTCATCGCATGAAGCACGGGACCCGAACGGCCGTAATAAAGGGCGCCCATATACATTTTGTCCCATAGTCGCTCGACGTCGAATGGATCTTCCCCGATAAGCAAGTCCTTCAGCCCGGTGGCGATTGCGTGTGATGGAGGAGCGAAAATGACGGAACGGGCGACAACGGGCACGGAATCGATCTCACCGATACCGTCGATCCCCTCGTCGGTCCGCACCCGGACGATCAGTGTGTCCTGCGTGCCGTCGCAGCGAGTGGCGTCGATTTGCGGTAACTTGAGATACAAAACTTCAACATCGGTAATTTTCATAAAGAGTGCCACCTGACTGTATAAATTGGTTGTAAAGCATCGTTTAATTCCTAGTATGCGCTTTCAAAATGAGTATAGTTTTGAATTGTAAGATTGTCAACAATCTTATTGCTGATTGTTATTTTGACAATAATTATGGTATCGCCTATGATACAGGTAATGATTCACAAAACCGTGTCCAGAAAGGTTCATACGATGGAAACATTCAGCTTTAAAGAGCAAAAGCCTACCTCGCTTCGGCACCGGGTAACGGATGAAATCCGCAATGCGATTCTAAGCGGGCAGCTGAAACCGGGCGACCGGCTTCGAGAAATTGCGATTTCAAAGGAAATGGGCGTCAGCCGCGGACCGATCCGTGAAGCGATACGCACACTGGAGCAGGAAGGTCTCCTCCATTCCTCACCGTATAAGGAAACGGTTGTGGCGGAATTTTCCAAAGAAGAAGTTATCGAAGTGTTGATCCCCATACGGCTGACGATCGAGCTGTTTGCTATCCGGTCAGGACTTTCGTGGATGAACGATGCGGATTTCGCTCAGATGAACCGGTTTGTTGAGGGCATGAAGGAAGCAGTCGCGCAGAAGGATTTGGCCCGGATCGTGGATAACGACATTTCATTCCACGAATATTTGATCCAAGCATCCCGTGCCGGCAACATCATAAATATATGGTCGAGCATCGTCAATCGGATCCGGCTGCATTTCTTCGTTCAGGGGCCGATGTACAAAGACCAGAATCAGATCTACGAAGAACACGCAGTTCTGCTGCAGGCGATGCAAGCGAAGGATGTCGAACTAACCTGCCGGCTTATGAAGGCTCATATCTATGACGAGAACGTCAGTATTTTGCAGAACGCCGGGAACGAAGTAACCGCAAACGACAGCGAAACAGTGTAACCGGAACCCTGCCGCACTTCTGGTTCATCTATGCGCTGCACGATAATAGAACGTCAAAGCAGCCTTCCCGGTTAAACTAGGGAAGGCTGCTTTGAAATAAGACGCATCATGCAGGTTGTAGGTATCTGCTTCAGATAATCAAACACCAATAAATGTTCAGTCATGTCTATTATATGTTATTATTTACCATAATTTATACTTTATTAATATAACGTGAATCTTACGAGAACATTCAGTTGCTATCCTCTCTCATGAAGATAAATATACTAAACGAGAGGATGATCAAGTTGTTCAAGAAATCTTTGGCTAGGCTTATGATCATGTGCATGATGGTTCTGCCTGTACTGACATATGCCGGGCAGGCAGTCGCTGCGGAGGCGAAGGAGAAAAAAGACAAGGAAATGGGAATCAAAATCATGTCCTACAATATTCATCACGCCGAAGGAAAAGACGGCGTTCTCGATTTGCAGCGAATTGCCGATATAATCGCGAAGTCTGGAGCCGACATCATCGGCCTGCAGGAAGTGGATAACCATTGGTCGGATCGGAGCAGCTTTGAAGACCAGGCCAAATGGCTGGCGGACCGCCTCCACCTGCACTATGCGTACGCAGCCAATCTTGATCTAGAACCTTTGGAAGAAGGACAAGCCCGCCGCCAATACGGTACGGCTGTATTCAGCAAATTTCCGATTCTGCATGCGGAGAACCATTTGCTGACGAACATCCCGTATACCGAAAAACCATCGGAACAGCGCGGTTTGCTTGAAACGGTGATTAATGTAAAAGGGAAGCATATCCGTTTCTATAACACCCACCTCGACAATCGCCGGGCTGAGCAGCGGGACCTGCAAATCAAGGAAATTCTTGCCATTGCAGGCAAAAAGGAAGGCACGTCCATCTTTGTGGGAGATTTCAACGCTAAGCCGGGCAGTGCAGAAATATTGAAAATAACCGCACAATACAAGGATGTATTTGCCGAACTCGGTCAAAATGATACCTTTACGATTCCCTCATCGTACGTGGATCCGATTACCGGTGCCGTCTCTAAACCGGACAGTCGAATCGATTATGTATTCACTACCGACGATGTTCAGTTTCGAGCAGCGGATGTGATCGACTCCATTGCTTCAGACCACATTGCGGTGACGGCCGATCTCCTGGTGACGAAATAAAACGGGCCTATCTCCTGTTATTTATCTAAAAAGGAGCTGCCCTCGAAAGTAAGTTAGGTTTACCCTTGCAGTTGAGTAAATAAACAAACCCGGGAAGGGGCAGACGTTATTTCTGCTCCTTCCCGTTTGGTCGATTGCTGCTTTCTTCAGCAGACTATAGGCAAGCGAAAGCCACCTGACCTCTTGGCTTATTTTTGGCAACCCGCGAAGCAGGAACCGCCGGAATCCCCGGTAGTTCTTCAGTTGTCCAAATACATTCTCCGGCTCGATCATCCTCCGAACCTGTTACACCCTAGCCTATACTGGAATTCGTACAGTTAAATAGACTTCCATTCGATTAAGACTGTCTCTATACTGCATTCCATACAGCTAAATCGCCCCAAATGAACCATTTGGAGCTCAATTCGGCATTTATAACTGGAAATTTCCAGTATAGCGCTGGTTCGTACATCTAAAGCCCGAAATAGCTGTAAAAATCCAGTATAGATGTGCATGCATCAAGCGGTTGACTGCCGACACCTATCGCCCCGCCACGCGTGGGGTTCGGTGCAGAAGTAAACCGCGAATGCCGAACACGCAGCAAGTCGTTCACACAAGTGTATTACGGATGTGCCCCCAAATCTCTTTCGTTAAGATTTGGGACAGCCCCTTGTCATTTTCAAAAATTAATATTCTGCAGGAAAACAAGAGTCGCCGCAGCAACTTATGATTTCCAAGTCATGCTCCCTATCGTTTAAGATGGACAAAGAGCTCTCTTTCATCTAAACTTCAGGATCATTCTGTAATTGATTCAGCAATTGAAAAATCTGTCCCCTATGATTGGATTCATGTTCAATCAAGTGATAGACAACCCACTCAGGTGTGACTTCGTAGTGTTCAAGTACTCTTGGTTTACGCCAATCGGCTAGGTCCATTGAACGGAAGTGCGAAAGAAACACTTCACGTACCGTATTAAGGCGGTGAACATGCTCCTCCAAACTTTCTCCTTCAATATGAGTTAAAGAATTGTTTCCCGAACGGGGTTCCTGCGGGAATAACGAACGTATATCCGGATCAAATTCAGTACCAAGAACCTCTACATATAACCAATCAGCCTCAATCAATGCAATGTGATATAACAGTGAGCCAATCGTATGTCTTCCATCTATTTTCATGTCAAGTATACTTTGACTGGTTCCGGTTAATCTGGCTATAAGAGTATGGCGAACATCTTCTAAACACCATAGCCATCGACCGATTTCTTCAACATATCCTGGTAATGGCGTCACCAGTAAAGACCTTCTCTCCAACGTTATCCTCTCCTTCATCATGGCCATATCCTATTTATTATACCAAGTTCACGGAATAGCCGCATATAATGAAAAGCAGGCCACCTCATTATCCGTTACAAAGGGGGGCCTGCTTTCTTTAAGCACTTTAGAGTCGATGTACAGCATCACTGCCGTTAATGGTCCTGCAGCACCGGAAATAGACTTGCGCGTACTTTCCGGCACTTCCTAATCGAATAGAATCTGGCTGCCTCCCTTGACCTCAACGATATCGTTGTTCACACTCAGCCATACGGAAGCGGCGGATGGGTTCCATACGAACCTGCTGGAAGCTGAAAACTTAAGCTGTTGAAATGCTTTTACATAATCAACGATTTCCAGGTTCGTCGCATACCAAATATCCGTCCGGTTGCCGATCAATCGGCAGAAGCTCTCCATGAACTCCCAGTTTTGTTCCAGATCGAATTCGTAGCTGTGGCCCATACATACATCATATATAAATATTGTTTTTTATGCAGTTCGCCAAAAGATTCCGCGAGATTCATCAAATTCGCCTTGTGGGGGCAGGTAGGCTTCCACTCGAACCAATCGTCCGGCATTCCGAATTGTCCGGTACTTTGAACGACCCGGGCGTATTCGATTCCAAGATGCGGGAGCATCTCTTTGATCCGGCTGTTGAAGGAACCGTTGGGGTAAGATAAGCCTCTCACTGTATATCCCATAGTACCTTCCAGCCGTTTGCGGTCCTCCATGATTTCTTCCACAATCTGCTCCTTCGGGCATCTTGCGATCGTAGGATGCGTTAACGTATGTGCAGAAACCTCATGTCCTTTGTAGAGCGCGCCAATTTCCGCTTCACCGATGCGGTCGCCTTCTCCGAGCATTCCCGAATTGATGTGGAATGTCCCTTTAATCCCATATTGGTTAAAAATGGACACAAGTCTCCGGTCTGCCGCTCGACCATCGTCATAGCTCATCGTCAAAACTTAGTGCTTTCCCCCGGGAAAAGCCAGTAAAATTTTTGGCATCACTGTCACCTCATTTACAATTTCATTCGTGGCTTCCCACCCTTTTTAGCCTGACGCTCTTAGCGCAAATAAAGGGTGAGCGGCTGTAAACGCAGCTCCTTCATTCCTTCCAGCACGAGCTTCGCCACCTGCGACGCGCCCTGCTCCTGAAAATGCGTGTTGTCCTCCGTTCCGTCCACGAAATTCATATATTCACCTGGCGCAAGCCACATGAACACCGATTTCGTTCCCTCTGGCCCGAGCCGCTCGAACACTCCTTGCTCTTGGCCGCCAAATCAATCAATGGCACATTCTCCTCTGCTGCAAGCTCGCGCATCGCCGGCAAATAATCCCCATGCGTATCCAGAAGCGTGCCGTCTTCTTCGAAGAACCGGCGCTGTACGGCCGTAACGAGAATAGGGATCGCCTTCCGCTGCCGGGCCCCTTCAATATACAGCTTCAATGTTTCCTTATAGGTCTTATAAGGCAGAGTATATCGATCCTCCCCATATTTCTGGTCATTATGGGCGAATTGGATCAGCAAATAATCATAGGGTTTGATTTTATTCCAGATGGCGTCAAGATGCCCCTCCTTAATAAAGCTCTTGGAGCTTCGTCCCGACAACGCATAGTTCGCAACCGCAGCATCCACTTTGATAAACTGGGGCAGCATTTGTCCCCAGCCGGCATACGGATAACCATCTGCGGGCTGGTCTGTCACCGTCGAATCACCCGCCAGAAACAGCGTGCATGCTTGGTGGGAGGCGGTAATTTCCATTGCATTAATTCGCGGTGCCAAACCGCTGAATTTCAGCTTCAGACGTCCATCGGTGACCCAAACCGCAAAGCTCACCCGTGCGTAATGCCCTGGAACGGTCCTTTGTTTGTTCACCATCAAACGCCCTTCTCCCGCCTTGATCGTCGTCTCTGTGTCGGCCAGCTCATCCCCGAGCAGAACCGAAACGGCATACGTTCCATCCGGTACATCGACAATAAAGCAGGTATTCAGCGGAATACAAAAATCACGGCGAAGCGGCTGGCAACCTCCTCGGTCCTTTGCGTTCACTTGGTCTGCCGCACTGAAGCCGAAGCCAAGCATTTTCTCATAACGTGTTTGCGCAGTCACCTTCGTATAACCGTCTTCCGCAGCCCCCGTTCCAAAGTCGAAACGATAGCTAAGTGTCATTCTGTATCCCTCATTTCCCGCAATACGCCGGTTTCTCCGCCTGGATACAAGGCCGAATGGGATAAACGTTTGGATTGGGGCAGCGGTTTCCCGGCTGCCGGAATTTCCTTCAAGGAGAACGGGCTGCTTGAGTAAACGGATGCCGTCTCATCATTGTAGATGAATACCTGCTCCGTTCCGGTGCCGACTAAATCCGTATGCACGGCATAGCCTTCCGATCGAAACTCCACAATCATGTTCATATCACCGTCGTACAGCGCCGGATATAGACCGCCACCGCGCCGGAATGCCAAGATGTAATCCGGAGAATCATGTGTCCAGCCCCGAAGCGGTTCAATAATGGTCAGCCAGCCGTCCGTTTTGCGGTTTTCCTTCCAAATCTCCCGTCCGCTGCCGTCCAGCAGAAACAGTGCGTCTTTCCCCTTCAACCCTTTCCCGTCGTCCTCCCGGACAAGCAGGTCGAGCCCGGCGACTTGCAGACCGGGCAAATCGCTCCGAAACTTACCCAAGGCGACATGCTGCGACTCGACCGAGCCTTCATAGTAACCACGGCTGCCAAACCGCGATCAAGATATTCAAGCTGCACCGCTTCATCATGCGCCGCTTGAAGCTCAGCTTTCTCTTCGATTGGTTTCAATAAATTCCCTCCCTTTGCTCTAACATAAGGGGGCAGCTCCTTGAGAACAATCATACATTCTTGATTTCTGCAGCGATTCTAGATTGTACTTTTTTGCAGGACTGCGACTTATTTGCAGAATCACCCTCTGCCGCAATTCGCGGCTTACTCTATACACCGCAAGAAGCTCCCAGCGCCTGGTAAGGCTGAAGCCTTACGTACAGTTGACTTTCTGCACCAGGAGCAGCTTTCAGCCTCAACCTGGTTGGACTGCGCTGCATGCGGCTGCAACGAGCAGCTTCCAGCATAGTAGTGCGATACGTTTAGCAATCAACCACTCGATGATGCAAATCTATACTGGATTTATACAGCTATTTCGATCTTTGGATGTTCGAACAACCGCTATACTGGAAATTTCCAGGTATATATGCCAAATTTAACTCTATAAGGCTTATTTGGGGTTATTTAACTGTACGAATTCCAGTATAGAGGCAGCCTGAATCGGATAACACCGATTTTAACTGTATGAATTCCAGTATAAGCTAAGGGCGTAACATGCACCTACGCAGCTCTCAGCCAAGGGTGAGGCGATGATACGTGATGCCGGTTAACCAATAAGGCATAGACAGGAAGGGAAGGTGACGGCGGGACTTTTCCATTAGTCATCTTAAAAAAGCCGGCTCCAAAAAGCATCGTAAACAATACCATCCCTATGACCAAACGCCTTCCGATCAAAAAATCAAAACCTATTCCATTTTTATACGGTCATTGCGCATGCGGATGTTCTTCCGGTTAAAAGCATGAAGATGTGCTGTTAAAACATCTCATTCGTGTCGTGCCGTGGATCAGCTCCGCCGCTTGAGTATCTTCGGGCATCGGTGAGCGAATAGGGGTTGTCCCAAAAGCCGCATTTGGAATTTCAGCCCCTACTGTGAAGGCCAGCTTGAATGTAAAAAGAACCTTCATCCCCACTTTATCGTGGTTTTGAAGGTTCGTTTGTTCTTATATGGCATTGTTGCACTTACACTTACCCTTTTGAGAAAGCCCCTTAGAGGAGACAAACCAAGCTTGATGATCTGTTTTTATCCCTTTTGTGTCAACCACTTTTGTGTATCCTCAATAGGGTCCGCGGATGGCGTTCTTGACGTTCTGTTCGTAGAACTCGCGCAGTCGTGCATGCTCATCTCCCGAAAACGGTGAGACAATCTGTACACCAAGGTTGTCCTCAACTTGGGCGGTGTTCCTGAATCCCGGGATGACGCACGTAATATGCGGGTTATCGAGGATCCAACGCAGTGCGGCGCGCGTCATGTTGCCCCGGCTTTCGCCGATCCAGTCCAGCTTGCGGCTCAGCTCGACACCAGTCTCGAACGGCAGACCCGCGAACGTCTCACCGACGTTGAAGCTCTCTCCATTCCGGTTGAAATTGCGGTGGTCGTCGGCCGCGAAGGTGCTGTTCTCGCTGAATTTGCCGGTCAACAGCCCGCTTGCGAGTGGAAGACGCACCAGAATGCCGACCCCCTGCTCATGAGCCTTGGGAAAGAGCGTTTCTGCCGGCTTTTGCCGGAACAGGTTAAAGATGACCTGCAGTGCCTTAACACCCGGCTGCTCCAGGCAAATCAAGCCCTCCTCCACCGTCTCCACGCTGACGCCGTATTCGCGGATTTTACCTTCCCGCTTCAAACGGTCGAGTACCGCGAACACTTCGCCGTCGCGCAGGATGTCCGTCGGCGGACAGTGGATCTGGTAGAGATCGATCCGCTCGCGCTGAAGCCGCTTCAGACTGGCCTCGCAAAATGCCCGGACGGACTCATACGTATAAACGGCCGGATCCGTAATATCTGCCGAACGGCAAAACTTCGTCGCCACGTAGATATCATTTTCCTTGCCCTTCGTCGCCTTCGCGAGCAGCTCCTCACTGTGCCCGTCTCCATACACATCCGCCGTATCGAAGAAGTTGACGCCCGCTTCCATCGCTCGGTCCAGCGCCGCCAGCGAATCTTCGTCCTTCACGTTTCCCCAGGAGCCGCCGATGGCCCACGTGCCGAAGCTGACCTCACTGACTTTCATTTCGGTATTGCCAAGCTGTCTGTATTTCACGCTTATTTCCTCCTATGTATGTTGTTCTTATTAGCAGCATCCCGCTGCAATAGCAGGATTCAGACGGAGGATTGTAAAATAATACGCAGGAATCTTCCGGCAATAGCGTTCCTGCGCGTCCGTTTAATTCAAGCCGCCGAGTACCGGATGCGGGACATAAGGCTCTTCCAGCAATGTGACTTCCTCCGCGGTCAGCTTCACCGAAAGCGCCGCGACCGCGTCGTCCAGATGATATGCCTTCGTAGCGCCAATGATGGGAGATGACACAGGCTCCTTCTGCAGTACCCAGGCCAGCGCCACCTGTGCGCGCGGCACGCCGCGCCTAGCCGCTACTTCTCCGACACGCTCAACTACCTTGCGGTCAGCCTCTGCCGTAGCCGCATAAAGCGTCTTTCCGAACTCATCAGCCATGGAACGCTCGCTCGTCTCGTCCCAATCCCGCGACAGCCTTCCCCTCGCCAGCGGGCTCCACGGAATGACGCCGATTCCCTGCGCTTTGCACAGTTGGAGCATCTCGCGTTCCTCTTCCCGGTAGAGTAAATTCAAGTAATTCTGCATGGAAACGAACCGCGTCCACCCATTTCGCTCTGCGGTGTGAAGAGCGCTCAGGAACTGCCAAGCATACATCGAGGATGCTCCTATGTAACGCGCTTTGCCTGCTTTAACGACGTCATGCAGCGCTTCCATCGTCTCTTCGATCGGTGTATGATTGTCCCAGCGGTGAATCTGGTAAAGGTCGACATAATCGGTGCCGAGCCGCTTCAGGCTGTGATCGATCTCGCTCAGAATGGCCTTCCGCGATAGACCGCCGCCGTTGGGCCCTGGCCGCATGCGTCCGTGCACCTTCGTTGCAATGACGACATCATCCCGCTTTGCAAAGTCCTTAAGCGCCCGGCCGACAATCTCCTCGCTTGTCCCGTCGGAGTAGACGTTCGCAGTATCAAAGAAGTTGATGCCAAGGTCGAGCGCTTTACGAATGAATGGCCGGCTCTGTTCTTCGCCCATCGTCCAGGCATGCCCGCCCCTGTCGGGTTCGCCGTAACTCATGCAGCCAAGGCAAATGCGGGATACGTCCAGTCCGGTTGAACCCAGTTTTACATATTCCATACTATCAGCCTACTCTCATTCAGCATTATTCCCAGTGACGTTTGCCGCCTACACGGGATTTCGGAGGTATAACGGCATCGATCCGTTCGAGATCGTCTTTATTGAGTTCAACATGAAGCGCACCCAAATTATCCTCCAGCTGCTTCATGGTACTCGGCCCGATAATCGGCGAAGTGACGCCAGGCTGTTGAATGAGCCAAGCCAAAGCCAATTGGCTTAAGGTGACTCCCTTTTCTTCCGCTATGGGTATCAGAGCTTCGATGGCACTCAGCCTATCCACGATATACCCGGAATTTAAATCCAAATTTTTACGGCCAATACGCGTATCTTTCGGAAAAGGCTGATTGCTGCGGTATGCGCCTGATAACCAGCCTTCAGCTAAAGGCCCCCACGGCATAATCCCCAGCCCATACTTCTGGCAAAGCGGAATGACATCTTCCTCAATGCTTCGGTCAAACAGGTTGTACGGTGGCTGCTCGGCCACAAAGCGTTCCAAATTCATGCGTTCGCTGACCATAATCGCTTCCATGGTTTGCCAGGCTGGGAATGTGGAGAGGCCGATGTAACGGACTTTTCCCTGGCCCACCAAATAATCAAGCGTTCTCAGCGTTTCATCGATAGGGGTATTCGAATCGGGACGGTGAATCCAATACAAGTCAATATAATCGGTTTGCAGTCTCCGCAGGCTTTCATCTATTTGCTTGATAATGTGAACGCGGCTGTTTCCCTGGTCGTTCGGTCCCTCGCCCATTCTGCCATGTACTTTGGTTGCCAGAAAGACCCGGTCACGCCGGTCTTTGATCGCTTTTCCTACAAAGGATTCTGATACTCCCTTGGAATAAACATTGGCTGTGTCAACAAAATTTAAGCCTGCATCCAGGAAACGATGAATGATCTGGACCGACTCCTTTTCTTCGGTACGCGAACCAAAGTTCATTGCTCCTAGGCAAAGATTCGAGACTCTAGCTCCTGTACGGCCTAATTGACGAAAATCGACTTTATATGATTCCGACATTGTTCATACCTCCCGTAAATATAAATTGGTTAAACAGGGAAAGCGTCGCTTAGCTTCTGCATCTGCTCCTCGGACAGCTTCCAGCCGACAGAGCCGATATTCTCCTGCAGCTGCTCCAGCCTGCTTACGCCCATAATCGCCGAAGATACGGCGGGTCGATTGATAATCCAGTTCAGGCTGACCTGGGCTGGTGTTTTGTCCATTTGATCGGCAATATCCTTCAGCAGGTTGACTCCGCTTCGAAATCTGCGTGCCCTTTCGGCAACTTCCGGTTCGTCTGAACCTCGGCTGTTTTCCGGCACGCTTTCTTCATATTTCCCGGACAGAATGCCGCCGCCCATAGGGCTGTACAAGATCATGCCGATTCCCTGATCAACGCACAGCGGCTGCAGCTCCTTCTCTACCGCCCGGTTGGCCAAGCTATAGTTAGGCTGCACGGAAACGAAGCTTTCAAGCTTGTTTACATCGCTGACCCACAGTGACTTCGTCAGCACCCAAGCCGGAAAATTTGAGCAGCCGATATACCGCACCTTCCCTTGACGGACCAAATCATCATAGGCGCGCATGGATTCCTCCAGCGGAGTTTCCCAGTCGACATTGTGCGCCTGGTACAAATCAATATAATCGGTACCGAGCCGGCGCAAACTGTTTTCAACTTCCCTCATAATGTGAGCGCGGGATTGGCCTTTGTCGTTAGGACCCGGACCGATTTCTCCGTGTACCTTCGTGGCCACGACAACCTTATCCCGTTTTCCTTTAATCGCTTTGCCGAGAATTTCTTCCGCTTCTCCACCCGTATAACGGTTGGCGGTATCGATCAGATTCACTCCCATGTCAATTGCGGCATCGATGATTCGGATAGAATCCTCGGATGTCACCTTTCCCGCCTTTCCCCAGCGCGGGGTCGGGCTTCCAAAATTCCAACAACCAAGACTAATTCTCGATACTTTAAGTCCGGACTTTCCTAATCTGACATATTCCATAATCTGCATTATTCTCCTCTCTTGGACTCGCGTTATACCAGGACAACTGACGACGGTTATTGCGGAATAGATAGAGGGCTTCTTTACAGTATAAAGGACATAATACCAAGTGGAAATGACTGAATTATTTGAAACTTAGTAACTTTCAGTATAGTGTCTCCTTTGCTTTTCAGTTCAAGAACAGCCATATGATCCCTATTTTCAGTTCAAGAACAGCCATATGATCCCTATGAATATAATCGTGTCCCGACATAAGTTGAGAGGTAATGATCAGAATCCTGATCAGATCTGGAATCTCGCGCCGGTCATCTCACCGCTCCTAATAGAATTGCTGCGAACAGCCGTCGTTCCCTTTCTGATTGGAAAGCTTCGGTAACTGGATGGCGAGAGCGAGCATTCCTTCTTAAAGGCTCTGCTGAATGTGTATAAGCTGGGGTAGCCGACCGCGTAGGCGATCTCCGTTACGGAGGCTGTAGTCTCGGCGAGCAGCCGCTTTGCTTGATTTATGCGCGACCTCGTCAGATAGGCAGCAGGGGTGATCCCCATCCGTCTCGTGAATTCCGCAGTAAAGTGGGAACGGTTAACGCCGGCAGCCTCTGCAGCTTCGCGCACTGTGATTCCCGCTGGAGCGTGCAGATCCATATGCGTCAAGCCGCACCGGAGGCAGTCCGGGAGCTGCTCGCCGCTGCCGTCTTCTCTGCGGTGAATCAGATCCGCGAACAGCTTGTAAAGCAGGCTCTGCATGAGATAAGGCAGCGAAGCGCTTTGAGAAGGAGCCTCCATCATCAGTTCAAGAATGGAATAGAGCGCCCGATCCGTCCTCGCAGATTCGGCTTGTCTGAATATTGGATTCCCTCGGGTAAAGCCTGCTCTTCCAAGGAGACGTTCCGCACCAGGGCCGCCGATCTCCACATAGATGAGCTCCGGTTCTTCTTGCCCCGCCTTGTAATGCGTGCAGGATGCTTCCGGGAAACGGCAGTACAAATCGCCTGCTTGCAGCTTAAGACGGCGATCAGCTCGAATCAGCTGCAAGGATCCCTTCTGAACCGCATATAAGCCGAAGCAATCCGCCCGATTTCGGCCAAGCCCAGCTTCTGCCGGAGACATTCCACTTCCTGCCCGAACAGGCCACAGCTGGCATTCCTTATCCCACTTCCCAGGCTCATAACGCACGGGCCCAATCCGCTTTAATCCGTCATTCCTCATTATCTATCTCCTCTCACTTGCGGTATCCGACAAAATGGTAAATTAGACCCACGCCGCGCCATTCCAGCTTCCTCTCTACTAAGCTATTATTAGAAAAGGAGGCGATCAATAGATGAAGAAACCCAACATTCTGCTCATCACGAGCGACCAGCAGCATTGGAACACGATCGGCGCATTCCAAAGTGAGGTTCTCACGCCGAATCTGAACCGCCTGGTCCGCGAGGGAACCGCTTTCTCCAGAGCTTATTGCCCCAATCCCACATGCACGCCGAGCCGGGCATCCATCATCACCGGCATGTACCCAAGCCAGCATGGAGCGTGGACGCTCGGCACCAAGCTCCTGGAGGATCGGCACTGTGTCGGCGACGATTTCGCGGCGGACGGATGCAGAACAGCTCTGATCGGCAAAGCCCATTTTCAGCCGCTCCGCTCCACGGAAACCTATCCTTCCATGGAAGCCTATCCGACTCTTCAGGAATTGGACCATTGGCGCCGTTTTGAAGGTCCGTTTTATGGCTTTGAGCATGTGGAGCTCGCTCGCAATCATACGAACGAGAGCCACGTCGGCCAGCATTATGCGCTGTGGATGGAAGAGAAGGGCTGTACAAACTGGCGGGATTACTTTCTGCCGCCTACCGGTACGATGGATCCGAGCGTTACGTATAAATGGCCGATACCCGAGGAATATCACTACAATACCTGGATTGCCGAACGATCCAATGCGCTGCTTGAGCAATACGCCCGGGACGGGGAAAGCTTCTTCCTATGGTCCAGTTTCTTCGATCCCCATCCGGAATATTTGGTCCCTGCGCCATGGGATACGATGTACGATCCTGATTCCCTGACAATTCCGCAGGCAGCGCCTGGTGAACATGACAGCAATCCGCCCCATTTCGGCATGACACAGGAGGAGCAGCCGGATTTCTCCAGCCTGCTGGAGACTGGATATGGCATTCACGGCTACCGCTCTCATCTTTACTACGAATACGGCAGCAAATTCAAACTGACGGATGCCGACCGCAAGAAGCTGGTCGCGGTCTATTACGGCATGATCAGCATGATGGACAAATATATCGGCCGTATTCTTGACAAGCTGGACGAACTGAGTCTGACGGAAGATACGATCGTCGTGTTCACTTCCGACCATGGCCATTTCTTCGGCCAGCACGGTCTTCAGGCCAAGGGCGGCTTCCATTACGAGGACCTGATCCGGGTTCCATACCTCGTCCGTTATCCGGGACATGTACCCGCCGGCGTCCAGTCGGAAGCCATCCAGTCACTCGTTGATCTGGCGCCTACCCTGCTATCCTTCCGCGGCATTCCAATCCCGCATGGTATGACAGGAGTCGATCAGCGCGAGGTGTGGGAAGGATTCAAGCCGCGGGCGCGGGATCACGCCCTCATTGAATTCCGCCATGAACCGACGACCATCCATCAAAAAACGTATGTTAACGACCGCTACAAAATAACGGTGTATTACAATCAAACCTATGGTGAGCTATTCGATCTGCAGAGCGATCCGCAGGAGCTGCATAACCTATGGGACGACCCCGGCAGCGCGGAGTTAAAAAGCACCCTACTGCTGAAATATGCCTGGGCTGAGCTTGGGAAGGAAGCAATGCCGATGCCGCGCATCTGGCATGCCTGACCCGGGCCGCTCCGCGCATGAATAACGAAAAGGCCTCCGCTCCATGAATTCGAAGGAGCGGAGGCCTTCTGCTTGGCCGGCTTCCTCAGAAGCCGGCTGAACCTAGTTCAGACAATGAATCAACGCTTCAGTTCAATCACATAAACGGAGTGCGGCCTGAGAGTCAGACATGATGCATCCCCGCCCCATGGTACGCGCTTCTCCTGTGCGGTTATACGTTCCGGTTCAAACACCGAGTTGATGTCCTCATAGTCGTCTCCCGTCACTTCCCATACGGCCGCTTCACCCGCCATCTGGAAACTCCCTGTTTGGAATTCCGCTTCAACGTGTTCAAGTCCCCGGTTGACCGCGAATACTGTCAGAATCCGTTTCGTCTCATCCAGACAAGCCGTCACGTCCAGTACCGGCAGCTCCACAGGCGTCAGACCAAATGCCGGACTTCCTTTCTCCCAGCTGTACGTGCCGCACTCCGTCTTCACCGGTGCGACATGTGCAAGCGGTCTGTTCGCGTAGAGCTTCATGACATGATAGGTCGGCGTGCCGTATACCGCCTGGCTCCTGCCGCTCCAGCCCGGCTTTTTGCCGCGGTATTGGTCGGCATAGGAGTCGCCGACACGGATGCATCCACCCAGCCAGCCGTTTACCAGATCCGAGAAGCTGCCGATTTCCACCAGATCCGACTGCCTGATATGTTCATTGAAATTAGCCGCATTGGCGACGGCAGCCTCCAGCGTATGTTCGGCCGGCAGTCCTTTGCGGATCGTATTGGCGTAGTACATGGTATTATATTCCGTTATGGCAAGCTTTACATGAGAGTACTCCGGATTGCCGCTAATAAGCTCCGCCGTCTGACCGACAATGGCCCTCGTCACCTCGGGGAACGCGGTTATGGCGTGGTACCGTATTTCTTTTGGTGTGCCGGGATTAATGCCGACCGTGCCTCCGCCATGGTAGATATGAATGGTTAACATATCGATATGCTCCGCCGCAATACCCAGAAGCGTCCGGTTCCATTCTTGATTGGTGTCGCCGCAGGCCAGCAGCATAATGTCCGGATCCACCTTCTTCATCTCCGCAGCAAAACGGTTGTACCGGTGCCCGAATTCCTCGGCGGTGCAGTGCCCATGCTGCCAGGAGCCGTATATTTCGTTACCGATTTCCCAGTATTTTACTCCATATGGCTCTGCATGTCCGTTTTGCGCGCGCAAGGCTCCGTATGCCGTGTCCGCGCCACCGTTGCAATATTCCAGCCACGCTGCAGCTTCCTCGGGCGTACCGCTCCCGGCATTAACGCAAATCAGCGGCTCCGTATCCGTATCTCGGCAAAACTGAATAAATTCATCGGTGCCAAAATATTTGTTCGTGAAGCCGCCCCATGCCTCATTCACCATATTAGGACGCTCCAGCACCGGTCCGATGGCGTGCTCGAAATGGTAGGCGCTGATGTAATTGCCAGCCAGACGCATCATGCCGGGCTTCAGCTCCCTCGTCATCTCCACGACTTCCCGCTTGACGATCCCGACACTGTCCTCCGGCAGCATCGAAACGTGATCAATCCACAGCATGCCTGTTCCGATAGAGTCCTGCCAGCTTGCACCTTCCGAAGAGATCATAAGCCGGAATTCCGCCTGCTCAGCCGATTTGGACGGCGTGATATCGACGGTGTAAGTCAGCCAATTATGGCTGCGCATCGCAACCTCGCCATCACCCAGCAGCTCGCCCGTTTGCGGGTCAGCCAGTTCAATGGCAAGTGTATGAAGCTCAATGGCCGCACGGGCGACGAGCTGGACCCGGTACTTCATGCCGCCCTTCACCGATACCCGCTGCGCAATGCCGCCGCGGCACTGATCCGCGCTGAAGATGCGGATTTTCTGACTGTGTCCGGAATGCTTCGGCGCCGCCGGCTCCAGCGCATACTGCGTATTTTTACCATCGGTCACCGGGTACCAGCCTGCAGATACGCCGTTTGCCTCCGCTTCCTCTTCAAAATCCATGTCCTTGAGCACAAAAGCCAGCATGGCGTCCATATGGTCGCGGATATCCTCTACGAAATGGCCGAAGATAAACGGATTAATCGTATGTTCCGCTGCGGCTTCGGTATGGACAGTAATGATTGCATGGTTTTTCATTGCATTCGTCTCCTCGCTATTATTCTTTAATTGAACCGATCATGACGCCCTTCACAAAATGCTTCTGTACAAATGGGTACATGATCAGCACGGGGATGCTTGCGATAATAATCAGCGCGTATTTGATGCTCTCAGCCAGCAGCAGCTTCTCCGTCATGCCGAAGGTGGAGCCGGATTCATCCAGAAAGCTGCTCTGGCTGACGATGAGAATTTCACGGAGCACAAGTTGAAGCGGATACAAGTTCTCGTCGCGCAGATAGATGAGTGCATTGAAGAAGGCATTCCAGTGATTCACGGCATAGAACAGCACCATGACAGCCAGAATGGGCTTAGATAATGGCAGAATGATATGAATCAGCAGCCTTGTGTTGGAGCAGCCGTCCATTAGCGATGCCTCTTGAAGCTCCCATGGGATGCTGTTCTGGAAATACGTTCGCATAACGATTAGATTATAAGTCGCAATAGCTGTCGGTACAATCATCGCCCAGAATGTATTAACAAGTCCCAAATCCTTCACTACCAGATAGGTCGGAATCAGCCCGCCGCTAAAGAACATCGTGAAAGTGATGACGAACATCAGCAGGCCGCGTCCGGGAAGATCCCTCCTCGACAGCGGATAAGCTGCAAGCGTAGTCATAATTAGATTAACGATTGTACCGACGGAAGTATAAAGCAGCGTATTTCCGTAGCCGCGCCATACGGCGTCATAGCGGAATATTTCTTTGTAAGCATCCAGTGTAAAGCCGGTCGGAAGCAGCCACATTTCTCCGGCCATCACCTTCGTTGGATCACTTGCCGCCCAGCTTCGCTTCGCGGACGCCGCTTGCTCCAGCCGACTCCCGGAGCAGCGGCAAGCTCTTGACGCCTGGGTCAGGGGAAGAGCGGTAGATGAATTCGCCGCTGTCGTTCATCACATAAATGCCGCTGTCCTCCGATGGCCGGATATTGTAGTTATTGCTTAAGATCCCGTAGTTGAGATCAATCATCACGACGCCGATCGTTTTGCGGTTATGCACGATTTTACGGCCGATCGTAACCGTCTCCTCACGCCCGTTGTAATTCTGGCTGATGAACATTTTTTCTGCAGGCGCTTTCACGATTTGACTGACGAGCTCGTTATTCAGGGTGGTACGGTCCACATAAGGGAATCCCTCATAGAAGATTTTGCCGCCCTGAACACTTACAACGGAAATCCGGTTGATAGATGATTTATAAGCGATTAAATAGGACAGAAAGTTGTCGATCTTCTTCTGATCCCGGAATCCGGCCAGCGATACCTCCGGATTTCCGCTCTGCAGCACATTGATAACGCTATCTTCATTCGTCACAACAAGCGCCAACAGCCGGCTCGCATCCTGCACGACGACATTGACGTTCTCGTCCGCCCGGCGGATGCTGTCGGTCACGTAATGGATGGCATTGCGCTTAATATTGTTTGTCAGATTGTAATAAATGACAAGACCGACCAGCACAAGCGCGGACAGGATGACAAGGCTGAACACGATGAATATTTTCCCCTGAATACTCCGCCTGAACGACAAAACCAGTGCGATTCTGCGAAGCCATATCGACATGCGGCAAATCCTCCCCCGATTTGTTTGCCTTATTATAGCAAAGGGGCTGTCTCAAAAGTCAATTAGACATTAATTCCCTTCCTCAGCGGGATGAACAAAATAAACGAACCCATTCTCCACATTAATGTAGAAAATGAATTCGTTTTGAGTTCAGCTGTTTCAAAGCTGCCCGCTCAAGTGCAAGCGCTGCAGCCTTTTATTCAATCGAGATATCCGCTGCGACCCGGAAACCGCAGTTGCCGGTAGAGCTGTCCGGTGTATTGCCGCTCCTCGCCGCTACCCGGTAACGGTTGCAGTAGGAACGGTGACAAAGATAGGATCCGCCGCGCATCGACCGCCGCTCCTGGGGTTCGTTAAACCTCGGGTTACTTAGAGAGGTCTGCCTGTGGTAGCCGGGGCTGAACCAGTCCGCGCACCATTCCCATACATTACCGGAGAGGTTGTACAGCCCGTATCCGTTGGGTTCATAGGCGTTGACCGGCGCTGTACCCACATATCCGTCGCTTGCATTGTTTTTGACCGGAAATTTGCCCTGCCAGATGTTGCACATATGCTTGCCGTCTTGTTTGAGCAGATCGCCCCACGGATAAGTTTTGCCTGCCAGACCGCCCCTTGCCGCATATTCCCATTCCGCCTCGGTCGGCAGCCGCGTGCCCGACCAAGCGCAGTAGGCTTCTGCATCATTCCACGAGATATGCACGGCAGGGTGGTCCAGCCGCTCATCGACCGTCGAATCCGGCCCTTCCGGCTTTGCCCAATAGGCACCTTCTACGACAAGCCACCACGGCACCTGCTGCGGGACGTCTTTCACGCGCATTCGCGTTTCTTCCGAGGCAAGCAGATGGAAGACATAAGACCAACCGAAGCGCTCGGCTTCCGTGATATAACCCGTGTTGTCCACGAAGTCGCGGAATTCCGCGTTCGTGACGGCGTAGGGCGATATCAGAAACGAATCGAGGCGCACCTCCCGGACCGGTCCTTCTCCATCTGCCGGAAATCCGTCGACGGCATCCGTTCCCATCCGGAACACGCCGCCTTCTATTCGGATCAAGCTGCCTCGCACTTGCTTGCCGGCGGAATTCACCTGAGCGGAAGACAGCGTCGGAATCGGCAGCACTCCCGGCTCAGTCTGATCTCTGCGGGCCGCGCAGCACGGTTTGTTCGATTCCATTTCTATTACCCCTTTCCCTACCTAAATGTCGGCGATTCATTTGTTATGATCATATACGAAAGGAATGGTTAAAATCCAATCCTATCATCTTATTACCATTTTGAAATAAATAGATTATTGATTCACAGAAAAAGAAGGATTCATTGATAATTTTATCAAAAAATCTTCTTATTCGGCTTGTATAAACATATATCACAAAAAGTTTATACCATTTTGGAATTAAGTTGTTATAATAAAAGGGGAGATGTTTCACCCGATAAGGAGGCTGAATGACAAATGAGAATGAAGCGCGCGACTAGGCTGCTTCACTTGTTCTGGGCTTTTTTTCGGATAGGCCCTTCCACCTTCGGCGGCGGCTACGCCATGATTCCCATGATCGAACGGGAGGCGGTAGAGAAGCGAAGATGGCTTGACGAGCAGGAGATGAGCGACCTGTTGTCCATCGCCGGTTCCGCTCCAGGCGGTGTCGGCGTCAACGCCTCCGCATTCATCGGTTATCGTCTGGCAGGATTGCCAGGCGCGGTAACCGCCATACTGGGCATAACAATGCCCACATTCCTGATTGTACTGGCGCTTGGTTTGGTGTACCTGCAAATTGACGAGCATCCGAAGGCCGTGGCCGCCATGCAGGGCATTCATGGTGCGATTCTGGCGCTCATTCTCGTCTCCGCTTACAAGATGGCTAAATCTTCCTTGTTTGATAAGTCGACCGTTGCGATCTTCATTTGTACGCTTGCACTGCTGACGATGACCTCATTCAATCCGGTTATTGCGATTGCCGGCGGCATTGTGTGTGGAATTGCTTGTGTAGCCTTGAAGTCGGTGCTCGGCATGAAGGTCCGTACGGAGAAGGAGAGGAGCACAAGTTCGCAGAACGATCCATTATATCTCGAGTACTACATTTGAGTCAGGAGGTTTCTTATGCTGTGGGACTTATTCGTCTTCTTTCTGAAGATCGGTTTTCTCTCCTACGGCGGCGGGTATGCCGTCATCCCAATGGTCCACTATGGAATCAGCGCACAGAACTGGATCAGCGACGCGGCGTTTCAGCAGATTGTCTCCCTCGCGGGGATGGCGCCGGGGCCCATTGCCACGAATAGCGCTACGCTGATCGGCTACAGAATTGCCGGAACGGCCGGTGCTGCAGCTGCGACCGCCGGGATCATACTGCCTTCGCTCCTGATCATCGTCATTATCGCTGCTTTCTTTTACCAGCTTCGTCGTAACCGATGGGTAAAAGCTGCCTTTTACGGCCTTCGGCCGATTGTCACCGGGCTTATCGCTTTTGCCGCCATCCGCTTTGGTTTTCCAAAGGGAACCGGTAATATCGACTGGCAGACAGCGGTCATGCTGCTTGTGTGCGCAGCCTCCGTTCTCGCGCTGCTCAGATACAAGCTTCATCCCCTGCTCGTTATTGCAGCTTCGGGAATCGCCGGAATCGTTCTGCTATAGCGGGTTATTGAACCGCCAAATGGTTGGCGGCTCGCAGTGAAGTAGGTTATAATAGCCTCAATTTAAGATCCAATTCATTTACCGGGATACATGGAGAAGAGCTGTGAACATACAATGGAGAAGCACTATTCCTTCAATGAAACAAATGATTTACGATCACATCGCGGACCGGGGGACTGTCTCGAAGGCGGAGCTGCTCGCGGCTTATTCACTCACAAGCAGCACGCTTACGCGCCTGCTTGATGAATCGGTGGCAGAGGGACTGCTTATTGTGTCCGGACTTGGCCCGTCCAGCGGCGGACGCCGCCCTCTTTTGTATGAAATCAATAACGACTACGGCTATTTCTTTGGGCTCGAGCTGTCTAGGCGCTACTCCGCGCTTGGTTTTTTCGATATGAATATGAATCCCAAATCGTTTACGCGCTGGCGCATGGACGAAACGATGACGCCGGAGCAGCTTGTACGCCACGCGGCGACCAATATCCGCTCCATCCTCAACGATCATCGCCTCGATGCACGGCAGGTTCTCGGCATTGGCGTCGGCGCGGTCGGGCCGCTCGACCGTACTTCCGGCACGATTTTGAAGCCGCTTAATTTCCCCGCCAGGGGCTGGTCGGACGTTCCGATTTGCGCCATGCTGACGGAGAAAACCAGCCTCCCGGCGATGCTCGAAAACGGTGCGAACGCTGCGCTGATCGGCGAACAGTGGTCGCTGCGAGGCATGAATGTCCAACATATGCTGTACGTTCATGCCGGTGTCGGCCTTCGATCCGCTATGATGTCGCATGGCCAGATTGTGCACGGCTCGGTTGACATGGAAGGCTCCATTGGCCAGATGGTCATTCAGACCGACGGCATCCGGCTGCAGGATTACGGCAATTACGGGGCGCTGGAAGCGTATGTTTCTGTGCAGGCGCTGGAGAAGAAGGCGCGGTCAGACGCCAAACTGGGACGCGGCGACCTGATGCGGATCGGCCATGTGACAGAAGACGCAATCAGCTATGATACCCTTCTTCAAGCGCTGGGACAAGGCAGTGACTATGCCGAGGAGCTCTTCATCCAGGCTGCCCATTATTTTGGCATCGGCCTCGCCAATCTGATCAACATGTTCCATCCGGAGAAAATCATTATCGGCGGCGCACTTATCAGCGCCTTTGAGCCGTTCTATCAGACAGCGATCCGGATCGCTCGAAAAAATACGTATTACGATCCGGTATACCAGCCGGATTTCTCCAAAGGTGAGCTGCGCGAGGATGCCGTCGCAACCGGCGCTGCACTGGCCATGCGCAAAGCTCTTACATTTTGACGGTAAGTCTGTCAGCTCCCTCTAAAACTCGACTTCTCGAAATAATAAAGAGCATTATCGGGTAATATTGCGCATCTATACTGGATTATTACAGCTATTTCGGGCTTTAGATGTTCAAATGAGCGCTATACTGGATAAATCCAGTTATAACTGACTAATTGTGCTCAATAAGGCTCATTTGGGGCGATTTAACTGTATGGAATGCAGTATAGAAGCCCCTTATTCGGAGGGAACCCTTTTTAACTGTATGAATTCCAGTATAGGCCTAGGTGTAGCAGGATTCTTAGGCTCTTTTGCCGCGGATAGGAAGGAAGAATTGATGATGGCGGGGTTGCCCTTCCTTCATTATGTACCTTCACATCACTCAGCAAGAATCAATGATTGAGATTGAAATATTTGAATATCTAATGATCATTGATGATCGATGCAGTCAGAATCATTGCTAGTAGGTTCTAAAAAAGGCAGCAAGACACTTTTTACCCAATTTACAAACTTATTCTCGGCATCTTCATAATCAGCTGCTTTGAATAACAGAACTCCAAATTCATTATTAATCTCACAGCTTGAATCGAATAATAGTCGAATATCTTCCTCGTCCAAATCATTGAAAAACACGTCCCAGCCTCCATCCTCATTCTGAAAGCCGGTAGCTTCTATACAATAATTATCTTCATAATAACCGATATGAAAGTGTCCCACTGCAGATAATCCTCCCTGAATTTTCTCCTGAAATACAGCGCTACTGACTCAGTATACCACTAACTCCAACATTTCTTGATAAACGTATTGAAACCCGGGCAACCAACTTTAAAATGATGCTCACAAACGACCCAAAAAAGCAAACGCCATGAGCGCTTGCTTGCAAATCGCAGCCCTTGTCAGAAAAGCTGTGATGTATGATTCTGTTCGTTAGTTTCCAACATCATTCTTTCCAATTGCCTCATTACGCATGAATCCAGGCGTTCCGGAAGTCTGGTTAAGCCTTACCCGGCTATCCAGGTTAATTGGAATACTCTTTCCGCCTTGCATAGGCTGCATCCAGAATTTTCCCTTGAGCGTTGTCAATATGCCAGACGTAATCCGATTTGCTCTGTTCCAGCTGTTCATCTGTGACGTTGCCAACATCGCTGAGCGAGAACGGCGGCAAGTAGGATGCGTTCACGAAATTCGCCATTCCCTCAATAGGGCGCAGATATTCGCGCAGCGTAAACCGGTTTGAGCCGTCAGGCTGATAAGTCTCAGCTGCTCCATATGTGGAAACCGCGGCGCCTATTGCCTATTCGGAGGTACGGAGGGATATACATGTCTGACAATCAGCTTGGCCTCCTCCAGCTTCCGCAATTGCTCGGTCAGCAATCTTGTCATTAATACCGGGAATTCGTTTCTTCAGCTCACCGTATCTTTGCTTTCCTTCAAGCAGCTTGTGAAGAATCAACGGTTTCCATTGGCCTGCAATCAAGTATACGGCTACCTCTGTGGGACATTGCATACTTCTGCCGTTGATTTCATACTCCGTCTTTGAAGCTGCCATCCAGACACTTCCCTTCTGCGAGCTGGAACAATCCGATCCAGCTTATCTCTGCTTAGTAAATATTCGCAGCCCTGCTCCTGTAAATCTAATCTGCGGGTCAAGGCAGAATCCGGGAATTCCTTGCTGCTTCAAAAACAGAAAAACGCCCCGTTTCCGCTGTGGAAAGGGACGTTCTTCATCTATCGCCGCATTCGAATGAATGGTCTTACCTTGGCCATCTCCGGTTAGCCGAGAGCAGCGCAGGGAACGGTTCGTGCGGCTCCATCTGATACCAATAGGCTACAGAGGAGATGTCATCTGAGCGTTCGAACAGCTTGGTGTGGTCATGTCCGATTTGCTGAATCGTTACCCGCAGGTCGCTTTCGAAACGGATCGGATCAGGCAGATGCCAGCGGTACATCCCGTGCATCGGTACATTATGGCCATACCAGGCATCGATTTCGGTCGTTTCCTTGTAAAACTTATAGCCCAAATAAGGCGTGGAATACGATTCCGGTTCATTCGTCTTCATATTGTTGAAGCACCATGCGCCTCCTACGTAATCCTCCGTACCGGTTCCGCATATAGTCGGCCAATCCTGGTCGCCATCCATAAAGAACTTGATCTCGCCTTCACCCCACCAGTTTCGCTCTAGTGCAGCCCATGCGAGGTACGTGCCGATATACTGCCCCGCACCTTTGACATTGTCCAGAATGGTGTAGTCTTTGCCGATTTCGGTAACGCTTTCACGGCGCCATTGTGCGTGGAAGTAAGCTGCATTCTCCGGCAGCTGATCAACAAGCGTATAATTGAACGTATAGAAAAATCCTTCGATATTTGCGGCATGCTGGTTCTCGATCGTGATCTTCGCCGACTGCCGGAACGGCATTGGTATATAACAGTTCATGCCCCCCGTCGGTACGACGGAGATCGGAAGCGAATTCACATTGGTTCGTACACCAAAGCCATTGCAGAAAAAATCGCCGAGCGGAACTTCGACCGATGGGGTCTCTTCATCATCCCAGTACATGCGGAGAACAAGATCGCGGAGAACGTATTGTGCCGCATGCCCTCTACCCGTTTTATCGGCGACGGTGATCCAGAAATGCTGGATGACACCGGTTCCTTGAATATGGGCAAGCGTGACCTCTTCGCCCTGATTAAGCGTAATGGCAGGTCTTCCTTTACGTCCAACGCCCAAGTTGCTCGATTCTTTGCCGCCTTGTCCCTTTTCACCGTTCGGATTTTCTGCCGAAATTGACCGGGTCCGTGCTTTCGTGACGAGCGGAGCGGTGGATAAGTCGAATCCTAGTCCGTGTTGCTGCAGCATTATTCCATCACCTCGTGTACCATATGTTGTGTATTTACGAACCTATTATATAATGAAAGTTACGAGGAATCATTAGCTTTTATTGTTCAATTGTTTATCAATTATTGCTGAGGTGAATAGAATGATGATTGAAAATCTGTCGCCTTTTATCCGGGTGGCAATGGATAGTGTGCTGGAAGCTTCATGGAAGATAGACGAGCGGGTCATTTGGGATTATGAATTGCTGTACCTGATGGAAGGCCAGCTTGTAGTGACCGTGGAGGACGAGGAATACAACGGGAAGGCAGGTGACTATTTCTTCTTTAAACCGGGGCAAAGACACTCGATTCAAATTATTGGAGGGGCACGGATCCGCCAGCCGCATGTTCATTTCGATCTGTATGTTCAGCCGGACAGCGAGGAAATCGGCGTATCCTTTAAACCTCTCAGCCAGATGAACGCGAAGGAACGGGGATGGATTAGGGAGAACGAGCTGTCCACCCAGCCTTTTTTCATACCCAATCACTTTCGACCGGTGGACCCTCTTTCAATAGAGCAAGCTTTATTCGAGCTGATTCGGGAATTCGAAACAAAGCCTCCCTTTTATGAGCTCCGCATCAAAGGCTGCCTGCTCACGATATTGTCCCAAATCATGAGAGAGCAATACTGGGGAAGCAAGATGAAAAGCGATGGACATATGGAGATGCTTTCGAAGGTTCGGACCTATATCGATTACAACGTGCACCGCAGCATTAAGCTGGGCGAGCTGTCTGAACGGTTCCACATCAGCAAGTTTTATTTGATTCATCTATTCAAGAACATGTACCAGATGACGCCGATTCAATATCACCAGCAGCTCCGGATGGAGAAAGCCAAAATCATGATCCAATATACGTACTTGCCCCTGCAGGACATCGCTGAACAGCTCGGCTATTCGAACATCCATGCATTCAGCCGCGCATTTAAAGCCAATGAGGGCTGCAGCCCTTCCGAATACCGCAGTTATTCGGCTCAATAAAGTGCCGCAAGCAGCAAGCAGCCAAGGAATTGGACTTCATCTACCCATCTGCCGATGCTTGGATCAGCAGCAAATCATAACTCGCAGCGACGCCGCCCTCTATCCTGAACTTAGCCTCATATTCCTTATACATGTCGGAGAACAGGCGCCGCGGGCTCAGTCCGCGCATAGAGGAAGCTTCTGTCGTGCTGGCTCCCACCGCTTTTACCGAATGAAGAAAATCCCTTGCTGATTGATACGTCTCCGTTTGAATCGAACGCTCCAATTGAATGCTTGAGAATCCGGATTCCTTGAGCAAATGCTTCCACTGAGCTGTCGCCAGGAACGACAGTCCGTGACGCTGCGGCTTCATTCCACTGGCCCGGTATGCTTCATTAAATGCCTCATGCAGCTCATAAAACGTATGCGGTCCAAATGTCGAGAACGCCAGCAGGCCTCCCGTGCGAAGCAGCCGCCGCAGGTGGCAGAGCGTCTGCCCCGGATTACTCAGCCATTGAAAGCAAGCATTGGAAACGATGAGATCATACGAGGCTGACGGAACATCAGCCGCCCACAATTCAACATCAGCAGCTAGAAAACGTAAACGGTCATGCAGACTGCTGCAAGATTCTATAGGGTTGGCTGTACTGGATGTAACCCGTTGTTCAGCCGCTTTGATCATTTCGGGCGCAATGTCAAGAGCAGTTATCGAAGCGCGTAACCAATCACCCGCCAAAATTTCGGTCAACGTTCCCGTACCGCAGCCGATCTCAAGAATGTCAGCCCCTTCTGTATCGTCCTTCCTCACCCTCCCCTTAAGAGATTTTGCAAGCCGGTCTGCCATGCCGCGCTGCACATGGGCATGATTGTCATACGCCCCTGCAGAGCTGCGGTTAAATTGATGCCGAATCCTGCTGCTCATGCCACCATCTCCTCATTTTGTCAGCTATGAAAGCCTCTCTTTCCATAAAAGGCGCATGACCGCAGCCGGGCATTGAAAGTAACGATGCTTGCGGCAAACGGGCTGCAAGCTCTGAAGCAGCGCCGTAAGGACAAATCTTATCCGCCGTTCCGTGGATGAGAAGAACCGGACAAAGGATTTCCGGAAGTTGAGGCACACAATCCTCGCTCCGCAAAATTTGTAGACCGGCAATGAGTGCGGGGGTTGTCCAGCTTCCTTCCTGCGGAAGGCTTTTGCCTTGCCCAGCCTCCCATTCCTCTTCCGTAAGCATATTTTGCCGGAATTTTGCTTCTACTCCCAGCCGGTCTTTCATGATTCCGGTAATCATCTGTCTAACGAATGCATCTGCCCAGCCGAGGTCCGACTCTTCTTTTGCACGGGTAAATCGGGCTGTTGCCGCAAACAAAACCAAGCCATCCGCATAACCTTTCCCGGCTAATTTCAGCGCCAGCAAGCCGCCAAGCGACCAGCCTCCGATCAGCAGAGGGCTGTCAATGGCTCTTGCCCTGCTGCTCGGGCCATTCGAAGACCGTACATGTACTGCCGCCGTCTCAATCAGGATCAGCATTTCCTCTGGAGAATCGGCAGCACTGTAATCAACGGAATGATGATGGAAATCAGGCAGCAGCGCCTGCAGCCTATTGAAGACCGTATCCGGGATGCTCCAGCCGGTCAGCCATAAGATAGTACCGGTTATCTCTTGATGCGTGTTCCCTGCCTGAATCTCTGAGGCGATCATGAACTCACCACCCCAAGCTGATGTCCGATGATTCGGATATGTGCAGCTGCTTCGGTGAGCTCCTTTTCCGAATGGGCGGCTGACAATGAGAAACGGATTCTCGCAGTGCCGGCCGGGACAGTTGGCGGACGAATCGCCACTGATGCAATACCAACTTCTTCAAGAGCACTGCTGAAGCGTAAGGCCAGCTCATTATCGCCGACAATCAGAGGGACAATCGGAGAGCCGCCGTCACCGGTTATAAATCCAGCAGAGCGAAGTGAATCCCGAAATAGCCTGCTTCCCGCATCAAGTTTTTCCCGGCGCCAATGATCGGCTTGTACCAAAGCTAACGCCTTTGATATACCGGCTACGATTGAAGAAGGCAGCGCGGTCGAATAGATGAGCGGCCTTGCCTTGTTAACCAGCCACCGGATGAGTGTGCGGCTGCCGCAGATATAAGCGCCGTAGATACCGAACGATTTACTGAACGTTCCCATATGAATATCCACATCATCCTGAATCCCAAGCTCATGGCACAAACCTTCGCCGCGTTTCCCGTATACTCCTCCGCTGTGCGCTTCATCCACCATCAGCATTGCTCCATATTCGCGTTTGAGCAAAGCGAGCTCACGCAAGGGCGCCTGATCCCCGTCCATGGAGAAGACGGCGTCTGTTACGATCAGCTTTCGCCGCTTATCCCGGTGCTTATTCAACAAAGACCTTAGATGTTCCATATCGTTATGACGGTACCTTGCATGATCCGCGCGGCTTAATACAATGCCATCCACGATGCTGGCATGATTCAATTGATCGCTGAAAACAACATCCCCTCTGCTCACTAAGGCACTAATCGCGCCAATATTAGCCATATATCCATTCGCAACAACGAGCGATGCTTCGCAGTTTTGCCAAGCGGCTAATGCTGCTTCCAGCGGGGCATAAGGCTGCCGGTTGCCTGTCACCAGGCGCGAAGCACCGGAGCCGGCACCTTCGGATTGCAGCGTTCTGTGCATGATGTCAATAATGGCTGGATGCTGGGCGAGTCCCAGGTAATCATTAGAAGACAGGTTGAGCAGCATTTGATCTCCGCGCACTGTATAGCCAGGAGATCCGAAGACCGGGCTGCTGACGCGTAAGGAGCGTTCCAATGAGGCGCCGGCCAATAATTCAAGTTCCTTGTCCATCCAGTTCACTCTGATTGCACCGCCTTAAAGGGCATTTAATTCAATCTCAAAGCCCAGATCCTCAATCATTTGATGATCAGCCGAAATCTCTTGTCCTGCTGTCGTCAAATAATCACCCACAAATAGTGAATTAACTGCGTACAGCGATAAAGGCTGCAGTGTGCGGAGGTTGACCTCTCGCCCGCCCGCCGCACGGATTTCCTTAGAGGGACAGATGAAACGGAACAATGCCAGCACCTTCAATGCTTTCATCGACGAAGTGCGTCCTGCATGTTCGAGAGGAGTTCCGGGAATCGCATTCAAAAAATTGATCGGTATCGAATCTGCATCAAGTTCGCGAAGAGCAAAAGCCATTTCAACAATTTCCTGATTGGTCTCGCCCATGCCGATAATGACACCGGAACAGGGGGACATACCGTGTTTCTTAACTTCTTCCACGGTTTCAACACGCTGATCATAGGTATGGGTCGTCGTAATGGAAGGGTAATTTGCTTTGCTCGTGTTGAGGTTGTGATTGTAACGGTGTACACCGGCTTCAGCAAGACGCCCGGCTTGATCGTCCTTCAGAATGCCTAGGCAAGCGCAGATTTTGAGCGGCATGGTTTCACGGATTTCTCTAACCGCGTCTACCACTTGATCAAGCTCCTTGTCAGTCGGACCTTTCCCGGCTGCTACGATGCAATAGGTTCCAGCCTTGCGTGCCATCGCTTCGCGAGCGCCGGCAAGCAGCGTATCTTTATCAAGCAGGGTATACTTTTTGACCGGCGCCGTTGAAACGATGGATTGCGAGCAGTAGCCGCAGTCCTCGGGGCAAAGACCGCTTTTGGCATTAATGATCATGTTCAGCTTTACTTTCTTGCCGTAATAATGTTTTCTCACGATGAATGCAGCATGCAGGAGCGGAAGCACCTCATCATTGCCGGTTTCAAGCACAGTAAGACCTTCCTCTAACGTTAAGCACTCTCCGTTCAGCGCTTTTTGGGCAAACGTCTGCCAGTCCATATTCGTTAGTCTTGTATTCATCTCAATCTTCCTCCCAAATAGTTTAAACTGCCAATGCCTGCCTGATCGGTGCGAGTTGTATGTTTTTTCGCAGAGTATGTATCAGCGTTTCTAAATTGATTTCCTCATTCAGAGAGGGAAACCGGCCAAGGCACTTAAGGCCGCTGTATCGTTCAATGAGTTCCGCATTTGAATGCGTGCTCGGATCGTTACGCTGCTCACTCGATGCGCCGTCGTTCATAATGAAACCTACAACCGGAATGCCGCGCTGCTGCAGGAATGCTGCAGTCAGAAGCGTGTGGTTGATCGTGCCCAGGCAGGACCTTGCTACAATCAGAGCAGGTATCCGAAGCTCCGAGATCAGGTCCGCCACCAGCGCGTCATCGGTAAGAGGAACAGCGGCGCCGCCTGCGCCTTCGACAAGCAGCAGCTCGTATCGTTTGATAAGCGGTAAGCCAGCGGCGACCAGCTCTTGCAAAGAAAGGGTCTCACCTGCATGCTTGGCTGCAAGCAGCGGCGCAAGCGGAGCTTCATACGAAAATGGAGCTACCGCTTCAGGCTGTTCATCAATACCTGTGTACTGCAGCAGCCGTTCAGCATCGGTAGCTCCGCTGCCAGGAACTGCGCCGGACTGAATCGGCTTCCAGACACCGGCATTCCGTCCTTCGGCGCGAAGCGCAGCGGCAATAGCTGCCGTCACGACTGTCTTGCCGACTTCCGTGTCCGTTCCGGTAATAAATAATCCGCGTATCGGTGCAGCATTCAATGGAGTCATGTAACGGCACCGCCTTCGGTGACGCTGATAATCGATTCCGACAAAATAGCTGTCATAGCATCCAGCTCAGCTTGACTGCTTGCAAGCGGGGGGATGAAGACGATCACATTGCCCAGCGGTCTCGTCAGCATGCCGAGTTCCCTTGCCCGCAGACTCGTGCGGACGCCGATTCGTTCTGCCCAATCATACGGTGCGCGCGAATCCTTATCTTGGACAAGCTCGATGCCAACCATTAATCCCTTTTGCCGGATTTCTCCAACATGCGGGCGATCCTTAAGAGCTGCAAGCTTCTGCTCCACAAATGACGCCTTTGTTCTTACTCCTTCCACTATATTCCGATCTTCAAACAGCTTCAGGTTAGCCAAAGCTGCGGCACAACCAAGGGGATTGCCTGTGAAAGAATGGCCGTGGAAAAATGTTTTCTGCTCTTGGTAATCGCCATAAAACGCACTGTACACTTCATCAGTCGCAAGGGTCGCTGCCAGGGGCAAATAACCGCCGGTAAGCCCTTTCCCGATAACCATCAAATCAGGTGATACATCTTCAAGATCGCAGGCGAACATTGCGCCCGTCCGGCCGAACCCGGTTGCCACCTCATCGGCGATAAGCAGCACGCCATGTTTACGGCATAACGCGGCCATCTCGCTTAAACAGCCCTGCGGCATGACAATGATGCCGCTCGCCCCTTGCACAATCGGCTCTACAATGAGTGCGGCAATCTCATCCGCCCGCGTCTCAAGTAAATTCCGCAGTGCCGCCAGCGTGTCTTCCAATGCCTTCATCTCCCCGCCTTCATGGCGATAGGCATAAGGATATGGAATGATGTGCGAAGGAAATAACATGGGACGGAATACGTCATGATACAGAGGGATGGCTCCGACACTTACCGCGCCGATTGTATCTCCGTGGTAAGCTTGATTCATCGTGATAAACGAAGTTTTACCCCGTACTCCCTGGTTATGCCAGTATTGAAACGCCATTTTGATCGCGATCTCGACACCGGTTGCTCCTGAATCAGAGTAGAACACTTTGTTTAAACCTTTCGGCGAAATACCTGCCAATTTCTCAGCAAGTTCGATTGCCGGTACATTGGCCATACCGAGAAGGGTGGAATGGGCGACGAGCTTTAATTGTTCTGTGATTGCCTGATTTAGCTCCGGCACATGGTGTCCGTGAACGTTAAGCCAGACGGAGGAGAAGCCATCGTAATAAGCCCGCCCATGAACGTCATACAGCATGATGCCTTCGCCCCGTTCAATAATGAGAGGGTCTGAGTGAACGTAGTCTTTCATTTGAGTAAAAGGATGCCATACATGATTTTTATTCAGGGCGGCAAGCCGTTCATAGTCCGATGTCACAAATAATCACCATCCGTTAATTGATTAATTGTTAACCAAAATAATTATTACTGGTTAACAATTCAATGCGGTCATTCTAGCAGATCGAAACGCCATCTGTAAAGAGAATTCAATCGATTAAATTGAAACGATTGCCAGACCACCTCCAATCCAGGCGCTTATCGGCGGTTGAAAAGCTAGCTGCCGGATAGAGAACGTCGGTATCAAGGCATTGATAAAACGGGGTGAACGAACATCAAAAAACCCTTCTGCAAAGTTCACAGAAGGGTCAATTTCTAGACCGTCATTGTATTCGGATTCAAACTGACCCGTCCTCATTAACCGATTCTAGCTGTCCAATTGTCGATAATCGTTCGCTCTTTCTCGTTAAGCGGACCTCGCCCGGCAGCCTGGAGGTTGGCATGTATCCAATCCTTGGCTCGCATAGAGACAATAACGTGATCAATCAGCGGCTGCTGCGTGACCCACCTAAGCAGAAGATCTGCCGCCATGCTTTTCTGCTCACCCAGCTCATCCAGCTTCCAGCCGCGGATGAAGGGAGAAAGTGCAATCGTCGTCATTCCATAATCCCTGGCATAAGTGAACATCTCTGCTGCTTCAAGGCGAAACGCATTATAGGGTGCCAGTACATGAGTAACTGGATGATCGTCAGGCAACAGCTGGAGATGTTTCAGCTGCGCCATTCCTAAACCAACCTTCTTCACCTTCCCTTCACTCATCCATTGTTTTGCTAGCGAGAGCTCCTGCTTGAGCTTCACAGAGTCGTCATGAGCGTGAATGACCAGAATATCTATGGAATCTGTCTGAAGTTCTTCCAGCATCTGCCTGATATGAGCAGATTCGAAAGGTGTAAAGGGGACCAGTTCGTTTTCTTTTCCAGGCTCCTTGAAGAAATTCCAGGCCATAACCCGGGCTTCCTCCCGCCTTCCGATCGCAGTGAAGATCTGTCCAAGCGCAGCCCGTTCTTGGTAGTAAGTGGTATCAATCAAATGAATGCTTTCGTTCAGACATGTGCGAACAATCTCACATTGCTCCTCGAATGTCGCAAGCGGATCGTTACCCAGTTCAGCGATAAAGGTATGTCCTCCAAGTCCAAGCTTCGAATGAATTGGCATTACCCTGGCTCACTCCTTCATGAGAAATTGATTTCAGGGACCAGGAACCCCAAATATTGGTCCTGCAGCAGATCATCCCATCCCTGAATGCGGTTCTCAGCTGCAGCGAGGATTGACGGGGGAAATATTCAGTACTAGTATATAAGAATTGAGAAAAATATCAAATTTTTTTCATAGAATAACATCCCTTTAACCTCCCATCGCCTTGCTAATAGATTGGACTATTCAAGTACTACGGAAGGAGGACACGCATTGACTGAGAAACAAGGATATTCAGATGCTCGTCCGGACAGGAACCGCCTTGATCTGCGAGCAGACTGCGAGAACTGTTTCGGCTTGTGCTGCGCGGCGCTGCCCTTCGCAGCCTCGGTAGATTTCGCAATGGACAAAAACGCCGGCCAGCCCTGCAGCAACCTGCAATCAGACTTCCGCTGCGGCGTACACACGAACCTAAGGGAGCTGGGCTTTCGGGGTTGTACGGTTTACGACTGCTTCGGTGCGGGGCAAAAGGTTTCTCATGTCACTTTTGGCGGACAGGACTGGCGGCAGCACCCAGAATCCGCGAAGCAAATGTTTGAGGTATTCCCCGTCATGTGGCATCTTCATGAACTGCTCTGGTATCTGAGCGAAGCACTGACGCTGCAGCCGGCCCGTTCGATCCACGGCGAGCTCAGCAACGCATTCGAGGAGACGATACGCCTCACTGGTCTTAGCCCAGACTCACTCATGAAATTGGACGTGGCAGCTCACCGGGTCGAGGTCAACGTTCTTCTCCTGCGGACCAGTGAACTCGTGCGGGCTGAAGTCAGCCGCCAGAAGCAGGACTCCTCTGGACGTAAGAAGAAGAACTACGGCCGTGGAGCCGATCTCATCGGTGCCAATCTTAGAGGCAATGACCTCAGGGGCGCTAACTTAAGGGGAGCCTACCTTATTGCCGCTGACCTCAGTGGGGCTAATCTTAGAGGGGCTGATCTCATCGGGGCTGATTTCCGGGACGCTGACCTCTGCGGTGCCGATCTCACCGGCAGTATCTTTCTCACCCAGGCCCAGCTCAACGCAGCAAAGGGCGATGACAACACCAAATTTCCGCAGTCCCTGACTCGCCCTGCACATTGGTCCACACGTCGTGCATAAGGTACTTTCTTCTCCGTTTATATTATCATTTTAACTGGCCCGAAGTTAAAGGCTGCTGTCAGTTTAGGACTGGCAGCAGCCTTATCTCTATAAATCGAAAGCCGATTTTCCGAAATTCATACGATGAGCTTTTCTTCACGCGAGTTATCAGCATCCTCGATTCCCTGTATAATAACATAGTTAACATTACGTGTTTCTGCCTTATTGATCAACTCTACACTTGAACCGCTTGGGTGTTTATTTGGGTTTATTGTCTTTCTTTTTCAACTTGGGAAATATGAACAGAGGCGGTACCCCTACCCATTCATAATACTCAGTCAAACCGTATAACTCAGCCAAGCTGTAAACGACTAGAAACGGTAAAAGACCAATCGCAAAAATAGCAAAAAATAATCCGAAGGAAATCGATTTCACAATCTCGCTTGCCCTCATAACACTCATCTCCAAATCTGAATTTATATCTCATTACGATATAAATATGCAAAGGAGCCTGTATAAATGCCAAATCAAAGCTTACCAAAAGCAGTTTATGAGCAGTTGGCGGATTTTAGATATAAGCTGCGAATATTTATTCACTTCAGTGAAAATGCCGCCAGAGAGGTGGGCCTGACACCGCAGCAGCATCAACTGATTCTTGCCGTTCAAGGCTATCCGGGACGCGATTACGCAACCATCTCCGAAGTGGCCGAAAAGCTGCAGATCACTCACCATGCTTGTGTAGGCCTTGTAACCCGCTGCGAAAAATCCGCTCTAGTCAAGCGCCGCCCCAATCCAGCTGATGCACGAAGCGTTCATATTGCTTTAACGGATAAAGGCATCGAGCTATTAGGGCGTTTATCGGCCGTGCATCTCATGCAGCTTCAAAACCTCCAATTTGATCTGACTTCTGTCGAAGATATCCTTTAATCGGCAGACAGCGTTTCAGTTATCTATGCTGTAATCTTCATAAATACTGAGGTTCACAATAACAAAAAAGGCTGCTCAAGAATCAAATTGACCCTTGAATAGCCCTCATACATTTATTAATCAGCTTTTGGCGAGTAGACATTGATGTGGTCGATATGAACGGCTTTGCCTTTAACTGGAGTCTTGGGTCCCACAAATTTAAGTTGACGATCACCGGCGCTGTACAGGTAAATTTTATCGGTTCCAATGAATCTTATCTCTTTGGGCATGCCAAGCGCCGTGATGACAGAAGTAAAGGTTAATGATTTAATGCCAACCGTTGGATCGATAGCTTGACCGAAATTGCGAAGATCGTACACCACTCCTTTTTTATTGACACCAACCGCGTATGCGCCCGCCCCCATTCCGAAATTGTAAAACTCGTAGCCGTTGCCGGATGAAGTTGGGTCGCCCCATTTTTTATGAATCTCACTAATCAGCGTTTTCCCGGATACAAAAGTGCTCCCCGGTACTTTTCCTTGTTTAGCAAGCGCCAAGATACTCTTCACGTATGCCGTAGTGCTGTTCTTCACTGCTGCTGTTGCGGCAGTTTCAGTCTTTACGCCAACAGCGGCGCTAACCGGTGAAACAGTTGCCAATGCACCGAGTGAAATCATTGCCGCCAAGCTTACTTTAGACCATTTGCGGAGAGCTTTGTTCTTTATATGCAGCATAAATGGAACACCTCATTTTTTATATTTTTTATATTTTTTATTTCTGAATTCATCATATAGCATCCTGCTAATTAAAAAGTTACAAAAGGGTAAAACTATTGTATCGAACTTATAACGTTGAAATTCACACACAAAAAACAACTATTATCTGTGAATATATAAAATAAACGGACATTCAGTATTTTTTTACCAATAATTATAATTTTTTTGGGATAGTTACCCTGTAAACTTAATACCATGCAGCAGCACTTTCTTATGAATCAAAATGAGGAGCAAGCCTCTGCACGGCCTGCTCCTCTTGGATCCATACTTGATTTATTTAGCTCTGTTAATGAGTGATCTGATCCTTGACTTCGGCACTCGATTGTCTGACGACCAGCTCCGGCATAATTTTCACTGCCTTCTCGCTCACTTCCCTCCCGTGAAGCCTGTCCATTAGCATCTGCGCGGCCCGACTTCCGATCTCCTCCTGCATAAGCGAAACCGAAGTAAGCTTGGGGTGCACCCGTGAAGAAATGTCAAGGTTATCCATGCCGACTACAGCCATATCATGCGGAATGGACAAGCCGGCTTCCTCGCAAGCATGCATAACGCCGATTGCCATCAAATCATTTGCCGCTACAATCGCCTGCGGCCGCGACTTCTGCATAATCAGCTTTCTGGCGGCCAAATATCCGCCGTTTTCCGTATAATCGGATTCTGCGATAAGCGTATCCTCAAGAGGCAATCCAGCCTCCTGCAGGGCTTCGCGGTAACCGCTGTACCTTTGATAGCCGGTCTGCTCGCCCAGGCAGCCGCCTATGAATCCAATGCGCTTCATCCCTTGCCTGATTAAATGCTCGGTTCCTTGTTTAATCCCTGTGAACGTATCCACGTATACATAGTCGAAGCGGTCTCCCCCTCCGGGCGATTCATATTGATTCGTCAGAACGACCGGTGCAGGCAATCTGTTGATCGCCCCAATATTTTCCTCGCAAAAGTGGAAAGATACCATGATCATGCCATCCGCCACACGTTCCTTTACATTCTGAATCGCCTTCAATTCCTCTGACAGCCGGTGCTTTGTATAGAACAGAATGAGCAGATAGCCATATTCTTCCGCAACTTGGTTGATTCCGTTTATCATATCGAAGTAAAACGGATTGCAGATGTCGGGAGCGGCAAATATGATTTTATTCGTTTTTCGGGTTTTCAGCATCTTCGCGGCATGATCGGGCGCATAATTCAATGATTTAGCCGCCTCCATAATTTTTGCTTTCGTTTGAATGCCGCAGTAGCCTCTGCCTGAAATCGCTCTCGACACGGTTGATGGCGATACGCCGACCTGCTCAGCGATTTGATATATCGTGTTCTTGTTCATGCGGATCGCCTGCCTCTTGAGCATATTAGTTCAATTCAACTGTATTCGATACGGGCTTCAGATCATTCAAGGAGTCCGCAATGAAGACCTTCATTGTATATCCGGAATTATTGCCCGGCAGCTTAAAGCCGCCGGTAAATGTCTCTTCAGCGCCAGAAACAAGCAGCTTCGTTATGCCTGATATATTTTCAAGCTCGCCTTTTTTGTTATACAAAGCTGCAACGAGGGTAACGGTCTTTGCCGCTCCCGTATTGTTTCTCACATTTGCGCTCGCGGTGACGAAGCCTTTTTTCGGCAGCTTCGTGATCGCTCCGCCGTCCGTATCTTTGAAGAGAACGCTGCTGACGGTATACGCGGCTCCTGTGACTTGGACCGTTCTCGTGACGGGTACGGCTGCATTACCGTCTGAGTCAGACACTTTATAAGTCAGCGTATAGGTACCGACGATCCCTGTATTAACACTACCCTCTACGATGATTTTGTGGGACAGATCGCCATCTCGCCCATCGGCTGCCGCTGCTCCCGCATCCGTGAATGATGCGCCAAGCGGCAATTCAACTTCTGCATCTCCTAATAACGTGATGACGGGCGGGTTCGTATCTACCGGCAGCAGCATATAATCGTCAATCTGAACCCAAGTGTCTCCGCTTGCATGCATGCCCGTAAATATCTTCACTTCCGAGTTGCTGCCGGAATTGAAGCGCACATTCAATTTCGTATAATTGTCATATCTTTCAAACTTCGTTTCCTTCAGAATATTCCCGGCAGCGCCCCTCACACCGAAATAGCCGGCGTTATTGTTCTGCGAGGTTTTAACGAAGCCTGTAAGGCTGTATTCCGTATTCGCTTCGACGGGCACAGTTTGCGTGATTGCATTCCAGCCGGTTGTATTCCTCAGCCACACATTGCTGCTTCCCGCCCTTGACAGCATTCCGTGGTCAACCCCGCCTTTTCCTTCCTCAAGTGTCCATGGAGCGGAGATCGTCTCCGCGGCTTGCTTCTCGAAGGAAGGGTCCGCAACGAGATTATGCAGAGGTGTTCCAATGTCCAGCTTCGCGCGCATCAGAAACACATTATACGGACCCCATTCCGACATCAGGAAATATAAATCGTTGCCGCTGTTGGTCCAAGGGTGAATAAAGCCGCCGTATAAACCAGGGAATTCCGCACCCGTTACGATTTCGGATTCATCGGACCAGCCGCTTGTCAAACTCGAAGAGCTCCTCATGACGATCGCATAACGGTTTTCGTTCAAGTAGGTCATTATCCACTTATCGTAATAAGAATTATATACAACCGACAATTCGCTGACCGGAGCGTCAACGACCGCTGCGGCTGCCGCTTCGTTATTGACTGACCAGCCCGAGCCGTTCCAATACTCATAATGGTCCTTGTGAAGCATGTCCGCTTCCGCCACTCTAGCCAAATAAGCGCTGTCAAACCTGCCGGCAGGCGTCCCGAACATATAGATATAGCCGCCATCCTTCACGTAAGCCGCTTGTGCGAATTTGCTTGATCCGTCCCATTTAACGCCCGACTTCGTCCAATGCTGCCCTTCGTCGTCCGAATACGCGATTTCCGAGAAATTCGTATTCCAACGGCCGTTAGCTCCCCAATTTTTAATTTGCATATAATGAATATAATGTCTTGCGCCTGCCGTTATTCCAGCCGTAGGAATCGCAGTGAAATCGCCGCTTCCGGAAGTGTTGTGGGCGGAGCTGATAATCTCCTTGGCATAGCCGGCTTTATTCTCATCCATAATCATCGATGTGAAGGTAAGTCCGTCCGAGAGCTCCGCATCTTCCGAAACCGCGAGCAAATTGCTTCTCCAGCCCTCTGCGCTGCCTCCACCGCCGAATCCGCCCCAGCCATTGTCATAGGAATCGCCGAATGCGACCATTACTTTTTTGTGGCTGGAGTCCGTAGTTGCATCCCACATGATGCCAAGATCAGTTGCCGCCAGTGCATAGTTCGCCCGGGTCTGATTCGGATTAGGCACCGTTTCTCCCTCGCGCGAAGCACCCGTTACTCTTGCAATCTTCACGGCTTTGCTTGCTGTCAGCTCGAACGCCGACGAGTCGGAGTTCTGCGGTAATCCTTCGGCAAAAGAAGGCAATGCCATTGAAACCATCAGCGCCGCTGCCAGCATGGATGTGCCGATTGCTTTCCTGTTGATTCGTATCACTATATTCATCCTCCTTATCTTATCAGTGCGAATAGCGGCTGCTCCCCATGCGTCTCGCCGGTTGGGCGATGAATAGGCATTGATCATGCGGCATCGCCCCGTCTCCCCTTCGCGTAAACTATCCATTCAACAATGCAACCGTGCCCGGAGGCGTATTCCGGTACCCCTCGAACAGCTTAACGATTTCCAAAGCATCCGCGAGCGAGCCCTTCTCCGGAGGCGTTCCGCTTAGAACGCATTCGCAGAAGTAAACGACCTCGGGAACATAGCCCAAATAGAAAATATTTTTGTTGTACAGCTGGCCCAGCGAGAACTCCGGCTCCCAAACGAGCGGCGCTTCCTCATCGGGAACGAGAAAGGATGCCGACCTGCCGTACGCAGGACGTTCAGCTTTGCGGTAATAAGTAACCTTGACCCCATTATCGACAACGACATTCTCGCCTTCTCCGACAACCTCCAGCCTCTCGAGAGGTCCGCTGCCGGAAATACCCGCCGCCATATGCAGGGTGCCTACCGCCCCAGACCGGAATTTCATGGACGTCACGCTGCCGCCGTTGAACGGCTCGCGTTCATACGAGAAGTGCTCAATCGGCCCCATCAAGTAATGGATGATCGATGCGGGATGGAAGAGATGGTCAAGCAGCCATTTCACCCGCCGCAGATCGGTCCGGTCCGATAACTCGGGCAGATCCTGCGGATAACGGATATAGATGGACGAAGGGCGGCCGAAGGACGGCGACGCCGTAATTTGCTTGGCTTTCCCGATTGCGGGGAAAAAAATCTTTTTCATTCCCGTCATCACATAACGTCCGCTTCTTTTACTAGCCTCCGCAAGTTCCTGCACTTCCGCAACGCTGGATGCGGTCGGTTTCTCCATCCAAACATGCACCCCCAGAGAGAGCGCATCAAGCGCGAGGTCCGTCGCCTGCACTCTGCCGTCCGGATGATACGCCGTTACGATGAACACGATGTCCGGCTGCTCCGTTTTCAGCATCTCCATATGGTCGGTGTAAAATCTTGGCGCCCCGAACTGTCCGGCATAAGCCGCCGCCCTGTCTCCGTTCATATCGCATACGGCAAGCAGTTCCACAGGAGCATATTGAAAAGTCGGATATACGTTGCGGTACGAATGTCCGCCCGCACCGATGAAACACGCTTTCAGCTTCTTGTCATATTCGAAATTGTAAGTCACGTTTGAATTCATGTCTGAATCTCCTTTGAAGGGCCGCAGCCCGTCTGTTCGACCAGCAATCCATAGTCATAACCATCCTGGAAGCTCAGCTACGCGTTAAAGCTTGATCTGAATCTTCAACAGCTCTGCATCTTTCGGCTTCGACAAAAACTCGGCGGCTTCTTCCAGCGAGATGACCTTAGAGACGAGCGGTTCCAGCAAGATTCTGCCTTCCTTCACCCATTCGAATGCAGGAATAAACGTATAGTTGATAGCCATTGACCCGATCAGCGTCCAATCTTTATGGTAGAGATCAAATGGGCTGATACGGATTTGAGCATGTTTGGGCGTTACCCCGAACTGCAAATAGGTCGCCGTCTTGCCAAGGTAAGAGAAGGCATCCTCGATCACGGCCGGAATACCCGTCGCGTCGACGACAACATCGAATGATTGCCCGGCCAGACGTGATTTATCCCGTACGTTAACCGTCTCGGTGGCGCCCATCGATAGCGCCAGCGCAAGCTTGCTCTCCGACACATCCACAACAGTAAGGCGGGAAGCGCCCGATCTGGATAAGGTCTGCACCAGCTGCTGGCCCATCGCTCCCGCACCGAACAGCAGGACCGAATTGCCGGCCTTAAGCTGAAGCCGGTTCATCGCATGCACCACGCAGGCGATCGGTTCGATGAATGCCGCCGTCTCGAAGGACATGGAATCGGGGATCCGAACGACATTCCTCGCCGGCACCGCTACGAATTCAGCCATACTTCCATTCACCGTGTTGCCGAGCGCCCCCCAGTTTTCGCATTGGTTGCCGCGGTTCGTTAAGCAATAGACGCATTGTCCGCAGAACAGGGAAGGATCGGCGGTTACCCGCTCGCCAATTCGGAGCCCTTCCACCCCTTCCCCCAGTTCATGAATGGTTCCCGAGAACTCATGACCCGGTATGATCGGATAAGGGGAAAGAAATTCGCCTTCATAGATATGAAAATCCGTACCGCAAATGCCGACCCGTTCGACTTTGATTACCACTTCGCCTGGCCGGGGATTCGGATATGGAACTTCCCGGATTGCCGCATGATGCGGACTTTCGATGACTAACGCTTTCATCCTTGTTCACCTCTTGTTTAGTTTTTTTCATGGTACGCTGCTCGAATTGGTATGAAATTGTTCTGTCATTCACCCCCTTTCCTCTTTCGTTTCCACAGACGCTTTACGAAAACTCGAGCAGAATGACGCTTCTTTGGGGAATATCAAACGCAATCTCTCCAGCTTCATCAAGCGAAATATCGAAGCATCCAGCAGCCGCAGTACCTGCCTGTAAAACATGTCTTTTACAGACTGTGGCGCTCAATCCGAGCTTCTCCGGGCCGACATCGATGGTTACCTTCCGGCATTCCCCGCTGACATTAGCAAAAAACAACCCGACACTCTCATCCTTATAACGCCAGGCAGCATGAACGACCGAGTCGACGGTCAGTTCGCCGGAATCGTTATACTCCTTTGTTTCCTTGCCATGGTTATAATGAAACCAATTCATTCGGAGTTTGCCGCATTCAAAATCAAGCGGATGCAGCATTCGCCCGTAAGCCAAATATTTGCTGCCGATGCCTGTGCGCAGTTCGGCGAACATGGCCAAATAACGGGCCCGGTCCGCTGAAAACTTATAGCCGCGCGGCTCAAACGGATAATAATGCTCATCCGGCGGATTTTCGGTACCGTCATCGAGCGCTTCAAGCGGGCTGTATTCGTAATTCAATTCATAGAGGCCGCCCCATAAGTAGGTTCGCGCGACGGTGAAATAATAGAGGGTTCCGATTTCTTCGACCAGCTTGCCCCAGCCGTCCATTCTTAAAGCGCCGTATTCATGATAAACATATGTGAACATCGGGATTAATTCCGCATCTCCCGTCTTGAGAAGCCCTCGCAGCAAGTAACCTTCCAAAGGCGCGGCAGGCTGGGCGCCGGCGCGTGCCTGATAATAATCAAGAACGTCCAGATACAGCTCGTTCATCATCTCTGTGCCCATCGGCACGTACTTTCCGGCTTCCTTGATCATTGCTTCCTTGGTTCGGATGTAGTTGTCCTTATAGGCATCGGCGATTTCCCTCCCGGCACCCACGGGATGGCCGTGCGAATCATCCAGGCAAACCTTCAAAATGTTATTGGCGGAGATGTCATAATAAATAGAGTCCACCTGATCGCTCCGCTGAAGCGTCTCATCCCGCCTTATATGCAAGTCCTGCGTATAGGAATGAGCCGGGCAAATAAACGGGAAACGATAGCCGTCGATGCTCTTTTTGTGCTCGGGAAAACGCTGCGCCGCCTCTTTCCCCCGATTCCCGTCGGCACCATCGAAATGGAACAGGTAATCGAATTCGAAGGGGGCGAACTTGTCGCCGTAATCTCTCATGCAGTCGATGTTGTCCCGGTTGAACCGCGTCGGGAACCAGTCGTCAAACCCGCCGGGAACCCCTTTGTAAAAGGTTTGGGGTGCATTCGTCCAGTCCGGTCCGAGAATATGGAACATTGGCGTACGGATATATTCGTGATACTTGTGCAGCCATTTCGTACGATCGGAGCCTGCGTTGATGCCGAATGTAGCGACGCCTATTTCCTCATGAAGCCAGCGGCAGGCTTCTTCCTCAGCCCTCTCCGTCAGCTTTCCTTTGGCGCACCAGTCCTGCCGCTCCGCCCAGCTTCGATAAAGATCCGCCGCTTCGTACCAATCCTTGCCCTCAAGCGGCCGTACAATGACGGAATAGGGAATTTGCAATCCTTTGCCGGGACCAATATCTTCACAGCCATGAATGAAGGACGCCTCCAGCAGTCCGCCGCGGTTCTTGTAGAAGTTCAGCCATTTGGCATACCCTTCCCCGTCCAGCGCAGCAAAGTACAGTCCGCCCCGGCCCATGCCATAGTAGCTGAAAAACTGCATCGACGCGCCGGAGAAGCTTTCCGGATAAGGCATGAAGCGCAGCCCCGGACCTTCATGCTCAAAATTTGCCATCGGATTGCGAACCTTGAAGCCCGTCGCGAAGCTGTGCGCCACATAGTCGTCTTTACCTTCGTCCGTTATCGTCCGCAGATCCGGAATGATCGGATATTCCAGACTGATCATACCCGCCCCAGGCTCATTGTCCGCTTCACAGCTGAATTCGATTTCGTCCTTGCCCGCCGCAACGGTTATCCGGGCATTCACCTTTACACCGTTTATCGCCATCCACGTAAGTTCCGCTTCCTGTTTATCCGCCGTACTGCTCTTCTTGCAGGAAAAATTCAGAAATGCGCCGCTCGTTTCCCTGTCCGTTTCCAGTCGGAACGAATCGCCGCCGGTTCCGGCGGCGATATACTCCATCCCGCTCCTCTCGTCCCGTATGCTCCGGATCGAACCGTCGGTTTCGCTGATGCCGACCCGAATTACGCCATTTGTCAATTCAATCATGCGTCAGAGGCCTCCTCTCAATGAAAATTTCTTGTGCAAACTTTGAGCAGCTGTCACTTCAACCCCGATATTTTGATACCCTGGATGAGATACTTCTGGAAGATGAGGAACAGGAGAATCGTCGGGATGGCCGCCAGCGTAGAACCCGCCATCAGCAGCCCCATCTCCGTGGACCGTTCGGAACGGAACGTTGCCAAGTACTGCGCGATTTGAAACAGTTCCGGGTTTGTGATGGTCATCGTCGGCCATACGAAGGAGTTCCAATAGCCTAAATACGCACCGACCCCGACAATAACGAATACCGGAAAGGACATAGGCATGAAGACATGCAGGAAAATTTTGATCCGGTTCGCCCCGTCGATCAATGCGGCTTCTTCCAGGGCGATCGGAATATTCAGATAATACTGCCGGATAAAGAACATGCCGCCGGCTGATGCCACCCCTGGCAGAATGAGAACGGCCATCGTATCGAGCATGTTCAATTTCGTTACCACGATGAAAGAAGTCAGCATGATGGCCATTCCCGGAATAAACATCGTCGTGATGACATACAGCCACATGATTCGCTTGAAGCGGAATTCGAGCCTTGCGAACACATACGCAGCCATCGAGTTGACAATCAGGCTGAGAACGGTAAACACAATGGCGCCGATAAACGTAACCGCCATCGAGCGGGTGAATGTGATGTCCTTCAAAATATCCGCGTAATTCTCAACCAGCCACTTATCCGGAAAAAACTTGAACGGCGTCGAAAGCACTTCGGTCTTCCCCTTGAAGCCGGCGATCGTCATCCATAGGAGAGGAAACAACGCCGTCAGGGCCACAAGAAAACCGATTACGCTCAATACTGTTTTCATCACTTGATCTTTCGTTTTCATTGCGATATCCTCCCTTTGCTTCTTGTTAGCCGTCCACCGCTTTTTCCGAGTTTAATATTCTGAAAATAATGGCCGAAATCGTGCCAAGCACGACGAAGAGCAGCAGTGCGCCGGCGATGGAGTTTCCGACCATGACGTCATTTCGGAAATGATTGTAAAGATACAGGTTTGGCGTCGCCGTCTCATCGAGCGGACCGCCGCCCGTCATGACCAATGAAAGCTCAAACTGCGAGATGGCGCCCGTGAAACCGGTCACTAGAAGAAACAGTGAAATGTTACGCATCAGAGGGATGGTTATATATCTCATTTTGGCAGCAGTTCCTGCGCCCTCCAGCTCGGCCGCTTCATAATAGCTTTCCGGAATATCGTTCAATCCGGCCAGCATCATCAGCGTGGTAAGACCGAACCCGAGCCAAACTGCAGGTATCGCGATGCTAGGGAGCGCTGTCTTCACGTCGGCAAGCCATGCCTGCTGTTCTATGCCGAACAATCCGACGATATAATTAGCCAATCCGGCGTCATAATCGAAAATAAACACGAAAATAATAGAGGCGACAACACCCGAAATGATGGTCGGAATGTAAATAGCCGTCTTGACGAATCCGGAAAATACGGAGCCCAGCCCTTTGATCACATGCGCGAAGAGGAACGCCAGAATCAATCCGGCAGGAACAACCATCAGCGCAAATTTGATACCGACCCATACGGATTTAATAAACAGCGCATCGGTCATGACATTATAGAAGTTGCGGAACCCGACATAAGCGGAGTCCTGATAGAAGCTCCAGTCATAGAAGCTGACGCGGATTGCGTAAACAAAGGGAATGACTACGAAAATGGTCAGCAGCACCACGATCGGCGCCAGCATTGAATAGGCGGTCATGTTATCGTAGCGGTAATTTTTTTTCATCATTCGTGCGATTCACCACCGTCGATATGGAATACGGAAATCAGCTCTCCGGGAACCCGCGTCCCCGGAGGCTGAGGAGCTTCCGTCTATTGATTAATCGGATTCGTGCCTGCCAATTTATTTTTGGCGATGAAATCGTTTATCGTCTTCTCCGCCTTCTCCAGCGCTTTGTCCACGCTTTCGCCTTTCATGGCCGATTCGATCGCGGTGGAGAATGCCATACTGATATCCCATGGATAGATAGGTTCAGCCTTCGCATACGGAATTACTTTTTCTGCAATCAGCTTGCGCCATGGGTCGTTTTTCGCTGCTTCGTCCTGGTTCATCGCTTCGTCGACGGATTTGCGCGGCGAGAATTTCGAGAACTGGCTTGTTTTGAAGAAGTCGATCATAATGTTGGTGTCGCCGGCAAGCAGATAAGAGATAAAGTCGGCTGCTTCCTGCTCATGTTTGGATTTACCGTCGATGACAAGGGTCCAGCCGCCAAGCGTCGAGGTTGGCTTCGTTTGGTCGCCGTCTATGGAAGGCATCGGCGCGACGCCGATTTTATCCAGCATGCTCTTGTAATCGTTGCGGAACAAACCGATTGCCCAAGAGCCGCTGATCTCCATCGCGACTTTCCCTTTGCCAAATGGAGCGGCGTCCGCGTAAGCAGATAACCCCTGCTTCGGCATGATGCCTGATTCATAAGCGGTTTTGTAGTAGTCAAGCAGCTTCTTGTAGCCGTCGTTCATCACATCAGCCTTGGACCAGTCGTCCGCAATCGGAAGATGGCCGGCAGCATTATATTGGAGCCCCCAGCTGGACCAGCCCAAATCCGGCGCAGTCTGCGCAGTTGCCAGACCGTAAATGCCTTTTTGGGTCAGCTTTTTACCGTAGTCAATCAGCTCATCCCACGTCACCGGCGGTTTCTCAGGGTCTAATCCCGCAGCTGTGAACAAGTCTTTCCGGTAGTAAAGGACAGCGGACGGTTCGACAAGTTTCGGATAAGCATAATAAGTGCCCTTGATTGACACGAACTCTTTGACATTGTCATACAAATCGTTAAATACGCTCGGATCCATCAAATCGTTAAGCGGCTTGATTTGGCCGAGTTTCGCTGCATTAGCGATGCCGCCATAGTTCATCGTATACAGATCCGGAGCTTTACCGGCAGCTTGTGCGGCTTTCATTTTCTGCGCCCATGCGTCTCCCGGCACAATCGTCAGCTTGATTTGGATATTCTCATGGGTTTTGTTGAACTCGTCGGTCCATTTTTTAAACCAGGCATCCGTTGTCGGTTCGAATTTGTTCGCCCAGAACTCCAATGTTGATTTCTCAGCCGGTTTCGTATCTTCTTCTTTCGGCTCGTTAACCGTACCGCCGGTATTCCCCGCATTTCCGGTATTTGCTCCATTGTCCGATCCGTTCGTGGAATTGCCGCCCGAGTTGCCGCAGGCGGTGAGCGCCAGCGTAAGTACGAGCATGACTGCGAGCGCAGCTGCCAAGACCTTTCCGCGTTTCATTTTCATTGATGAATCCTCCCTTTTATTTGGTCTATCTATTTAAACGCGGGTAACGCGCCTAAACCGTGAGTAAGGATAAGACGAATCTCTAAACGTCCATCAATGTATTCGCTTTCATTTTATTAAGGAAGCTTTGAACCAGAATACGTTATAAGGATCCCAGAGCGATAATCCGAAATAAATCGTTTTCCCGTCTTCTTCCAAATACCGGGTGTTCATGAAAGGGCCGTATAAGCCCGGATAATCTGCAGCTTTAACCAGATCGATCGCTTCGTTCCATGGTCCCCAAGGCGTCAATCCTTCACGGATGACAATACCGCGTCCTTCTTTCAAGTAAGTCATCAACCATCGTTTCAAATACGGGTTCCACACGACGGAAAGCTCGCCTACGGAATCGTCTACAACCAGCCCGGCATCAGACATCTTGGTGCTCCATGCCGGCGCGTCATTTCCGTCCAGGCCCGTGAAATATTCATACTGAGCCGGATCCTCAATGGAGCTCTCTTTCACTTTCATCAGCTTCACGCCTCCGAACCGGCCGGATGGGATGCACCAGTAATAAATCTCCGCCTCTTGTCCGTCAGTTTTGATTCTGTAAGGGCTTACTTGGATAAAGTTGCTGTCGCCCGGCCATTTCAGGTTGTCCTGCAGCGTCCACGTTTTCCCTTCATCCGCCGATTTAGCGATACTTGCGTAATTAGCATCCCACTGACCGGGATCTCCCCAGTGATTGACCGACATATAATAGAGATACATCGCGCCGTTTGCGTAGAGGCCGTGAGTCGGAATTACGGTCATTTCGTCAAAATCGATTTTCTTGGAAGGCAGCAGTTCTTTCGCCAGATTCAATTCATCCTTTATCATGCCGTCGAATGTAATGCCGTCTGTGGGATCTTGATCGGTTGTATAAGCCATCGTATTGGATCGCCAGTAACCGCCTCCCGCGCCGGTCATCCCCTCCGGCCTTTCGCCGAACGAATCGCCAAAGACGAAATAGGTCTTGTCGCCTGAGTTGAACATAGAGCCCAAATCGGTGCCGTAGAGCCCATACCGATCGGTCTTATTGATGCTGTCTTTTCCCGTCAGCTGAGCCACTTGCTTCAAATCCGCGATCTCTTTGAGCAGAAACGTTTTGCCTCCCGCTTCCAGCATGTCATTCCCTGAATTTTCTCCACTTGCGCAGGCCGTCATTCCGGCAAACAGGACAGAGGCGGCCAAAGCGAGCCATTTTCTAGTTTTCAGCGTTACCACCTCCCTGTCTGCATCGTTATCCGTTACTTGAAAGCGCTGACAAGAATACATGGTACGATTGGCATCAGATTCGCGTAAAAGCAGCTGGCTTCAGCAGCTTTCTCCCTCCTACCAATACGGCTTGCCTTCCCGTGTCCGCCTTCTAGGTAGGGGGATGTTGTCGAAATGTGAGATCGATTGCACATTGTATCAAATAAAGCAGCGTGCGCCGCCACGATAACCTTGGGATGGGATGAAAATCCCCCATCCGGTCATCTATTGCCAGCTCTCTATCATCGCTTATCTCAACTTAAGCAGCCTTCTTTATTCAGTACTGCGCTTCATCGCTTTCAATGTTTTCATAACGTCATTGCCGCCCCGTCCGAAATAATCATGCAGCCTCAGGTAGGCTTGATAAAGCTCCTCGTATACCGCAGCGTGCTCCGGAATCGGATTGAATGTTTCCTCGCGAACCCGCGCCATGTTCTGCGCCGCTTCGACGATGGAATCGTAGCCGCCCGCCCCGGAACCGGCTGCTACCGAACCGAACATCGCTGCGCCGAGCGCCGCCGTTTGCGTCGAATCGGCGATTTTGATTTCCCGCCCTGTAACGTCCGCATAAATTTGCATCAAGAGCCGGTTACGCTGCGGCAGTCCTCCGCAGGCATACAATTCCTTGACCTCGACACCGTTCAGATGAAATGCTTCAATGATCCTTCTTGTTCCGAATGCAGTGGATTCGAGAAGTGCTCTATATATTTCCTCCGGCTTCGTTTGAAGCGTAAAGCCGACGAGCAAGCCCGAGAGATCCGCGTCAACAAGGACGGAACGGTTGCCGTTCCACCAGTCCAATGCCAGCAGTCCGGTTTCGCCTGGACGATATTCCGCTGCCTTGCTCTCCAGCCATTGATGAACGCTGACGCCTTCCTCCTGCGCGGAATGCTGCACATATTGCGGCACCGCCTCATCGACATACCAGGCGAAAATATCACCTACCGCCGATTGCCCTGCTTCATAGCCATAATAACCTGCTACAATTCCATCTTCTACGACGCCGCACATGCCTTCGACGTTCACTTCCTTGTCGCTGAGCAGCAGATGACAAATCGAGGTTCCCATCGCCATGACCAGCTTGCCCGGCGTCACGACGCCTGCTGCCGGGACAGCCGCATGCGCATCGACATTGCCGACCGCAACCGCGATGCCCGGCCGCAGCCCCATGGCCTCTGCCATTGCGGCGTTCAATTCACCCGCTTTGGATCCAAGCGCCGCGATATGACCGCGGAGCTTCGTTTCGGTGAGCGATTCGAGCCGAGGATCCAGAGCCGCAAAAAAATCATTCGACGGATAGCCTTGCTCCTTATGCCATACCGCTTTGTAGCCGGCTGTGCAGCTATTCCGTATTAAGCTGCCGGTCATTTGCATGACGACCCAGTCCGCAGCTTCCATAAACAAGTCCGTCTGCTCGTAAATTTCGGGCGCTTCATTTAAAATTTGCCATACTTTGGCGATCATCCATTCCGAGGAAAGCTTGCCGCCATAGCGGGGCAGGAATGTCTCTTCCCGCTCCATGGCGATTTCATTCAACCTGCTTGCTTCCACCTGAGCCGCGTGATGCTTCCACAGCTTCACCCAACTGTGCGGGTTGCCGCTCCATTCCGGGCTCAGGCAAAGCGGCTTGCCCTGCTCATCCAGAGGCATCATCGTGCAGGCCGTAAAATCAATGCCGATCCCGATCACGTCGTCAGGATTTATTCCTGCTGCGCGCAGCACCTCCGGCACCGAGCATCTGAGCACCTCCATATAATCATCCGGATGCTGCAGTGCCCAGTCGGGACCAAGCGCGGTCCCGTCCGGCAGCTTGACGTCCATCACGCCGTGCGGATAAGGCGTAACATGCGTTGCGATTTCCGTTCCATCCGCGATATCAACGAGCAAAGCTCTTCCGGATTCCGTGCCGTAGTCGATTCCGATTGCATATTTGGCGTGCATAACATGGATCTCCTTTCCGTTATCGATAGAGCGGTCCGAATGTCTGGCAGGCGCGGTAATCGGCGCCGACCGGCTCCATTTCGCCAAATGCGGCCCAAGCGCTCGGTCTAAACACTTTTTCTTCCGGCACATTATGCATGGAAACCGGAATGCGAAGCATCGATGCCAGCGTAATCAGGTCGCCGCCAATATGACCATAGCTTATAGCTCCATGATTCGAGCCCCATTTGTTCATTACCGTATATACATCCTTGAACAGCCCTTCGCCCGTCAAATTCGGAGCGAACCAGGTTGTCGGCCAGGTCTGGTTGCTTCGCTTATCCAGCTTATCGTGCACGTCGCCCGGCAATTCGACCGTATATCCCTCCGCCAGCTGAAGCACTGGGCCGAGTCCGGCGATGAGATTAATGCGGGCCATTGTAACCGGCATGCCGGCGCGGGTCGTGAAATCGGTCGAGAAGCCGCCGCCGCGGAAGAAGTCTACCGCAGGGCACCACTGCGCAGCTTCCAGGCAGCTCTTCACCTCATTCTCGGTTATTTCCCAGAAAGGCTTCATGACAGGTTCGCCATTGAGGGTTTGACGTCCCGTACCGTCAAGCGCAGCCGGTCCGGAATTGATCAAATGGATGACGCCGTTCGCTGCTCTGCCGGTCAATTCATGACCTGTCACTCGTTTGACCGCTTCAGGACTCCAATAGGTACGGACATCGGCGAATATTTGCGCCGCATTCGTAAGCAAATGGCCAAACAGCATCGTAACTCCGTTAAGTGTATCGTTCTCCGTCGCCAGCATGAACGGCTCGCGGATACCGTTCCAATCGAACGAGGATGTCAGCATCGCCTCCATGAAGTCGCCGTTAGGGAAGTAATCGGTCCATGCCCGCTGCCCTTGGAAGCCGGCCGCAATGGCATTATGTCCAAGCGCTTCCTCCCCGTATCCGATCTCGTCCAGCTTCGGATTGCCGATCATCAGATCGCGTGCGATCAGCGTCATTTTGACGACCGTTTCCCAGTCCTTCTCCTTCTGTTGGGCGGTTCGTTTCAGATGCTCCGGATTCACGTCGACCCCTTCCTTGCAATTGTCCTTCGTCCAAGCCAAAGCAAGCTCATATTCCCCGCGATCGTAAATGCCGAGCTCCATGCGTCTTACAAACTCCGTCATATCGACATATTCATTGCGGATGCCGAGATATTTCTGGAAGAAAGATTCATCCACGATACAGCCCGCGATGCCCATCGAGACCGAGCCCATAGACAGATACGATTTGCCCCGCATCGTCGCGACGGCAAGACCCGCCCGGGCAAACTGAAGCAGCTTCTCCTGCACGTCGGACGTTATCTCCCTGTCCCCGATGTCCTGTACGTCATGCCCGTAAATACTGAAGGCAGGAAGCCCTTTCTGGTTATGCGCGGACAGTGCGGCAGCAAGATAAACAGCTCCCGGCCGCTCGGTTCCGTTGAAGCCCCAAATCGCTTTCGGTCTGGCGGGATCGGTATCCATCGTTTCCGTCGGATAACACCATGACGGCGTTACCGAGATTGTGACGCCAACTCCCTCCGTCGCGAATTTTTGCTCCGCTCGGGCCGCTTCGGCTACACCGCCGATACAGGTGTCGGCGATTACACATTCCACGGGTAAGCCGCAGCTGTGCTTCAGATTTTCGGTTAAGAAGGCGGCTGCCGCCTTCGCCATGTCCATCGTTACTTCTTCGAGTGATTCGCGGATGCCGCCCCGGCGTCCGTCAATAATGGGACGAATCCCGATCTTCGGCAAATTGCCCTGCAGCCGATTTGCAGCTTGTATTGCAGACATCTGGCTCACCTCTCCAAGTCATTCGTTCGTTTTAGACTGCAGCTATAGGTTATAGGATGCATTTAATTTGATGATGGAAGATTTCCACATGAGGATCGGCGCTGCGCTTTTCCTTACTCATCCGGCTGAGCAGCAGCTCACCGGTTCTCTTCCCCATGTCATAAGGCTGTTGATCGATATAATAGAGCTTCGGATTTTTCAGCAGCTGCCCCGATTCGACCTCGCCGAAGGAAGCAATTGCCACATCGCTCGGGATATGCAAACCTCTTCGGATCAGCTCGAGCAGAACACCGAACGTCATTCGGTTGTTAAGCGATACAATTGCCGTCGGCATGCTTCCTGTCTGCCCGAATTGCCGCACTGCCCGGATGCCCCCTTCGACGGAGAAATCACCGTTGTACAGATGGGAGGGCTCGTCGATTCCCCATTCCCGTATGGCCTGAAGCACGCCTTCATAGCGTTCCCGCCCCGTACTGACGCAGGATGGACCGTTGACAACACCAAGTGCACTATGCCCATCCTGCAGCAGCCGTCTCGTTAGCATGTAAGCGCTCGCCTTATTATCCTCGGCAACCAGATCCAACTGATTCGAGCCATCCTGGCCATCCAGACTGCGGTCGATCAGCACCACCGGCAGACCGGAACGGGACATGCTCATGATCTTGTCTCCATTGCCTCCGGCAGTCGCAATTACGACTGCGGCGACCCGTTTCTCGTTCAGCAGCTGAAGAAGCCTGCCCTCTTTATCCGTATTCTCATCGGAGCTGCAGAACATGAGCTGGAATCCGCTTTGTCCAACCGTATCCTCAATTCCCTTCGATATTTCCATAAAATACGAATTCGTAATGTCAGGTACGATTATTCCGATCATGAACGTTCTATCCTGCTTCAAGCTTCTTGCGATAGCGCTGGGCTCGTAATTAAGCTTCGCGATTGCTGCGCTGACGCGCTGCCTTGCTTCTATGCTTACCTTCAAGCTGTTATTGAGGACACGGGATACCGTCGCTGTCGAAACTTCGGCTTCTGCAGCTACTTCTTTAATTGTTGCTTTAAGCAATGCCCGTTCACCTCAACACCCTTAACAAATATGGAGAGCCATCCGCGGTCAAATGACTTCCCGCTCATCGTTACCCGGTAATGGGGGATGTGCAGCGTGCGGCTCTAACTGGTACCAGAATGCGGTTGAAGCAATATCGCTTTGCTGCGGCAAATACCTTCCGCCTGATCGCCAGCCGAGATCTTGAATCGTTACATTCAAGTCGCTCTCGAAGCGGATCGGATCCATGATATGCCACCGGTACATGCCGAAGCGCTGTTGGCTGCGGTATAATCCGTCCGGCTTAATGAGCTGGTGCATCCCCAGATACGCGGTCGAATACGTGGAGTATTGTCCGATCGGCTGCTCCCAGTTCCAGGCCCCGCCAAAATAATCCTCCGTCCCTGTTCCGCAGATCGTCGGGAATTGATGATCGCCATCCATGAAGAACTTAATTTCACCCTCGCCCCACCAGCCTGTATTATTAACCTGCCATGCCAGGTAGGTTCCGATATAATGTCCTTTTCCGGTAACGCCGTCCAGTATCGTATGAACCTCACCATATGGAACGGGATTGGACCTTCTCCACTGGGCATGAAAGTATGCCATATCTGCCGGTACATCCGTCAGCGTATAGTCGACTTGATAATAAAGAACGACCTTGTCGGATTCTCTGTTCTCTACCGTTATTTTGGCATGCTTGCGGAACGGCATCAGCCAATAGCTGTTCATTCCTCCGGCAGGATTAACGGCGATCGGCTGGGAATTCACATTGCAGCGCTCCTGCCAGCCATTACAGAAGAAGTCCCCGAGCGGCACCTCCACCGATGGCAGCTCCTCATCATCCCAGTACATGCGTAGAATCATATTCCGCCAATGGGATGGAAAACATGTCAGCCATATATGTTGAATCGCTCCAGGTCCGTCTATATCAGCCATCGTGAAGGTAGCGCCCGCGGCAATTTCAACCGAAGGGGACACCTTCCAGCCCATGCCGAGATCACGCGCGCATTTAGCTCCGGTACCTTCGGTCGCCATGCCGCCCTTGCCCTTTTCCCCGTTAAAATTTTCTGCGCTTATCGAACGCGACTTCGCACTCGATACTCTCGCCAAGCTTCCGATTCCCATGTCTAATCCATTAAATAAACTCATTTGTGATTACTCCTTCAGCTTCAGTTGTAGTTTGACTAAGTGGCAGGTTCAGGTAAATAGTTGCTGCGTAGAAACTGTCATAATATAATAGATATTGCTATCCGGTATTAAACCTCAATACCGTGTTACCGATTACATTGCTTATATTATCATAGTTTTTTTTCAACTTCTTTATTGTAAATTGTGATTATTTATCCAATCTTGCTATCTTGGGGTGAATGTATGGAAGCGCTCTCCATTTCTAAAAAAACCTTGCTGCTAAAGTTATCGCCCAATGTTCGAAGAGCCTGGAATCATCGCGTGCCGGAGATGCGGTTACAATCACGCTTCATTTTCGACTACGAGCTTCTCTATCTGGAGAAAGGCGGCCTGACCATCCGGATCGATAATGAGATCCATATCATCAAACCTGGCGACATTGTCTTATTCAAGCCCGGCAAGGAGCATGAGTTCATTGAATCGAGCGGTGAATGCTGGATGCCGCATATTCATTTTGACGCTTTGAACGAAGAGAATTTCGAGGAGGTTCCCATCAACTTTAAAAACCGATCCGAATGCAGTGAACAGGAAGTGAGATGGATTCGCGAAGATGTGCTGGGGAACGTTCTGCAAATACCGGATGTCATTCAAATCGAGAATCACGGGGAAGTCCTAAAGACACTGCAGCAGCTCATTCATGCCTATGAGAGACGAGACCTTGATTTCTACATCCTGCAAAAATCATTAGTATTAAAGCTGCTCTATCTGATCGTTAAGGGGCTTGAGGCAAGCGAAAGCAATCATCTTCGGGTCCATCACAAATCGCTTGACACTGTCGCCACCCTTATCATGGATCGCTTCGACCAAACGGTTCTGCTGGAGGATTTATCTAAGACCGCGATGCTCAGCGTCTTTCATTTCTCCCGGCTGTTCAAGCAAAAGTACGGGCTCACACCGCATCAATTCCAAATGCGTTACCGCATCGAGAAGGCGAAGGATCTCATGATTTACAGTCCGCTGTCGGTCTCAGCCATTGCCGAGAAGGTCGGCTACGGCAGCGTATATGCATTCAGCAAAGCTTTCAAACAGATCGAAGGCATCTCCCCCCGTAAATTCATTCAAACCTATACCGGTGTTTTGGATAGCTAGCTGAAGCCAAGTGCAGAGCTTTACTTGTTGAGGCGCATGCCAGTTTAGGATGATGCACAGGGTAAAGAAGACATCGTTTTTGTACGCTCTCTGTTCAATGGAGCAGCCGGCAGCTGCTCCATGACAAGCGACTTGGCAAAGTGTTCAACCTTACCCTAGCTTATTAATAAGAAAGGGCTATCCCGCTCAAGTCAATATTGACCTGAGCGGAATAGCCCTTCCTCTGTTTATGCTTAAGCCACAGCACCCTGCTGCAGCTGGTACATGGCGAAGTATTTGCCGCCCTGCTGCATCAGTTCGGCGTGATTGCCGCGCTCCGTAATTTGGCCGCGGTCAAGCACGAGGATTTGATCGGCCTCTCGGATCGTCGATAGCCTATGGGCGATCACGAACGTCGTCCGACCCCTCTTCAGCACATCAAGCGCCTGCTGGATAACGGCTTCCGTCTCCGTATCAATGCTTGCCGTGGCTTCGTCCAAGATCAGGATTGCCGGATCGAATGCCAGCGCCCGCGCAAACGAGATCAGCTGCCGCTGTCCTGAGGAGAGCGTGCTTCCTTTCTCGATGACCGGCTCATCCAGTCCGCCCGGCAGCTGCATGAACATGTCATACGCGCCTACATCGCGAAGTGCCTGCTCCACTTTTTCCCGGGAAATGGACGAATCGTCCAAGCTGACGTTCGAGGCGATCGTTCCCGTGAACAGGAACGGATCCTGGAGCACGATGCCCATATGCTGACGAAGCTGCTGCTTCGGCATATCGCGTACGTCGATGCCATCCACGGCAATGACTCCCCGTTCAACGTCATAGAACCGGAACAACAGATTCAGAATCGAGCTTTTGCCCGAGCCCGTATGACCTACAAGCGCGACGGTCTCCCCTTGTTTGGCCCCGAACGTAATGTTCTTCAGCACATCCTCGCCGGGTTTGTAACCGAACGAAACTTCATGGAAGCTTACATTACCCTTGTAGCGCTGCATCCGGCTGTCCGACACTTCTATACCCGGTTCATCCAGCAGCGTGAACACCCGCTCCGCAGACACCCTTGCGACTTCCAGATTAGAAAGCTGGTTCACGATGCCGACGATTGGATGCATCATCCGGTTCATATAGTCAATGAACGCATAGAGGACGCCGACTGATACTGCTGCATTGAGAAATCCTCCCGCGAACATCCATATCACACCGATAAAGACAATATTACGCAGCACGTTGACCAAGTTATGGGATGTTATCGAATTCAAGCTGAGCAGCTTATTCTGATATTTGAAATACTCATCGTTCATTTCATGGAATTCGGCCATCATTTCCTTTTCCTTGCGGAAAGCCTGGATGATCGGCATCCCTTGGATCGATTCGTTGATCATTCCGTTAATGTCGCTCAGACGTGAACGAATCACGTGATTATATTTAGCCGCAAACTTCCGGTAAATAACGATCCACACGTACAAAATCGGAATAAACGGCAAAGCGATTAACGCAAGATTCGTATCCAGCACGAACAAGGCGCCGATAATGGCGGTTATATAGATGATTCCGGAGAAAAAGTTCGCCAATACCGCCACGTACAGTTCCCGGATGGCTTCGGTATCGTTCGTAACCCGCGCTACGACTTTACCGGCAGGCAAATTATCGAAGTACTGCACCGGAAGCCGCTGAATGTGCCGGAATACATCGTTTCGCATTTTCCTGACGATCCGGTTGGCGGATACTTGAAGCAATAATCGCTGTCCGTAAGCGAGTCCGGAACCAATTAACAGAAGTCCGACGTAGCTCGCAGCCATCAGGATCAAGCTTCGGAATTCCGGCTTATAGAAGCCGTAGGATTCGCCGGTTGTCAGCTTGGCTGCCGGAAATTGCACCGTGCTCCCGTCGTCCCTCAGAACCGTCAGCTTCCCACCCGCAAAATTTCGTTTACCGGTATTCGGAACACCCGCCGTATCGACAAAGTAGTAAGACCTGCCAGACTGCAGGATTCGGACTTCACGGCCTTTGTCTTCCCCTTCGGCCAAGTGATCCGCCCTTTTATAACGGCTCCCCTTATAGGGAACCGCGTAGCTGTCTTCCTGTTTTGTTTCATACCATGGCTTTTCGATGCCCATGATGTTCGTATCGATCATCCGCTTGGCCAGGAAAGGACCAACCAGCTCGACGCCTACCGCAAGTAACAGCAGCAGCAGCGCCAGTATAATCGGTTTTTTATAATTCAAAGCATATTGGAATAATCGTTTGCCGTTATTGCTCATTGGTTCATGTCACCTACATTTCTTATGTTACTGTTAATCTTCTAATTAATCTTATGCTCCCACGGCCGAAGCCAATTGCTGACGATCATACTGCTCCTTATACCAGCCATTGTTCTTCAAGAGCTGCTCATGCGTTCCCTCTTCGATGATCCGGCCTTCATCCAGTACGACAATCCAGTCGGCATGCTGCACCGCAGATAGCCTGTGAGTGGTAATAAGCGTTGTTTTACCTTGCCTCTCGCTGCGGATGCCCTCCAGAATTTCCATCTCCGTCTTCGCGTCCACTGCGGAAAGCGCATCATCCAAAATAAGAATCTCCGGATCGGCAATAACCGCCCTTGCAATACTGACCCGCTGCTTCTGACCACCTGATAACGCAACGCCTTTCTCTCCGACCAGCGTCTCCAAACCATCCGGGAGGAATACGACGTCTTTGCGGAACGATGCCAGCTCCAAGGCGCGATTTAACCGTTCCTCATCGAGATTTCCATCCGTGCTGCCGAACCAAATATTCTCACGGATCGTTTTGCTGAACAGGACCGGCTGCTGCGGAACATAACCAATCCAGCTTCGCAATCTGTCAAGCTCAAGCTCGGTAAGCTGAACGCCTCCTGCCTTTAAATTACCCTTGCCCATCGGATATTCGCGTAATAACTGCTTCAGCAAGGTCGTTTTGCCGCTGCCTGTTCGGCCAACGATACCGAGCGTATGACCGCGCCTGAGCGTGAATGAAATATCGACCAAATTGTCGATCGTCGAAGATGGATAACGGAATGTCACGGCATCGAATTCGATCGATTCCGGAACGTCCACCTTAATTGGGGCATCCGTTTCCAGCACATCAGGCTTTGCTCCAAGCGTCTCATTAATCCGATCCAAAGATGCGTTGCCGCGCTGCATAATATTAATCAGTTCCCCGATGGCGAACATCGGCCAGATGAGCATCCCCAGGAACATGTTAAACGACACCATCTCGCCTAACGATATTTCATTGCGGAATACGAGCACTGCACCATAACACAAACCGATTAAGTAGCTTATGCCAACTAAAATTTTGACTGTCGGCTCAAACAGCGCATCAATTTTGGCTACTGCGATGTTCTTGCCGAATACATCGTCTGTCGTTTTACTGAACCGCTCCCGATCCGCTTCTTCCTGTACGAATGCTCGAACGACCCGAACGCCGGACACCGACTCCAACACCTGATCGTTCAGCTTGCCGAAGGCATCCTGCGAACTCATGAATCGTTCATGAATCTTCTTGCCGAAATGCTGCATGAGCAGCGCCATCACCGGCAGCGGCAGCATAGCAGCGAGTGTAAGCTTCCAGCTGATCAAACCTGCCATGACGACTAAAATCGTCATCATGAACAGCGTAGAATCGATAAGAGTCAATATGCCAAAGCCGGCCGTGACCGACACTGCACCTAAATCATTCGTTGCCCTAGCCATCAAGTCACCGGTTCGGTTTCGTTCATAGAACGCAGGGCTCATCTTCAGCAGATGCCGCATGAGTCTTGAACGGAGCAACCGCTCCAGAACAAATGCTCCCCCGAATAGCTGGTATAACCAGACATACGTGAGTCCATATCCGACCACCGTCAGTGCTCCCCAGAAACCGAGCAGCTGCATCAGCTTTGTACCGGTCAGCGTCTCCTGCTGAATCCCATCGATCGCCATTCCGATGAGCTTCGGAGGAATAACATCCAGAATGCCCACGATTGTCAGCAGCACGATGGCAAGTGCGTACCGCTTCCAATGCATGCGGAAAAACCAGCTTAATTTCTTCAAAACGATAAACATATCTATATCCACACCCCTCAAAATGAAGAACAAAAAAAGGCATACCGCCGTAAGCGATACGCCTTATCGGATTATCCTACAATCCGAAACCGCACCGGTATTGGGGCTGCCACATAGGCTGCCGCAACCCGCCGGATGCGATAAAAAAGGCGCACGATTACGCTGCCGTAACCATGCGCCTTACTACGAACTGAAGAGAAATGAGAAGCATCTTTCTCTGATTCGTAATAATTAATTCGCGAGAGGGTTACGTCCATATCTGATAACAATTCCATTAATTACTCCACCAATTGGCGGAAATGCCATTAGACGGTGATATTCGCGCATGTCCGTAACCCTCCTTTCCGTTCATCAAAGTATATGTGTCACTTTACCATCGCCCCCCAAGAACTGTCAACGGGCAATTTGAAACATTAATATCCTTTTTACATGACCTCTTACTGATGGGAATAAGCGAGATTATTGAAATTTGCTATCGCTTGCGCATTTGTTCCCAGACTAGTAAGAACATCTTCCGGAACCTCTACCAAGCGCGGCTGCGTATCTCGTTCCATCACAACTTTAACTATATGGCCTGTTGTCGCCTTTGCAGCTTCCCGTAACGATTTATTGACTACCAAGTAATGCTTGCCGTCCCCATGCGGCATTAGAGACCCTTTATAGTTAATGCCGTTAATTGTTCCCATCACCTTAACTTGCGCCTTGCTTCCGAATACCTCATTCACGTTCAAGGGAACTGTTAGGTAGGTCCACGTTCCTGTCCCTTCCGGTCAGCTCCGCCTCAAATTCATGCATCATACTCGTCTCCTTTTTTATCCAATTAGTATGGCACATATGCCATCCCCCCACAAGAAAATCGTGTGGTTCCTGGAGAAGATGATAGGATAAATATAAAGCCGATTTTATGCTGATTTACGCATCGGGAAGGCAGTACGATCAACAACACCCATATCTCGGCAAGCCCGATTTATGGGTGTTGTTGTATGGCTCAACTTATAAACATACCAGAATCATAACGAATTGATACTCCCATAAGATTCACCACGATGGCAATATGCTCGATTTTCTGAATCATTTTACCCATCCTGGGTGGGTGAAGTTATATCCCCTTTACCATTCCGCCATCAATCAGCAGAGAGGATCCCGTGATGTAAGAGGCAGCTTCAGAAGCAATAAAAGCTACGGTTTTTCCGAATTCCTCCACTTCGCCGTAACGCCCGAGCGGGATCGTTTTTTTCGATTCCTCTCGAACCTGTTCGATGCTGATCCCCTGCTGCTTCGCCTTGATCGCGTCCAGCTCCTCAATTCGCTCCGTTCCGATTCTTCCCGGCGAAATGGTGTTGACCAATATATTGTAAGGGGCAAGCTCCGATGATAGTGTCTTGGCCAATCCAACAATACCGGATCTGAACGTATTGGATAATATGAGTCCGGGAATAGGCTGCTTTACGGAAGAAGAGGCCAGGTTAATGATCCTGCCGCTGCGCTGCTCCTTCATGTACGGAATCACTTCGCTTATGAATCGAACATAACTCAGCAGGTTTAATTCAAACGCCTTGTACCAGTCATCGTCGGTCAACTTTTCTATGCCGCCCGTCGGGGGACCGCCTGCATTGTTGATCAGAATATCGATCCGGCCAAAGCTTTCAAGCGTCGACTTAACGGCATTCGCAATATCCGCTTTTTGGGTTATGTCACATACCACATAGTTCACATTACCACCGCCCAAGGCTTGCAGCTCTAGTTTGGTTTTCTGAAGTTCGGTTTCGCAGCGGCCAGTCAGCATGACGTTAACGCCTTCACAGGCAAGCTCCTTTGCGCATGCTTTACCTAAGCCTCTGCTGGAAGCCGCCACGAGGGCGGCTTTCCCTTTTAATCCCAATTCCATCTGTCGGTTCCTCCTTATAGCTCCATAATTTCCCCGATATCATCGGATACATTGCGCATGTGGCGTTCAGGCGATCCGGACCGGGAAGGCGGTGTTGCTATCAAGAACCCTTCATAATTTACGCATCGCAACGCATCCATCACCGCTGCCCAATTCACATCCCCGTAGAAGAACGGAACAACCTGATGCCCTTTGCCTGCTTCCGGCCTAAAGTCCTTCATATGCACACCTGCCAATCGCGTTCCCAACAAGCGGATCCATTGCTCCGGGTACCCTGCGTTCATCGCATTCCCAACATCGAAATACGCGCGGATGGCAGGCTCGTTCAGTTCATCCAGGAATACTGCGAATTCAAGCGGGCTGAGGAGGAAGCCGTTCCAGACATTTTCAACGCCGATGGCGATGCCGGCAGAGGAGGCTTCCGGAGCAAGCAGCAGCAATGCCTCCTGAGCCGATGCATAAGCCCGATCATAAGGAATCTCGGCATCCACGTTACCCGGCACGACCAAGATCGTTTTGGCGCCAAGCGCCGAGGCGATCTCGATCATCCGTTTTCCGAGGTCTATTCCCTTCTGCCTGATTATCTTGTTGTTAGAGGTTAAAGAATACGCATTATGCAGACTGGTTGAGAGAGACGGCAATAACACTCCGCAATCCGTCGCCGCTTCGGCCAACTGCTTGAACTCGGCAAGCGACCTCTTCAGCGAGATCGGAGCATCTTCTTCATAAACGTTGAACTCAACGCCATCGAAGCCCATCCGGCTTGCCATGCGAATAATGGCTTCCCCGGAAGCCGCTTCCCTGAACGCCCAGTCGCTAATTCCTTTGAACATGTGCGAATTCCTTATGGTGCTCTATCCACCAGCTTGCTATATCGTTTCGACGCATGAACGCTACTCCCGGTATGGACTTGGCATAGGTAATAAAATCTTTCAACGCCGAAGTTCTCGCTGCTTGTCCCATCGTTCTCGCATGCAGGCCTATCGACATCATCTTGGGGGCGTACTCGCTTTCCTCCACATAGTAGTCCAGCGCTTTCTTGCAGGTCAGGACGAAATCATCCGGACTTCCGAATCCTTGGGCAATAATGAACCGGGTATCGTTGTAGGTCTTGGTATAGGGCAGAACGAGATGCGACTTGCCCTTAACGGACGTAAAATACGGGATATCGTCGTTATAGGCATCGGAGTCATAGAGGAATCCCCCCTCCTCCACCAGCAGCTCGCGAGTGTTTATGCTGGGTCCATAGCGGCTATTCCAGCCGACTGGGCGTGTACCCGTCAGCCGTTTTATTCCTTCCACCGCTTTGCGGATTTCTTCCCGTTCTTCATCTCTGGATAATAGCCAAAGCTCCGACCAACGCCAGCCGTGCGCCATCGTCTCATGCCCGCTTTGCTTAATCCATTCGGCAATCTCAGGATGCAATTCCAGTGCGGCGGCGCATGCTGACACGGTAACCGGAATTCGCTGCTGCTTGAACAGTCGCGCTAATCTCCATACTCCGGCCCGGCTTCCGTATTCGTAAACGGATTCCGCTGCCAAGTCCCTATAACGGGGATTCATCGCGGGGTAATCGTATTCCGTGAAGCCCTCCTGCCGATCGTCTCCTGCAGGCAAGGAGAATTCTGCGCCTTCCTCGTAGTTTAACACCAAATTAATAATAACCTTGGCTTCATTCGGCCATCTAACCTTTGGCGCAAACCGTCCGTAACCAATTAAATCCCGTCGTCCGCCTGGAAGGTCTGCCTTAAGCTCCATCCGTCCCACTCCCTTGATCCATTCATTTCGCGCTTCCAGAATCTTCAATGGCTACGCGGCTTGTCGTTTTTATCGCTTTCCTTAGAAATCCGCCCTTTAGCATCTGAGGCTCTGACGTTACGGTAAAAGCTTCACGATCTGTTTCTTTTATCAGCTTGAGAATTTGCGCGGTTAATCGACGGCGAATAACGATGTATAACATATTCCGGCCGCTTCCTCCGCCATCCGCTTTCCATGTCGTAACCCCGATTCCCGATGTTCTTAGCACTTCGGCTAAATTCGAGCCTGGTGACGTGACAACATGGAACATCGTGTAACCAAAAGCTAGTTTCTCTTCCGCCCAGCTTCCTGCTATGGAACCAACCGCGTACCCCAGCCCAAATGCGACAACCCTAGCCGGGCTGTCTAAATTCGAAACGACCAGTCCCAGCGCCATCACGTTAAGCATTTGCTCGAAAAAACTGGCGGAAGCCGCCAAGTAGCGGCTTCCTTTGACCAGAATTATCCAACGGCATGTCATGACTGTGACGAACGCAGCTTCCAATATAAAGATGAGGGCTAGTTGTCCGATCATTTTAGAAGACCTTTGCTTGTCAGGAAATCCTTAGCGACCTTCTCTTCCGTCTCTTTCTTATCATCAACCAAATAGTTCAGCTCCTGCATATCGGCATCCGTAAGAAGTCCTGCCAATTGATTGAGAACGCCCTCCAGCTCCGGATATTTCTCCAGCGTTTCCATTCTAACGATCGGTGCGGCGTTATATGGAGGAAAGAAATTCAGATCATCCTTTAACACGGTCATATTGAATGTTTTCAGTTGACCGTCGGTAGCAAACGCATTCGTGACCTGCATCTCATTGGCTTGGATGGACTTATAACGGAGTCCGCTATCCAGCGTAATTTCTTTCTTGAAGTTGAAGCCGTATTTTTCTTTAAGGCTATTCCAGCCATCCGGCTCGCGGTTCATGAATTCAGGATCAGCGCCGAAGACGAATTGATCCGACACCTTGGCCAAGTCGCTGTAAGTCACGAGATTATTCGCTTTAGCTATCTCGCTCGGCATAGCGATTGTGAATGTATTGTTGAATCCAAGCGGCTTCGTCAGCTTCAATTTCATTTCCTTCTGCAGCTTCTCGTTCACCATATCGAATACCGCCGGCGGATCCGTCACGGGATCCTGTATTTTTAAATAGCTGCTGTACACGGTCCCGTCATACTCCAAATACATATCAATGTCGCCTGATGTTATGGCTTTAAGCGTAATATCTGTGGCTCCTAGATTAGGCTTACGTTCAACCTTCAGATCCGTTTGGTTTTCAATCAGCTGCGCCACCATTTCCCCCAAAACAATATTCTCGGTGAAATTCTTCGATCCGACGACGATTGTGTTTTGCTTGCTCGAACAGCCCGCGAGCACCATGACTAGCGCCAGCGTAAATGCAAGTGCCGATAATGATGTCTTTTTCATGAGCATGATTCCTCCTAGTAGGTTGTCTATCTATTTTGAAGTCCCGGCGAGGACATACGCCCTTGAAGAAGCTGAAGCAGTCTGTCGACAACGAAAGCCAGCAATGCCGCCAATAACGATCCCGCGATGATCATGGAGTTATTAAGCCTGTTAATGCCGGTAAAGATTTCATAGCCTAAGCCGCCGGCACCGACCAATGACATGAGTGTCGCCGTGCTGATCGCTACTACTGCGGATATACGAATGCCCACAAAGATGACTTGAAGAGCCAGCGGAAGCTCGATTCTCCAGAAGATCTGGCTATCGCTCATTCCCATTCCCGACGCCGTCTCGATCAGCTTCGGATCGATAGAGACGAGACCCTTATAGGTGGATTGGACAATGGGCAATAAGGTATAGACGAATAGACCGAAAACGGCAGTCGTCTTGCCTAATCCGAATACGATCATGAGAAATCCAGCCAAGGCAAGCACCGGAATGGTCTGCAAAGCATTAACGACCCAAAGCACGGGTTTCACCCATTTCACCGATTTACTGATCCAAATGCCAAGCGGAACCGCAACCGCCACTCCCAAAAGCACCGCGAGCAATGCCATTGTCAGCTGCTCCACGCTGAGCATAATTAGATGATCGGCATGCGTCGATATATATTCGATGAGGTCGATCATGACGGAATCCCCCCCCTTTGCGATGGCACGGTCCATCTTTTTTCGAACATTCCCAGCAGGGTATCAGCTAACAAAGCGAGCAGAGTAACGGGTATGGCACCCGCTATAATGTAGCCGTTCGTCAAGGTCGCGAATCCCGCCATGATCAAATCTCCTAAGCCTCCGGCTCCGATATACGCGCCCAGGGTTGCCCATCCGATGATCATAACGGTCGAGATTCGAATTCCGTTCATCATGATGGGCAGGCTAAGCGGGATTTGCACCTTTAGCAAAAGCTGCATGGATGTCATTCCCATTCCTTTTCCGGATTCGATAAGTACCGGGTCGACGGACCGAATGCCCGTATAGGTGCTTCGCAGAATTGGCAATATTGCGTAGAGAAAGAGTGCGGCTAGCGTGGGAGTGGTTCCGATGCCCATTATCGGAATCATGAAGGCAAGTAAAGCCAGGCTTGGAATCGTCTGCAGCATGCCGACCACGTTCATGAGCCATTCCGCGACCCTTTTCGTCCGGCTGAGCAGAATGCCGGCGGGTACTGCGAAACCGATCGCTAATGCCATGGAAATCAGCGACAAGTATAGATGCTGCCATGTTTTTTCGACGATTTTCTGGATTACGTCCGGCTTGCTGAGCACCTCAAAAATGTCCATCCACATTTCTCTCACTCCTTCTAATTAAACAGCCGAATTGCCCTTAAGAAATTCAGCAACGGAATCCACGTTTAAACAGCCGACAGGCTTGCCCTCAATATCGACTACCCAATACTGATCTTCCTTGGTTACGAACATATGCTGAAAGGCTTGATGTACGGATGTGTCTGCCTTGATCGTGATATCAGGAGTCATGGCCGGCATCTGTCTTCCGTTAATTGCAGTCATGACTTTCTCAACCTTCGTCATATCCAACACGCTGAGGCGCTGACTTCCCATGAATTCTTCGACAAACGCGCTCGCCGGACGATAGAGCAAGTCATCAGGTGTTCCGTTCTGAATGATTTCCCCGTCCTTCATGAGAACGATGCGGTCGGCCAGCTTCAGCGCCTCATCCATATCGTGAGTAACGAATACGATCGTTTTGGACATCTTCGACTGCAGGCGTTTCAGTTCGTCCTGCAGTGACTCTCTGATTAGCGGATCAAGTGCCCCGAAAGGCTCGTCCATCAGCACAAGATCGGGCTCCGCAGCCAATGCGCGAAGCACGCCTACACGCTGCTGCTGTCCGCCGGATAGCTGCGCCGGATAACGGTTGCCATAAGATTCCGGATCAAGTCCCACCATTTGGAGCAGCTCCTTGCACCGCAGCTTTCGTTTCTCCTCCGGCCAGCCGAGCAGCTTGGGAACGACTGAGATATTTTCCTGGATCGTCATATGGGGAAAAAGTCCGATTTGCTGGACCACATAACCGATCCCGCGTCTGAGCTGCACGGGATCCTGCGATTTAATATTCTGACCGTTTACGAGGATGTTGCCCGACGTTGACTCCTGCAGACGATTAATCATCTTGAGCGTGCTTGTTTTGCCGCAGCCGCTTGGACCGATCAAACAAACGAACTCGCCTTGCTTCACATGAAAATTAAGATTAGAAACGGCTTTGCCGCCATTCGGATACGTTTTGGTCACATTCTCGAATTTGATCATCTCCATACCGCCTCCTTAGTCAGATTCGCTTGCTGCCTGCTGTCGAGCTTCCTTGCGACAAACCTTCCCGTGCCCGCCCTTCCGACGAAAGCCCCGTTAAGCGCGATGGTTTCGCCGCGGACGATCGTCCGCATAGGCGCCCCCTCTACCTCAACTCCCTCATAAATGCTGTAATCCACATTCATAGCATGCGATGCCGAAGAAATCGTTCTTTTCCGTTTTGGATCCCATATCACCAAATCCGCATCGCTGCCTTCTGCAATGACACCCTTCAGCGGATATAAACCGAAAATTTTCGCTGCATTCGTCGAGGTCATGTTCACGAATTGGCTGATTCCGATTTTGCCTTTAGCCACCCCAAAGTGATAAAGCATGGACATTCGATCTTCTATGGAAGGACCTCCGTTAGGAATCTTGGTGAAGTCCTCGAGCCCCAGCTCCTTCTGGCCTTTGAAATCATAAGAACTATGATCGGAACCGATGGTTAGCAGATCCCCGGAATTCAAGCCTTCCCATAAATGGGCCTGATGCCATTTCTCTCTAGGGGGCGGAGACCAGACATACTTGGCCCCTTCAAAATCCGGTTTATTCAGAAACCCGATATCTACGAACAAATATTGGGGACATGTTTCACCGAATACTTTCAATCCCTTCTGTCTGGCAGTCTGAATGGCCTGGAGGGATTGCAGGCAGCTCACATGGGGAATGTATAAGGCGGCGTCCGCGATCTCTGCAAAAGTAATCACTCTCCCCGTCGCTTCGCCTTCCAGCTCCGGAGGACGAGTCAAGGCATGGGCGATCGGCGCCAAATGTCCTTTCGCTACGCTTTGCTCGATCAACACTTCGATAACGTCGCCATTCTCGCAGTGCACCATCGCCAGCGCCTCTAATTCATGTATCCGCTGCAAGGCTCTGAATAGATCGCCGTCATTAATTTGCAAAGAATCTTTATAGGCCATGAACAGCTTGAAGGAGGGTATGCCTTCTTCCATGATTTCTTTCATCTCATTCAAGCTATTCTCATTCACCTCTCGAATAACCAAGTGAAAACCATAGTCAATGACGGCATGCTTATCAGCCCTGCGCTTCCACTCCCGCAGTCCCGTCATCATCGTGCTGTTGCTGTCCGGCCTGCAGAAATCAAGGATCGTCGTGGTGCCTCCTACCGCTGCGGCAACCGTTCCCGTATACCAATCGTCTGATGTCTCCAATCCTTCCCATTTGGATTGCAGGTGAGTATGAGGATCGATGCCCCCAGGGATAATATAGCTGCCCTCAGCTTCGATAATTTCCCAGCCGCTTTCCGGACTTATCGTGTTTGCTAATCGAGTTATCTTCTCCCCTTCAATAAGAATATCTAGTTTTGCAACCGATGTTTCGGTAACCACCATACCGCCGGTGATAAGGGTTGGATTGCGATGCATCATGTTGAATACCCCTTTCGTTTCTATTCGAATGCCGTCGTTTCTTGGAAATAAAGTTGGATGATTTGTTTCATGTTTTCTTTGTTCGAACGAATATGCTTCTCAATCAGCATTTCGGCTTGATCCACGTTCTTGTCCATAATCTGCTTCATGATTTCCACATGGTCTGTTACGATGCTGCTTGCCCAATCCTTCTGGTTATAATCGATTCGCCGGATAATGTGAATTCTTTCATTAATTTTCTTAATATGGGAAAATAGTTCCCCGTTTCCGCTCGCAAGAGCAATTTGCTCATGGAATTCTTCATCGTCCGTTATCATCTGCAAGCCGATCGTTTCTTCCCAGCTCACCGGCTTATTCACCCAAACTTCGTTCAGTACGGCAAGCTTTTCGTCATTCCCCTGCTCAATCGCCAGCCGAACCGCCATTTTCTCCAAGGTAATGAGCACCTCGTACAAATCCTCAACCTCTTTCGAGGTGTAGCTTCTGATGTAATAGCCTTGATGAGGGATCATCGTTACCCATCCCTCTTGCTCCAGCTTTCGAAGAGCCTCTCTGACAGGGGTTCGGCTGCAGCCGAACTCTTGCGATAGCTTGATCTCCGTTAATCTCTGATGAGGCCGATAGTTTAAATGAACGATTCTATGCTTAACTGTGTCGAAAATATGATTTTGATGAATATCGGTAGCCATATTGCATTCCTCCATTATCTTTTGTTATGTATTTCAACCACTTGCATACCTGATTGTATACAATAATATATGCAATGAAATTTGATGTCAATATATCTAACATTAATTGTTTGAAATTGCGAGAATATAAGAAATAAATCTATGTGCGTCATTTTATATAACACATTAAATTCTTGAAGAATTCTTCCTCGTTATTGACTTCTAAGGTATTTCATTAATCGGACTAATGCTTTCTAGTCATCGGCAAATACAAAATACATTTGAATATAAAAGGTTGTATTTCAGGGGGATTTAGAGGGGTTCATTCCGTTTTCTTTAAAACGAAGCTGCGTTAATCTTTTAGGGTTATTGGGAGATAATCTTCTAGATCGTGGCTTGCGGCTTTATCACTGATCTTGGGCAAACAGCCCTAATAAGATGAAATTTGAAGGTAAATAAATGTCAGATTAGCTGACGCAAATCTTATGGAAGATTAGGATACAGCTCTTTGGGCGGATTAACGATCAATCCCTATAATTTGAATCGGGACGCATCCGGTTCCAGCCGCGGAACAGCTGCTGCGGTGGCTTCTAATTTCGCAGTATTCGGTCTTGGTACCGCAATCGCTTTGAGCATCATGGCAGGTTCAAGGGCACAAATCCGAAGTGAAGGTTGTCCGCAGCATATTCCAACTATTCAATCAAATTTCTGACGTTAAATTTCGCAGGAAAAAGGCCATATGCAGCGGCAATATGACCTTTACAAATACAACTAGTTTATTATTTTGATTTTTTCTTTGCGGCGGATCTTCCTTGTTTTTTCGGATCGCTCGAAGGTTTCTCGGCATGCTGCGACCCGTTAGGTTTGATATGGTCGTCTCCCAAGTTTATGACTCCTTTCCTTTGGCTTCTTAATAAAGTATTTGCCAAGAAAGGTGAATTTATGTAAAATTGTTCGGCTGATAAATGCTAGATTCTGAATTTTAGCTCAGGCTTCCGAGCCTCTCAAATAAATCATCATCTCAGCTCTTCTTGGCCAATACTCTGTATGCGCCGTACGCCGCCAAATCATCCTCACCCAAATGACCGGGAATCGGAGCTTCCGCACAGTCAAGCGACTCCGTGATTTGATTCCACAAACGGGAGCGTTCATATCTCTGATGCACATTCTCGAAGTGATGATGATCCAATATTGTTTTGGCTTCATGAATGGCTCCTTTGTCAAACAAGAAGCTGGCTTTCCGTTCAACAAGCCCATCCTCTTGAAGTGATTCCACACGTTCAAACCACTGCTCCCGCTCGTCATAAGCAGCGGATCCATAATGCGCTAAGGTGATATCTCGCTCAATAAACACTTGGGGATGAAGGCTCCACGCCGTCGACGAGATCCTGTTGAAGGCTTCCCTTGATGCCTCAAAGTCCTGTTTGATCACACGCAGCAATCTTCCCAGCAGCGCATAACTGCCATCCAAGCCCGCTGTCTGTAAAATAGGGATTGACTCGTCAAATCGGCCTTTCCCCGCCAGCCAAACCCCCAGATAGTAGGACCACAGCGGTTTGTTCTTGTCCCCATGCTGCTCCGCCGCCCATTGCAGCGCCTCTCCCAATAATTCGATGCCTGATGGCGGCCAGCAGCAGTCTTCGGCATCCGGCGGAATCGGAACCCGATCTAACGTCCCTCGTTGAAATGCATCAACCAGCTGGATCCAAGATGCGCTATTGCTTCGCGGCACCCAATCAAACATTGGGATGAGTTCGATATCCACCAATTGCGGGTTAGGAAGCCCCAGCTCCCGAATGTTCAGCGGCTCTGTGCTAGGCAGCCAAAACTCCGTATGCACGTGGCGTGCTCCGGGCTGCAGCTTCTTATTATCCGCCTGCTCAAGCAAAGGCCCCGCCTGAATTTCCACGTAGCTCTCCTTTTGAGCAGCCGTCAGATGCGCCCACTTTTCATGCTCCCCGATACCGTATAACCACAGCTTAATTCCAGGGGTTTCTGCCTGATCCGCGATATGGTATAGGCCGCTGCCAAGGCTTGGCGTGAACATGCCAAAAGCATTGCAATCGGCTGACTTCCAGAAAAATCCCTGCATCCGGTCGAATTCCGACAGCCGATAATCGCGGTCCTCCCAATCGATTTCTTCGAGAACATCCGCATGCCTGAGTACATGACCCGCCGGAAAATGAAACTCTGAATCCGGGCGCGCCGGGAGTGCCGCATTGGACCAGGACATCCATGCATGAGCCTCTGAGGTGGGGTTGACGAAGGTCGTTCTTTGCGTCAAATACCGGTCATCATGCCCAAGGGAATACTCAACCGTCCAATGCATTCCGTAGCGGACCTCCCGCTCTCCGCACCAGATATAGAGACGATCTTCGACTTGCGAAGTAAGAGCATGTACGGACTCTATTTGGACTGGTGTATGCGCAATCGGAAAGCTGACTTCAATTCCGCCGCTGATAAAAGCCATTCGGGGCAATATGCGTACAGGGCGCACCGAACCCGAATGGAATAGAATTTCCCTGCCGCTTGCTTTATCAAGAATCGAATGAACTTTGCCTCCGAGATCCGGACAGACTGTGGCCTTGAGCCACTCGTTCTCAATTGCGATCATCCGAAAGTTTCTGAGATTCGGCCGCTTTGCCGTTTCGCAGAAGCTCTCGTACGGATAAATGCCTTCTTCATCGCAGACGGTAGGCAGCGGACCGCATGGCTGCACGGCGTGATAGAGCATCGTCTCCTGCCATTCCGATGTCTTTAGCATGGAGCTTCACGCTGCACTCGTTCTTTAATCTGCCGGTTGATACGTTCCCGCATTTCAAGAATCCAGGTGCTTCCCTTCTCGTACTGCCTGAACGTAATCGGCTGATCCATCCCTGCTTCCAACAGCGCTAGCGTTTCCTGCTTGCCCATCAAGCTTTCCAGTAACTGGAGCGCTCTTACATCCTGCATCGCTTCGCGCAGTACGGCCAGACGAATGGAGCTGATCGGACCTTCCTTGCCCGGATACACCAGGAAAGCGTCTCCTGAAGGGAAGCTGTGATCGGCGTCCGTCACTTGATAAGGATCGATTTCTTTCCGCGACCGCTGCGAATACCAGTGATTGTAGCCCCAATGCAGGAAGCCTTGAATATCGTATTTGTACAATTGAGCGCCGATAATGCGATTTCGCGCCGAAGGCATGTTGAAGAAGCGGTTTGATTCGTAATGCTTGTATTCGCAGCAGCAATAATAAGCCCACAAATGTTCGGCGTTGTTGGCAATATACGTATGAATATGTTCCGTAGAAACGACTGGATGCGTCAGCAGACCCGTTGCATAGAATTCATATTCCGACAACGCGTCAATAATCGGGAAAGCGTCGTTTAACAGCATTCGAACAAGGGTGCTTGCGCTCGTATACGACTCCAGGTCGTGCAAAGTGGGTTCGTCTGACAGATGAAAATAACAACGTTTCTCTAGCTGATGCGAAGAGATAAATTGAAGCAGCTCCGGAATAAACTGCGTGAGAAAATGACGATACTCTTCTCCGGCGGCATCGGTATCCCAGCCAAAAATTTTCTCTTCCTTGCCGTCCGCCTCGGCGATAATTTTCGGAGCATGCTTCGCCCCCCACTGCGTGAACAAATGGGAAAATTCAAAGTATTGAATTCCCTTCCTCAGGCACAGTTCAACCCATCTCTCAAGAAGTGAGAAATCAAACACATAGCGGCTGCCGGATCGTTTAACCCCAATAAACTGCACCGTCGGACGTTCTTTCCCAACATCCAATTCGAGCGGAGGAGAGAACAAAGGCGTTAGAATCATATTCATGCCATATTCGACATAATGGGCGACATACGTTTCGATGAGGGTCCAGTGGGCTTCCGAGAATACCTCCACCTTGTACCAGGAAGCAAGGCAATCCAGGTAAAACCATTCCGTATGAACAAGCTGCTGTTCAGGAAGCGCAGCCGCAACCACTTCTAATTCGAAGGATTCCGAGCCTAACTGCCCGCCGGCTTCATCCATGAACCGAATATCGATCAAATGGACGCCTGGTTCGATATTGCCAGTGAGATCCACAGTAATCCATATCGACCGCCATTGATTCGGAAGCGTCCGAACCGTACCTGCTTCAAGCGGATACAGCGGGTCCGGATATAAGCCCGGCGTCGTTCGAAGCAAATAATCGTCAGGATCGTTGTAATTCGTCAGCTCGGAAGGCACCAAGCCTACGCTTCGGATTGTAACAGTATCAGCCAAATCAGACTCGACGGCTGCACGGATCTGTTTCATCGGCAATGGTGAACGATAAGCGACCTGAAAAGAATAGTATTCGCCGATAAGCGCGGACCCTTGCTGATAAGCGTCCTCCAGAAGTTCTTCATCGGCAAATACTTTCACAAGCGAATGGATGCATCTCGTTTTGAAATTCGCATTTTGAGTCATGTTTAAAACCTCCTATAAGGCGATACATTAAGATTAGGCAATCACAAGCTCGGATACGGCTTGAAGCAGCTTGCGGTGTACGTGTTCAAAATGGACCGGATCTTCATTCGCCTTGTTAAAGCTGATCAAGCAGGAATCTGTGAGCTCATCGGCCAAAGCCTTGTCCTTCTTCGCCAGAAGCTTCAGCAGCTCATAATCTTCGATTCCGGCTCTCATCGATTCCAGGCGCATGCTGCCCCACGGACCGTCCGGCCCTGGGAAGGTGATATGGGTATCCCCCGGCGGGAAGAAGAGATCGGTTTGCTCGAACGGGTCTTTATCATCGTCGCAATGATTGAGACCCCAATGCAGAAATCCTTCAAGATCGTATTTGTAGTTGCCCCAATGCAAATATCGGGTTCGCAGCAGTGGCATATCCCATAACCTGTTCATCGAATATCCGCCCGGGAAGCAGCATGTATAGAACCACAGCTTGTCACCAAGCGATCTTAATTTCTCAAATTGTTCGCGGTGTTCCAAATAATAGACGTTTTTGGGAACCAATATATCAACCGAACCCGCCAAATCATAGGTTTCGACCGCTTCAAGCAGAGGCACGCCGGGCATAAACTTTCGGACGATGCCTGACAATATGCGGTACTCCTCCACGCTTTGTCCAATCGGTTCGTCGGCAACGTGCTGCACGAGGATGTTCAGCCAGCCGTTTTGCTCAAGAAACGTTCTCCAAGCCGGCAGGTATTGCGAAAGATAGGCATATCCTTCCGTAGAAAGCGCTTTGAGAGCTTCCCCGTTATTCCAGGTATTCCAAATGAAAAATTCCGAACCCCAGAAATCTTTCCGTCCTGCCACCAATCCGCCTTCAATATGGGTGAATCCGAGCTCCAGATAAAGCTTGATGAGACGCTCAGCTCTTTCAAAATTAAACTGGTACATGCCTTCGCTGATTTCCTGTATAACCACCGCGTCCATGGGCACCCAGAAGTGGGTTTGCCGCGCTCTGCGCATCAGCTTGCCGTACTTTAGAATCATCCCCCAGTGCTCTTCGGACCACAGCTCCACGTTATACCGCTTCGCCATATTCGGAAGACTGAACCAGTTGGTGACCGCAAGCGTTTCTTGCTCAGGAACAACCGCTTGGAACACCTCGATTTCAACCGGAATGCGGCACGTCTCTTCGCCCATCGTTACGTGTAATTCACCGGTAAACTTGCCAGGGGCAGTATCCGCAGGAATTTCCCAGCATACATATATGGCTTCCGTTGCAGCACGGGTTACAACGTCAGCGCTCAGCGGTTTCAGCGCTTCATATACGCGGAACGGCGCAAGCCGCGTCGTATAGCCTTCCGCCGATTCACCATCACCTGCGCAATGGTTAATAGGCCCTGTATTTTTTTCTACGAAAATATCGATTAATTGATAGATTTCTGGACCTCGCAAGCCGCTATTCGTCGACTCATTCTTATATTCACATACAATCTGCGATTCCGGTGCGATGGAATTGAATAGGATCTGACAAGCAGCATAGCTTCCTCTTGCAGCCGATAACTCGATGCGCCTCACTCCGCTCTCCTTTACAACGCTATCCGGGTAAATCCATTCATTCATACTGAATACTTGATAGTTCATAAGAGCATTCTCCTCCTGCTGCTGAATTCGTCTAATAGATTGGTGCAGCGCCCTACGCACTCATTCTTGTCGTTATTGGCTTAATTCTGCTTTAGCTTTGGCTATGAATTCGTTCGCTTTATCTTCGAGTTCCTTGGCCTTGTCGGCCGGCGTGAATTCACCCGCTTTGAACTTCTCAGGGAATTTATTATCTGCGAACCACTTCTCATATTCCGCCAAACCCAACAGCGTCTTGTTATAGCTCGGCACCGCGTCTTTCAAAAGCTTCATGACTGCTTTCTGTCCCGGCAGACGCAGCAGCGGTTCAATCTTCTCCCACACTTCCGGATAGTCTGCAATCGGGAATTGCACGAAGTCATTGTTATTTTGACCGTATAGTTCCAGACGCTTCAGCCAACCATCTCTGCCCCACGACATCCATTTCATCAGCGCATACGCCGCTTCCGGATGCTTGGTTGTGGAGGATACGCCGATATAGTCAAGCAAAGCCGGCATTTTTTGACCTGTTTTACCAGCAGGATATGGGTAGAAGTCAAGATCCCCGGCACCGGTTTTTTTCATTTCCGCCGGCAGCCAGCTGATCGTCCACGAGCCTTCGGTCGCCATAGCTACATGGCCTTCCTGGAAAGCCCATGCATCCTTATTTCCGAATTCTTTTCCTCTTTCCTCGGGGGTCATTGCATCTTCCGTTTTTACCCTTTGGAGCTCAAGCTTTTTGTTAAAGGCATCGATCCATTCTTGATTCGTAAAATGGAACTTCTCCCCATCAAACGTGTTGTAACCTAGCGAAGGGTCGTTTGCCATCGGCCAATACTCTTCAAAATGAAGATCATAACCGGCCCCGCTGATTCCATAGTAATGCTTATCCGGATTAGACAGCTTCTTCGCCAGCTCTAACATCTCATCAATCGTCCAGTCATATGAAGGAAGTGCGACGTTATTTTTCTCAAACAATGTCTTGTTCAGGTATACGCCGTAAAGAACCTGCCATCCTGCGGCAGCGAATCTTTTCCCGTTATACTTGGCTTGCGCCGCAATATTCGGATACACCGCCTCCGTCTCCGGGTCATCATTCCAATATGGCGATAAGTCGAGCAGCCAATCATTCTCTACGCCGACACTCACGGTATCGAGCCAAAATACATCCGGCATATCGTTTGCGCTCGCTGCAGTCGCTAAAGACTCATTCCACGGCCAGTTTATTTTCTCATCCCTCACGACTGTAATGTTCGGGTATTTCTCCATAAAGCCCTTTATCATACCGTCCATTATTTTTGCATCTTCATACCCGGCGAACTTCAACGTGATTTTTTCATTTTGCCATGAAGGCTTCTCTTCCGGCTTGTCCGCATCCTGCTCGCCTTTCGCATTCCCATTGGCATTCGCTCCGGTATCAGGCGGCGTATTCGCTGCTTCACTGCCCGGATCATTCGCCGCATTGTTCGAACACCCTGTAAACACCGTAATGAATAAGGCCATAACCAGCAATAATGCCATCGACTTGCTGTGCTTCATTTCCATACCCTCCATATCATCTATTTTGATACCAAAGTCATGTATCCTGGAACTAAAGCTGCATGCTGCCGCCCGGATGTTCATTCAGATGTTCGGCTTCTTGACGAATCCACCTTCGTAAGCAGTGAATTTCCGATAATCTTCACGAATCATTTCGCCTACAGGCTTGATCGTTTTGCGGTCCATGTGATAAATGCCGAACGTATCGATCCAATTGTTGTGGTTCACGTACCAATCGTACATAATCCAGTAATCGATGCCGGCTAAAAATCCATGTTCATTGTAACTTCCGTCTGCATGAATGACGGCCCGCTCCATTAAGGACTTCAACGTTTCTGTGTACGTCATCACCTGAGCCTCGGATTCTACCTCATTCTCACCGGACCAGTGCCCGAATTCCGTGTTCACGATCGGTTTATCCGGCCAAAGCCTATGGGCATTCTCCAAAAACTGACGAGTTCCCTCGTAATAGGTGCTTCCGTGAAAAATGCCGAAGTACATGGTCCAGCTCGCTACATCCAGCGGTTCCATCGAGGGGTCATGCGCGCCCGGTTGATCCGCCGCCGCGCTTTGCGTCGTCAAACGCCCGTCAGGCTAACGGGTCTTCAAGTCTTCCACAAGCCGCTTGTTATATACGGTCCGCAGCTCTACTTCGACCGACTCGTTCTGCGTGCTCCACATAAGCACGGAAGGACGATTATATTGGGAGAAAATCATTTCCCGCCACATCTGATCGCTCAGCCGCTTCTCTTCTTGAACTTCAAATTGCTCCCGCACAAACTGCCATAACGGAATTTCGCTGGCTGCAGCAAGGCCAAGCCGGTCGAGCAGCACAGCGGTGAACACATGGTTCGGATAATGCGCCGTCCGTACATAATTCACATGCAGGTCATCCCGCATTTGCAGCAAATCATCGCGAATTTTGTCCCAAGAGGCAGTCCGGCCTGAATCCGGCCATTCTTCATGACGCGCAATACCGGCGAGAAATATAGGACGGCCGTTAAGCAGTAGATTCGTTCCTTCCGTCTCGATCGTACGAATACCGAATTGGGTATGAAAGGTGTCGCTCGCGCCTTCTCCGCCAGCATGAAGCGAGAATTCCGCAACGTACAAATTCGGCTGCCAAAATGCCCAAAGATGGGGATTTTCGACGCAAATGTTGAAAACGGCAGCTTTTGTCTCACCCGCCCCAAGTGTGAGCTCTGCGGACAATTCTCCATTCCATGACGCCTGCTCCCCCTTGATTTGGGAAGCATAAGGCGAACCGAGAAAAGCGTCGGAATTTTGATCCGCCTCGTATATCGATCCGTGAAGCCCCGCCTGAACAGCTGAACCGGAGCGGTTCTCAACAATCGCCGTCACACGAAGGTTGCCCCTCAAATCCACAGGCACAATGTCGACACGTGACAGATGACAAGGTGCGCTGCCGCTTATGTATAGATCATGAATGATGCCCGTATAGTTAAAAAAGTCCGTTCCAGCCGCTGCCGGAATGATGTCATTCCGGCTGCCCCATGGCGGGTTATCTACACGAATCGCGATCGTGTTTGAATCATCGATGCGAATATGCGGCGTAAGATCCAATGCAAATGGCGTAAAACCTCCTTCGTGATAGCCGATCCACTTCCCGTTGATCCATACATCTGCGACATAGCTGATCGATAGCGCATGCAGTGTGACGGCTTTGCCGGACCATTCCATTCCGAGTTCAAAATGACGGCGATACCAGACACCATCTTCATACGTTTCTGAAGAACCAGCCGCCTCTTTGCCTTGAATCTGATTCTCCGGAAAAGGCAGCTGTATCGTCTCCCATCCGGAATCGTCGAATCCGATTTCAGTACGTCCTTCTGCTTCCGCCACCGCCTGCACGAACCAATGCTCGTCACGCTCCGATAAAGAGAAGTCATGATCCGCCTTAAACCGCTGCTTGCGCCAAGCTCCGCCCAAATCCAGCTTTAATCGGTCCTGGCAATCAAAGGACGGAACGGGAATACCGTTTTGAAACGGAATATGAACCCCGTCAGCCTGCTGCAATGAAAATGTAGTTCGTATCCTCGTGAACGCCTGGATTTGCTCCGTCATGGTTGCGGCCCCCTCTTCTTCGTGTAAGCTGCCTTCGCAATCTTTCGAGCTATTCTGCTGCCCCATATTGACCGTCTTCCGGCTGATAAACCCGTATATAATCGACTTCCAATGTCTGCGGAAATACAGTTGTCTCGTCTGGATAGCCCGGCCAATTGCCGCCGACCGCCAGATTGAGCATCAAATAGAAGGGCTTATTGAAAGGAGCGGGATACGGCCGATTGCCCGATGCTCCACTCTCGCGCGTATACCATTCACTGCTCTTATAGTAGAGCTCGCCGTCTATATACCAGCGCATTTGCGTCGGCGTCCAATCCAGCTTGAAATTATGGAAATCGTCAGCGAATACGCCGGATCCAAGAATATAGCAATCGCCTTTGTAATGATGCGGATTGCCCATATGGAGTGTGCCGTGCACTTTATTCGGCTCATGGCCGCACATCTCCATAATGTCGATTTCGCCCGAGCTCGGCCAGTCGCCGTGCACTTCCAGATCCGTCGACATCATCCAGAAGGCAGGCCAAATCCCTTGACCTTGCGGCAGCTTCGCGCGGATCTCAAACCGGCCGTACGTCCAGTCCACTTTGTTCCGTGTAACCAGCTTGGCCGACGTATACGGGCTTCCCTCGAACTCTTCTTTAATCGCTTTAATAATCAGCTTCGAGTCTTCGATATACGCGTTTTTCTTATCCCTCGTGTAGTACTGAAGCTCGTTATTCCCCCAGCCGTGACCGTCGATATCATAGTCCCATCTCGACAGATCGATTTCCGGGCCGTCGAATTCTTCGTTCCAAACGAGCTTCCATCCGTTGTCCGCTACTTGGATATTGTTATATTGTTCTTGTCGTGTCATCTTCCTAGCACACCTCATCTTTTTTTTAATAGTTACCGCGAGCAAGGAGCAAAGCGAGCGGAACCTTGCTTCAAAACACGCCGTGAATATAGAGCCGAAGAGCAGGGCGGAATCATTGTGGAGAAGCGTCAGCGTTCGCCTTTGTCCCCTGGAATTCAACCGCTAAGCGGTATAAATTCAAGAAATCCGGGGGACAACAGCGATCGGAACAATGATCCGCACGCGCAGCGGCCTGTATTCATCAGTTGCTCTCTCTATGCACAAGTTGCTCCCTCTATTCGCCGGTAATACCGGAGCGGTCAATTCCTTCGACAAACCATCGCTGCAGCAAGAAATAGACGACGAGCAATGGCCCTATCGTAAGCAGCGTTCCCGCCAGCTTAATCGCCTCATTAATTTGGCTGCCCGGGCTGCCAGGCGGGAACATCCTGCTGTAGCTGTCCGCAAACTGCTGCAGCTCAAGCGGCAGTATCGTAAGCGAATTGCCAAAATACATACCGGCTAAATACGTTTCATTCCAATACCAGACGAAGGAAAACAGGAATACGATAATGATCGCCGGACCGGCCATCGGAATGGCCAGCCGGTAAAAGATTTTTAAGGAGCCTGCGCCATCCAATTCAGCAGCTTCCTCAAGCGCAACCGGCATTTTACGGAAAAATTGATAATAAATCAGAATAAACAGCGTACTTTTCAACCCTTGACCTACAATCGCCGGATAAATGAAGGTTTGCAGAGAGCCGATCAAATTATAATGCTTGAATAACAAGTAAGTCGGCATCATCGTAATCTGCGGCGGAATGACGAACGTCGCCAGCATGAGCACAAACAGAATCTTCTTGCATGGAAAATCGAACCGGGCAAACCCGTAGCCGACGATCGCGCAGGAAACGGTTTGCAGCAATGCCGGAGTTCCGGCCGCGAGAACGGTCTTCATCAATGTGCTGCGGTAATCCAGCACACGGATCGCCTTCTCGTAGTTTTCGGTATAGATGGAGGTCGGGATCCATTTCACCATCGAGTTTACGAGGTCATCCAAGCTCATGAAGCTGTTAACGAGCATAAACAGCACCGGATAGAGATAGATGAATCCGATTCCGATCAGCAGCAAGTAGATGACGAGCTTGAATACGAACCCGTCGTTCTCGCCCATGCCAAGCAGAAATTTGCGGATTTTTCCGCCGATCAGCTGAAGCCATAGCTTCCCTTTCCATTTCTTCCAAACCATTTGATCCTGCCCTGCTTGTTTTTCCATTGGTAACTACCTCCCTCCTGAACCTCTTCTCAGGTTGAGCAAGCCTACCCAGATCGCCAGCATGATGAAAATGATCACAAAGTAGATCCAAGCGACCGCATTCGCATAACCGAAGCCGGTCAGGGTGCTGAACATATTCTCTTTGATCAACACAATGATTTCATTGAGCGCGAAAGTGGAGATATAAACAATCGAGTAAATGACATTGACGAGAACGAGCGGCATCATGACCGGCAGGGTTACTTTCCAGAACGATTCCCAGGGCGATGCGCCGTCGATGCGGGCTGCTTCGTACAAGGACGTATCGACCTTTTGCAAGCCTGCAAGGAAGATCAGAATTTGCACCCCCGAGAACCAAAGAACCATAATGATCTGTTTGAACAAATACGTGACCGGTTCCGCGAACGCCGGACTAAGCATATTCTCGATCAATGAAATGACGCCGTATTTCTCAATGCCCGGAATGGTCGTCGCTCCCTGGGAGAGCAGCTCGTTGATGACCGGCCCGCTTGTAATGACGACCGGCAGGAAGAAGATTGTCCGGAATAGGCCTTTAAACTTGATGTTCTGATTGATCAGCAAAGCGATGATCATGGAGAAGACGACGATGATCGGTACGTTGAGAACCATCGTTTTCAAGTAGGCAAACAGTTTTTCTACAAACACCGGATCAGACAAAAACGCATTTTTGTAGTTTTGCATGCTGACATAGGTTGTCTTGATGCCGAGCGGTGTAATTTTCACCTTTTGAAAGCTTAAATAGAGAGAGTAAATCATCGGCCAGCAGGTGAAGATGCCAAAGCCGACAATCCATAAGGATACAAACGACAGCCCGGTTAATGATTTCCTTCTGCGATTCGTCATCTTGAGCTTGATCATTACCGTTTCACCTCGATTACTTTAAACCCTTTGGCAGGAACGGAACCTTCATCATCGCTGTAATCGGAACCCGTATAATTGACGATAATTTCCTTGCCGTTTGAATACATTATTTTGACGATGCCCTTAGCCGGAACAATCCTGTCTTCGATCGTTGCATTCCGAACCGAACTCAGCACCTCATCCAACGTTTGATAGGAAGCTGCCATCTCTTCTTTCCAATCTTGATAAGCGGAAGTATATACATCATCGGAATTTGTAAACTTCAGCTTATAAGAGGATTCGTAGGTCAGGTAGTATGACGGATAGGCTCCATACTCGATCATTCGCAGCAGCTCATCCTTTGAATTGGCCAAAAAGTTGGTGTACGGCGCGAAATAATCTTTATAGCCTTTAAGCAGCATTTGCACAAAAGGAACGGTTTCGCTCGTATAAATGTACTGGGATGAATGCATCGGCACATCCAGAACTTTATCCGCATATTTCAGCATGTAATCATTCGGTGAATAAAGGACGACGGAGTCCGTTTGTTCAGATAGGCGCCGCATCATATCCATATAGGAGTTGGCCGTGTTCACCCGGAACTTGATCCTGCTGTCATCCCACTCAGAGAAAAGGATGCTCCCCGTATTGCCGACTGCAAGGTTTCCGATTCCTTGTTTCGCATATTTGCTAATATTCTGATCCACGATGCTGGCGGATTTGTCTGCGGACATATAATAATAGCTCTCATAGACATCTTTGAACGTAGGAATTTCCAACACGGTTTTGTCGACTTTCTTCGCTGCTTCGGTACGGGCAGAGAATCGCGAGGCATCCCCATAAGCTGTCGTAAAGTCGTCATAGAAGTACAAAGGAGTACCTTGCTGCTTGAATTCCGCGATAAGTTGTTTAAAAGCGGCGGCGGAACCGAGCTTCTTCTCAATTTTCACATCCGACGGACTCGTCCCCGATAATCCCCCTTTATTCCACCCCTTATAGACAATGGTCGGATTGCCGATTCCGTTTGACTTCATATCCGCCACAATGGCCTTTAATTGCTCCACCGTCGTCATCTCGACCATTTGTTTGAAAAACAATCCATTCTTCGATTCCGCGCCGAGAATGTCCAGCTGGATTGGAATGCGGCTGTTCAGCCCGGTTTGACGAACGAGATCGCCTCGTTTTTGCAAGTAATTCTGATAGGTTTTGGCCATGCCGATATAATCGGCTTCTTTGCCATTCAGGAAAAAATAGCGGGTTTGAATATCTTCCGGGTTCCGGTCTTTCTCGTGAACGATAATGCCGCCCATTGCCCGGCTGGTCGGCTGCAGATAGGATTCCCGGGCCGAATATTGCGCCGTAACCCAGTTATATTGCGTGTTTACGCCGTTCGGGTAAGCAACAATTTTCGCATTGAATTGACCGTTCTCCACGACACCGAACATGCCGTGCTCCCGGACTCCATGGACGATTCCGAATACCGGAAATTGAACCGAATAAGGTTGATTTCTCAATAGGTCCCGGTGAACCGCGTCAATTCCGTCGTTTGCGCCGTATATTTCGGCTTCAAAGGGCAGTTTGAACTTTCCCTTATTATCGTTCAGATTAATAAGCGCCCCAGACCCGTCGGGAACGAACATATAGCCTGGAATTTCACCCCGTTTCGTTGCGCCGAGGAAAGGGTACGCGTATACGGAGGCAAGTTCAAAGTCCGGCGTTTCCCGAATGCTTTTATTCGGAATGTTAACGAGCAGTTCGCCGTCACCCAGCTTCACGTCCAGCTCTAAACCGATTTTCAAATCGTTAAAATCGATTTTCGCGGAGAATCCGTCCTTCGTCTTCGTAACGGCAATCGTCTTGTTCGTTTCACTTAGCAGATCCGTTTGGCTCGGTTCCGGAATATCTTTCTTGAAATAATCGATGGACAAGCCCGACGCCATGAAGTTTTTCCAAGCCTCATTGTCTTGTGAATCTTTATCTTCAATGACTGAATTCCACACATAGCCCGATTGCTTCTCTATGAGCCGAATGGCGAGATTAGCTTCTTTCAAATAGAGGATCAGGCGGTCATTCTCCGCAACTTTAACGTATTCTTCCGACAAAGGGCCGGCCTGTACAGAAGCTGCGGTATCCTGGGCGGCGTTCTCCTGCTTCGTATCTGCATGATCGACCGCGGCTTCGGGACTGTTCGGAGTCGAGTCATTCCCTCTGCCGCTCCACACGGAAATTGCTAGGATAGATACGGCGAGCAGGACGCTTAAGATGCCGATAACTTTGATTCTATTTATATTCCGCACGGACGGCAGCCTCCTTGATGACAGAGTAAACGAAGTCGTACACTTGATCTAACAAGACATAGATAATGAAGAGGACAAGACCCATAATAATCATGCCGAAAATGGTTATCAAAATATTGATGATTGTGCCGCCAACCGTATAATCATGTATTTCTTTCACCATCATGAACAGCAGCACCGCGCACCAAGCCATGATGATTGTATTGGCAAAGCTGAACAGAAAAGCATCATTAATGGTAAGCGCGTTGGAAGCGATGACGATGATCGGCTTAAAGATCAAATAAGGCATCAGCGAGTAGATCGTCGCTTTGAAGACATGCAGAAACTTACCTTCCCCGTCGCTGATCGTGCTGACCAAATAGTTGGAGACGATCCACAGCGCAATCGGAACGAATACGATCGCGACTTCTCTGGAAAGCTGCAAATCGGAAAAATCCAAATTATTAAAAATAAAACCGGTATAAAAGAGCGAAAACAAATATTCAGCAAAGAACAAAAGATACAAAATCACAGCAGCGAGGGCAGAGACCTTATTCTCGTCTTTAATGCCATAAAAGCCTTCGATCGGTCGTTTAATGAAACAGAACAAGAATGTAAGCTGCTTCATTATCGATATATTCGTAATGAACGACTTCCATCGAATGATCGCCCGGAAAGCGCCGGTCTTTCGATGCAGCAGCTTCAATAGCCGCCACAGCACGTAGACAATGACGATAATAGAAAAGACATCGAGCAAATGGTTCTGCAGCCAGAGGTTGCGGATTTCCCAGAAGGAGTTGGAATATCCCTCTTTATCGCCCGCGATCACATATTCCTCTTCCGCTTGCTCATACAATTGCTGCTTATAATAAGCATCCGCCAGTCCTTTATGCGCCAGATCGAACAGGCTATTCCGCTTAAGCACCTCATTCCAAGGGCCTTGGCTTTTGACATAGAAACCTTCTTTGTACAGCTCCAATGCGTGATGCACCTGCAAAGTAAACTCCGTAGGAGCGAATATTTGAATGTTGTTCCGCTCTTTGTCGACGACATAGACCTGCTCGTTGGAATCGACAGCGATGCCGGCCGCATTCAAGAACAAGCCGATTCTCGATTTGCCATCATCGGGAGCGCCGAAGGAGAACAGCAGATGTCCCTCCGTATCGAATTCGAACACAATCCCCATCTGGCTGACTGCATAAATATTGCCGCTTGCCGCGATGAACAAATCGGAATAGATCGGATCGAACATCATATTTTCAGGGAGCAAATTGTAGCCTGAAATATTAAACTTCTTGATCGATCTTCCCTCTGCCCCTTGGGTGACGGTATAGATGAGACCCTTTTTATCAATGGACAGGTTGGTCGGCGAGGGCGGCGTATTCTTGAATAGCTTCGCTCGCTGTTCCTTCGTAAAGAACATGTGCTGCAGCATGATTTTGAGGTTGGCTTCCGAATCATTGCTGCCGAAATAGCCAAGAAAATCACCATACGGACTTAGCTGAACGACACCGTTAGTTGTTCCTTCACTGACGATATACAGATTTCCCCGTTTGTCCACTGTCACTTTAACCGGCTTGAACGGAGCGTTTTTCCCGAACAGCGGCGAATCCGGACGGCCGAATTTCTTCAAGAGCTTGCCTTGTTCATCGTATTGATACACAAGCTTTGAACCGCTGTCCGCAACATAAATCGAGCCATTCTTATCGACAAAAACCCCAGTCGGTTCGCTTAATTGGTCTTGACCGATGATGCGAAGCAGGCTGCCGCCCGGCTGCAGCACAACAATCCGCTTATTGCCCGTATCCGCAATATACAGCCGGTCGCTTTCATCGACGTAGAGATCGGATGGTGAACTAAACGCCGTATTCCCAATTTGTTCTATCGATCCGACAGGCGTATACGCATCCTGCGTTCGTACAAATTCACGGTGATGATCTTCCGTAAATGTTTTATAAGGCACATCGGCGTAAACGGATGGAGACAAGCATCCCAGCCAAAAACAGGCGGCGAGCAGGCTTATTGCCATTTTGTTAGCTGCTTTACTCATAGTGTCCTCCTGTTATTTCAGTCCGGAATGCGCCATCGTATTCATCACTTTGCTTTGCAGAAGAACGAAGATAAACAGATTCGGCAAAAACATGATGAGCGTGGCTGCAGCGGACATCCCTTGACCTGCCACTGAATTTCCTTGAACCGAAACAATCGTGCTCATAAAAAATGGAATGGTCTTCAAGCTGTCATCGTCCACAAACAGAGAAGACGTCTCAACGTTATTCCAAACGGCTTGAAAAGATAGAATGGCAACCGTCGCAAGTGCCGGTTTAATGACGGGAACGATTACTTTTCTGAAAATCGTGAACTCCCCTGCGCCATCCATAACCGCCGCTTCCTTCAGCTCCTCTGGCACCTGGTCAATAAATTGCTTCAATAGAAACAGTCCTATAGGCATCGCGAGCAGCGGCAAAATATGCGCCCAGTAAGTATCGATCATTCCTGCTTCTTCAATGACCAAATATCTCGGAATGGTCACAGCGATCGGAACAAACATCAATGCGAGCGTATTGACCTCAAACAGAGCCCCTCTTAGTTTGAATTTCATCTTGGATAATGAATAGCCCGCCAATGCGCTCATAAAGACGGAGAGAAACATGACGGACGTTGTAACGATTACACTGTTAAACAAATACCGGCTGAGCGGAATGCCCGAAGACGACGTTTGCTGAAACAGCTGCACGAAGTTTTTCATCGTCGGCTTCTGCACGAAGAAACGCGGCGGATAGGCAAACAGTTCGTCAAGCGGTTTGAAGGCGTGAAAGATGATGAATATAATCGGCAAGCCCATAAAAACAGCAAGCGGGATTAAAATGGCGTAAAATTTAAATTGGCTCGTGTGAAACCGCGTCGGATTTATTTTTGTACCTTGGTATGACATTGCAAAGAACCTCCGTCTATTCTTTTTCACCAAACATCTTCCAAGAAAATTTGGAGAGCACATAAATACCAACCAGCAGCAGGACGGACAACGCTGCGGCATATCCCATCTCATAACGAATGAAACCGTAATCCGCAATGTGGTTGACAATTAATTGGCCCGCATTTTGCGGCGTCGGATTTGCACCGGACAGCTGTACGCCAATATCTCCGGCTTGAAAGGTGGAAACGACAGCTATAACGGCTCCGAACAGCATTTGAGGCTTCATGCAAGGAATCGTAATATAGAAAATCTCTTGAAAACGGTTTTTGATCCCGTCAATATAAGCCGCTTCATACATGGACTGATCGATATTGAGTACACCGGCAAGCATTGCCAGGAACCCGACCCCCATGCTGCTCCACAAGGAAACGATGATCATGATCGTCATCAAATACTGCGGTGATTGCAGCCACTGTACCGGAGCATGGATCAAGCCCATATTCATCAGAAAGCTGTTTAAATAGCCGGACTGGTCCCCGCTGAATATAATTGTCCATACGACGGACATTGCAACACCAAAGGTCATGGACGGTGAATAAATGATCAGCGCCAGAACCGTTCTCGGCTTGGACGGGATTTGCGCCAGCATCCATGCCAGCAGGAAAGAGATGATATAGCCGCCGGGACCGACGATTAAGGCAAATTTGATTGTGTTCGGCAGCACGTTCTGCATAAAAACATCATCGTGTGTAAACAAATCAATATAGTTTTTAAATCCGATCCACTTCGGCTTCTCTACCGTATTGAAATACGTGAACGACAGATAGATGGCGACCGCTACCGGAATGACTATAAACGTAATAAACATGAGCAAATACGGGGTTAAAAACAAATACGCTTCGTTCCATTTTCGTTTTCTCATCATCGCTCTACCCACTTATTTATTGTCGATATTGTAGGAACCGGATAAGGCTTCACGACCTGTCCGTCTTTGAAATAACCGAATTCCTCCATCTTCTTCTTGATTTCCCTGTCGGTTCGAATGACAGAGTCATCAATGGTCGTACGCGGGTTTTTCCCGTTAAATACAACCTTGTTCCATACGTTGCTGATTTCCCTCTCAACCATGTAAGCACCCGGGACGCGAGACGGCTCTCTGACCCACTTAAATTGCTCCAGAATCACTTTCTTATCTTCCTCCGGCCAAGGCAGCTGTTCGAAAGCAGACAGATTAGCCGTATTCCACATGTACGTTTCGCCGTAAGCCGTCTGCAGCGAATTGGCATATTCCAGCTGAACATCTGCGGACATCCACCATTTCAAGAATGACCACGATTCCTGCGGATGCCCGGTATCTTTGAAGATCATGCCGGATTGACCGCCGGCCGGGGCCCAGCGTACGACATGGCCGTCCTTTTCCACGCCGGGATGAAGCGTAATCTTCCACCAGTTCGCTATTTCCGGAGCCGCTGTACGCAGCTGAATGTACGTTGAAAAATCTGAAATCCCGATCGGCAGCGTGCCATAGCGGAAATGATTATAGAAATTCGGAACGTCCTCCGGCACGTTGTAGATCGTATACAAATCCGTCATGAATTTGATGCCTTCCAGCGCCTTTTCACTATCAATCGCGGTAGACATGCCGTCCTTGTCGAACAGCTCACCGCCAAATTGGTAAATGAAAGGCGTTGTTGTCGTGAAAGGCTTGAAGCCGCGGTACAGCGCATTCGGTTCATAGTAGTTCATGCCGAGTCTTTGCAATTCAGGCAATATGTTCACGACGTCGTCCCATGTACTCGGAATGGGCAGCTTGAGCGAATCCATAATGTCTTTCCTGTAAAACTGCACCCAGAAATTTTGCGTTTCGGGGAGGGCGTACACGCCATCTTCGAAAGCGAACGGAATGATCGCTCCCTCTGAAAACTGCTTCATCACTTCGCTGTAGTCGCCAAATTTCCGCAAATCCATGACGGCTCCCCGTATCGCGAGCTCGTATGGCAAGTAGTTGCTTACGCCAAGGGCCACATCAGGCTGTTTGCCGGAAGCATTGGCCAGAATCAGCTTGTTCTCGTCCGGCATGATCGACAGCTTAACGTTGATGCCCGTTTCTGGCGTATACTGCTCGTCGATCATTTTCTGCAGCAATTCAACGTACTGGCGCGGACGGTTCACCCAAACCTCCAGCTCGCCATTGCTGTCTTTCGCCGTGGAGTATTGTTTCTTGCCGAAGGACATGAAGAAGCTCTTAAAGCTCTCCTTCATTCTTTTGAACAATCCGGCTGTCGGAGCAGGCAGTTCATTATTTTGATAGGTATAAATCTTGTCGATGGACAGCGGCGACTCCGTAATGCGCTGCAGCAGATCTCCCATATATTGAGAAGCAGAACTGGAGCCTTGGGAAAGCAGATCCAAATGGTTCGGCAGCGCATCCGGATCCTTCGCCAGCTTTCTCAGCTGTTTGGCTGCCAGCTTCAGATTAATCAATTCTTCGATCTCAGCAGTATCCCGATTATAAAGGTCGACCTGCTTATACCGCTGATCCAGCCGATCCGCCCAGCCATTCAGCGTCTTGTCCAAATTCGGAATATATTCCGAGAGCGCCCAATCCCGGTAAACATCTGATTTATTGCCGGTCAGCTTTTGAATTTTCAGTGTAAGCGCGTTTATTTCGTTCATCATCGCTGTCATGTCCTCGGCAAGGGGACGCAGATTCGATAAATTCACAGTTAGGCGAAGCGCATGATCTCCTTGCTCCAAATAGAACAAATAGGGCTTCTCCCCGTTTCCAAGCGTTTCATTCTGCCATCTGTCCCCGTAAGGAAATGGATAGTTTTCCAGCTCGCGAAACGGAACTTGACCGTCGATTTCAATTTTCCGGAATGCGGGCAGGTCATATTTAATCGATTGCTTGTACTTAAAAGCCAGATGGTAATATCCGCTCTTCGGAACGTTAAGTTTCCACGTAACTGATTGACCGCCCTTCAGCCATGATGTTCCGTCAATGATGTTCAAGAGCCGCTTTTCTGAATCGTAAGGAGTCAGCGCGCTGTTCTTCTCCGAGCTTGCGCGAATGGAAGAATCGTTTTTATACGTGTAATTCTCACCTTCGGTAATGACGATATTCTCATCTTCCGGCTCGGCCGCTTTCACTTTTTGAAGTTCCAAATATTGCTCATATGTATCTTGCTGTAACGGGGACTGGACAATGACGTCTCCCAGCAGCATATCCCCTCTTGTATTCACGATTGTAATTTGATTGTTACCCTCACTGAGCTTGAACTTCAACGGCTCCATATGGAAGTAACTGGAATCATAAGCGTATGTGGTTTGCCAGCCCTCCGCCTTCGCTGGTCTTGGAAGCAGTTGATTGCCGTAGCGGTCCGTTTTCAGGTTTTGCGTATTGTTTTCCCATAGATTCTGAAAAATAATGCGCCGCGCTTCATAATATGGATACTGTCCGTTAATTTTGACGTACCCTTCTGTCGGTAAAATACTTGTATCCATGATGTAATAATCGAATGCGATTTGATAAAGTCCGGATTGTTTCACATTCACTTCGAACGTCATCTCGGCGTTGTTATTAAAGCGGATCGTATCCGAAGGATAACCGAAGCTGTCTGCCTTCGAAGTGATCCTGCTTGGATCAGCAGCACTTGTATTCGGCTTCGCAACAACCCGGAATGGGGATACAGGCGGAATGTTTTTCCACGTTTCCAACAGATCGGAATAGTTTTGCTCCAGAATACCGGCATCAGTCTTGGCTGGAGCCTTTACGTCGGCCTCGGCTGTCTTATTGCCTTCCAAATAAGCAATCTGCCCATTCCAATTGCTGCAGGACAGCGATACGAACACGAGGAATGAAATCAGAGCTTTTACTGTTTTTTTCATGGTTTCTCCCTGCCTTGTAAAGTGATAAGTGCGAAAGGCCTGAGCAAACCTTTCGCACTTAGGACCTTCCCTTATTCCCCTAAAGCTTGTTTGGCTTTCGTTACAAATTCATTGAGCTTATCTTCTATTTCTTGCGCTTTATCGGCTGGTGTAAATTCACCTTTGTCGATTTTTTCGGCAATTTTTTGTTCTGCAAACCATTGGTCATATTCAGGAAGACCAGGGAGCGATTTGCCATTGTCAGGCACACCGGTATCAAGCATGTCCATCATGGCTTTAACACCCGGTATCGTCGTTTTGCTTTTCAGCTTATCCCATATTTCTTTATCGCTGCTGACTGGGAACAAATCCGAAATATTCTTGCCGAGCGTTTCGTAAATTTCAATCCGTTTCAGCAAGCCTTCTTTGCTCCAATACATCCATTTCAACAATTCGAAAGAAGCTTCCGGATTTTTAGTCGTGGATGAAATACCGGCGAAATCAAGAATAATCGGTAAACGCTGACCCGCTTTGCCTCCAGGGTAAGGGTAGAAATCCAGCTCACCGGCACCGGCTTTCTGCAGCTCACCCGGAAGCCAGCCGATGTTCCAAGAGCCGTCAATTCCCATGGCTACATTGCCTTTTTGGAATACCCAGGCGTTCTCGTCACCGAATACCTTCTTCTTCTCATCAACAGTCATATTCTCTTCGACTTTCAAGCGGCGAAGCTCCACTTTGGTGTTATAGCCGTTCATCCAGTCCTGATTATGTCCCATATTGAATTTCTCGCCGTCAAAGGTGCCCCAACCAAGAGAAGCGTCATTCTGCATCGGCCAATAAGATTCGAACGACAGATCTCCCCAAGGACCGTCGATACCGAAAATATGATCTTTCGTATTGGTCAGTTTTTTCGCCAAATCAACCATTTCATCGATCGTCCAGTTGTACTTCGGCAGTGGAACGTTAGCCTTTTCGAACAACTTTTTATTCACAAACACGCCCATAATCGATTGCCAAGTAGGAGCAGCCAAACGTTTGCCTCCATATACGCCGTACTTTGCGATATTGGGGTAAACAGTTGCCGATTCCGAATCGTTGTCCCATAATTGGCTAATGTCGTACAGCCAATCGTTTTGCACACCCGGTGTTACGCTCTCAAGGCTGAATACATCCGGCAAATTGCCCGCGCTTGCCGCCGTTGTTAGGGCTGCGGTCCACGGCCAGTTGATCGACTGGTCTTTTTCGACCGTTATGTTTGGATATTTCGCCATAAAAGCATCCAGCATGGGCTTAACAACCTTTTCATCTTCCCAACTGGCAAACTTCAACGAAATTTTTTCCTTTTGCCATGCCGGCTCTTCTTCAGGCGTTGGCGTCGGCTCCGCTGACGGATCGGCAGACGGATCGGGAGTCTGTTCATTGGCTTTGTTATTCACTGCGCTTTCCTTGGAATCATTCGATTGACTGGAGCATCCTGCCAGCATCGCCAATACAAAAGTGACAATCATGAACACGGTAACAATCTTGTTGGTTTTCATTCATAGTCCCCCATTTCAAATTTATATTGATACACATGGTGTAATGTATCCGAGGTAGAATCAGAAGGCTATGCTGCCGGTTCTTTTCCAGCGAGAGTGATAGAATGGTTAATGGTATCGTTTACATTTTGGGATTGAAAGAAAAACAATACAAGGATGCGATTGCCTCATTTTTTTCGAAATCGATTTCATTTTTACTGTTATTCGCTTGAGCTAATCCCTTTTCTTGGATAATCGGACGATCGGCGAATGAGCAGCCGGGATTCCAAAATAGTCAGTCGCGGCTGCTTGAAATCTCCATTCATGTACCGAATCAGCTTATCAGCCAGCATAAAACCCATTTCATATTTGGGTTGGTCGATCGTGCTCAGGGATGGGCTCAAATACTTGGATACCCTATCATTATCAACACCGATAATAGCGAGTTCCTCGGGAATCGTTCTCCCCATTTCATGGCAAATTTCGTACACGCCCAGCGCCATTTCATCATTGGCGGAAAAGACGGCTGTAAACAGGGCTCCTTTGAAGGTGAGGCGTTTAATCGCTTCATAGCCTCCGGATTTATTGAAGTTCCCATTCTCCACAAGTTCAGGACGGAAAGGGATATCGTGAGCGCTTAAAGCTTTAATATAACCTTCCAAACGATCGAAACTGTCCTTGGCATTTGGGTATCCGCTCAAAAATACGATTTCGCGGTGGCCTTGTGCAATCAAATGCTCTACCGCTTCTTTTGCAGCCTTTACGTTATCGGTATGAACATTCAACACCTTGTCATGCTCTATGCTGCGTCCGATGATGCCAACGGCATAGCCTCGATCTGCAATCCCCGTAATCTCTTGTTCCGTCAGCATTGTGGCGATCAAGATCAGGCCATCCACACTCCGGTCCATCAGCAAGCGCAGATATTCACGTTCAATCTCCATATCGTTTTGGGTATCGCAAATAACGATTTTATATTTTTCTGAGTAAGCCTTATTTTGGATGCCCTTGACGATATCCGCGTTGTAGGAAACTTTGATATCCGATACAATGATGCCGATGGTCATCGTTTTCTGCAGCCTTAAGTTTTTAGCTGCAGCATGAGGCACATAGTTAAGTTCCTCGATCACCTTGAGCACCGAATCTCTTGTTCTCTGTTTCACTAATGGACTGTTGTTCAGCACTCTGGATACCGTGGTTGGAGATACCTTAGCGGTTCTCGCGACATCAATTATCTTAATGTCCATTCGCATTCGCCTTTTCTATTTCGATTATGTATGCGCTTTCCATTTAGCTTGAACTTAAGATGAAATCGATTACAACTTCGCCTTTCGTCTTTACGCCGCTCCTCCTTGAATGGGTTATTTGCTGCTTGTACCTGTTCATTATAGATCACATTCCATTTAACGTATTGTATAATCGCTGCGTCATTTGTAAAATTGTAAGGGAAAATGAGGGATTAGATGGACAGAAGCTATCCGGCGCGTTTCTTTTCTCCCATCCCAGTTCGGATTCGGAATAGAAGCAGCATGACCTCAGGGTCCTTTTTCCATATGCCGAGGCTGCCTTCGGATCATCCGCCTCGGCAGCCTCTTATTATTGAACTCATTTTATTCGTTAATTGAATGGCTTGAGCTGTGGCTGCTGTACTTTCCGTGACGGCAGGTTGTCCCGATGTCCGATTGAATTATTGCTTTTTGAGCGCATATAGTGTCGGATGCAGCCCTTTTAAGCTGATAGTCATCTCCTTCGAGTAGGTGACCTGAACCCGCTCGGCAGCTATTTGCAATGCAGCATCCGCATCCGTTAAACAAAGAATATTCCCATTTTTGTTCAACACCCGCTTCATTTCCTTGAAGATATCGTAATACAGTCCGGGAAGATTTTCGTCTGCTGCGATTTGCCGGCCAAAGGGCAGATTGGTAACCATTTTATCGATATAACCGGCATCCAATGGCAGCTGACGGGCATCCCATCGATGAATCCTTACTTGATTATGATTGCCGGTATTTTCTGTAGAAGCTTCCACAGCTTCTATTGACAGATCCCCTCCTTCTATTTGGAAGTAAGGATAAGTGATCCGCTCGGACAGTATCGAGCCTGAACCGCAGCATGGGTCAACAAAAATATCCGTCTCTTCAGGATTCGATAACCAGACAAGCGCATGAGCTACGGTAGGCCTCAAAGCTGCTTGTGTGAACCTTCTCTCCTCCTTCCTATAACGAAATGAGGCATCAGTCAGCCTCAAAGCGAAGACCGCGTCAACCTCGTTAATATCAAGCCGAAACTCCATTTCATGCATTCCAGCACTAGCTTGACAACGAGAATTGCCCTTCGCAATTCCTTGCGCAGCCGCTTCTGCCGCCTCAAAACGGGAGTATGTGTGTTTTCCAATTCGGCTGGCATTGACCTTATAGCTGATGATTCCGGATCGTTTCCAATACGCCCAAGACAGGTCGAATTGGGATATTTCTTGTTTAATAGCAGCTAAATGAATCTTATGGGGGCCGACCTTAAACCTATGAATCAGTTTAAAAAGATTGTCGGCAGTCCGAAGAATCATTAATGCCTCTGCCGGCAGTTTGGATTTAAAATAAACTTTGCCCCGCTCTAAGCTTTGAATCGTTGCATCAGCAATCTTAACTTGAATCTCATTCTTCAGAACGAATTCCAGTCCCGGCAATACGGTTGCAAAATAATGCGCCATTTCCTTATTTCCCCTTCGTATTTGATTTTTTGGGCACAAAAAAACGCAAATGAACAAAAGTCCATTCGCGTCTCTCATGTACACAAACAAGGCACCCTCTAGAAGGGTATGCCTGTTGACAAGAGCGTGTTTGAATATTCCGTTCCTAGACAGCCGAATGCATGTAGAAAACCATGGAAAACAGAACCCCGAACTATAGGTTGTGGGCTTCTCTCATGCCATTCGCGTTATTCAGTTGGTTAACTGATAACAACTGTCAAGAATACGGCCATCATCAAAACACTAATCCCTCCATCAATACGATTGCGTTTATTATATACCGCGTTATGATTATTCTCAATCTTTAAGATTCAACTCGATTTGAAGCATAATCATATTTATTCGCTAATCTTAATTCCAATAAAAATAAGGATAACCCCTTCCCGCATATTAATGATGTAACCAATTAATAAAGGGAGTGGCGTATGATTTTTTTCAAGATATTCCTATCCCGATTTTTAATGCTCCTTTTTACTTCTCTTTTTATTTGCCCAGCCATTATTTTCTCCGTACTAGTCTTAGGGTTAACATCATCTTGGAAGTCAGGGGCATTTATGCTGGGTACAGCTCTCCTTCTTCAATTGACAGTAAAGCTTTATTCGATCAACCTTCTTATTCATAGAAACAAAGAACGGGAGCGAAGATTCACCCTTGAAAGTTTGGGTAATAATGAAGTGCCGCCCCCGCTTAGTGAAATTTATCTTGAATTGCTCTCTCAGCAGCGGGAACAGGAGCTGATAGTCGGAAAAATTGTCGATCAAGGAACGGATACTTCTCCCAAACAATAGTCATCCTGCTGAAATTAATTTCTAAAAAAGGACATATTTTCATTCAAACATCCTATTAAATAATTCAAATATAATGTACAATTTCGATGACTAATAGTGAGCATTCTGAATGACAAGCTGTGTATCCAATGGAAAAATAATACTTGAAAAGGTGACCGTGCTTGAGTATACTCAAAGATTTGCTGCTGCAATTATCATTAATCATTGTGCCTGTCGGTATTTTTCAAGCCTATTTGTTAGGCCATATTCGAATCAAAAAACACACGAATCTGTTTCTGGCCGTCCTATGGGGGAGTTCGGTATTGCTTTGTATGTCATTTCCAGTAAGCTACGGGAACGGGATGTATCTTGACTTCAGAATCGTCCCCTTGCTGATCGGAACTTTGTATTGCGGTCAGAGGACCGGCATATTCTTAGCCTTTTTGGTCGGTCTTTATCGTTTATACTTAGGCATGAATCCAGGCTTTTATAACTCTTTGCTGGCTATTATCTGCGGATTTTCTGTCATCCTTTATTTCCAGAAAACATTCGCAGCTGCATCAAAATCCAAGCGAATGAAATTAGCCGTCATCCTATCATCGTATTACTGCATCGTTGGTGCATCTTTGGCCGGCATACTAAGGGGGGTCACAACCCAGAGCATAACAATCCAAATCATCCACTTCGGATGCGCCGCTGGTCTTACCTGGTTGATAACCGCATTAAATGAGAATATGGCAGAGATACATACGATGCGTACAGAACTTCAAAATGCAGAAAGGTTACGCATCATTGGTAACTTAACCGGCGTGTTTGCCCATGAAATCCGTAATCCGCTGCAGGTAACCCGAGGCTTTCTTCAATTGCTTAATAAGACCGACTTGCCGGATAAGGAGAAGCGGTATATTAAGCTTTCCATTGAAGAATTGGATCATGCTAATCATATCATTCACGATTTTTTGAATATGGGAAAACCAACTTTGGATTGTAGTGAAGACATCGATGTGGGAAATCAACTAGGACGAGCTGTGAATCTAATTCAAAACTATGCCCTTAGCAAAAATGTCATCATCCAAACCAGCATTGACGGCGGCTGTTCGATCTATGGGAATGCCCAAAAAATGGAACAGTTCTTGATCAATATTATGAAGAATGCGATTGAATCCATGCCGAGCGGCGGAATGATGTGGGTTACATGCAGTTCTGTAGACGATTCAAAGGTGGAAATCCGCGTCAAAGATCAGGGAAATGGGATGTCAAAGCAGGAAGTGGAGCAGCTCGGCTCTCCCTATTATTCCTTGAAAGAAAGCGGGACAGGCTTAGGCATGATGGTAAGCTTCCAAATTATCAGATCATTCGGAGGGAAGCTGCATGTGATCAGCGAACAAAATGTTGGGACTGAAATCATAGCGAGGATTCCGAAGTCATAATGAGATAGTCTAGTCCATAATCAAGCCGAGACAACAAATGCCCCCTGCGGTCTTTAGACCGCTGGAGGCAATAAGAAGTCAAACTTTAAACTCGCTTTATTCCCTTGTCCTTCAGCAGCTTAATGTAAAAACCGCCGACTACGCTGCGATGCTGGAAATTGAGCTGACGGGCAGTAATCGTGTCTGTCCAATCGGAGAAAGGTACGCGATCAGGTGTGTCGTTCAGCATCTTCCATAACGGTTCCACCAGCTTTATGAAATCGTTACGTTCTTCTGCCAATGCAGCCGACCAGATGAGCCAATCGGCTTTCGTATAGGTGGCCCGGCTATCCAGCGGAGTACCATATTCATTTTGGCGTTCCAAATACCAGGCAACCTCCCTGCTTAATACCTCTTCCCCGAACAATCCAGTGCCGAATATCAAATCCCAAATCAAATTGTATTTCAAGCTCCAGGTTCCCTCTTGACCGAACGCAAGCTTAGAATGATCCCCATCATCTGCCATCGTTTTCCATTTACTGGCCATTTCTTTTGCCACGCTCAAATAATGAAGCGATTCCTCCTCATTACCTATGACCGACTTCAGAATAGAATAGCTCGCCACGCCCATAATGGCCTTCACGGACAAGTTTGCATTCCTCTTCAAGTGGCCTGCAAAATCATCGGTGCATAGTTGATTGTCTGGATCAAGGCCAAATTCCATCAGATAATGAGTCCACTCCTTGAGAAGTTCCATTTCTGAAAGAGCAAATTCCGCTTGTCCTCCAGCAAGGCATGCAGCGGCAGCAATGATCAGCATATTTCCGCACTCTTCGACAGGCATTTGCCCTTCCCTTGCGTTATCGCTGTACACCTGCCCATTGCCGACCGGATATTGTCCAATATCGTGAGGGGCGAATTCGAATGGCCACGCATCACTTTTGGCATATTTGAAGATCGGCCGGATCATCGCTTCCACAAGCGCTGGATTATAGAGAAGGAACAGGGGAATGGAAGGATAACTCACATCTACGGTTGCCATACAGCCGTTGCTGTAGCATTCCTTGGATAAGAACAGGAGCTCCCCTTCTGTGTCCGTTACTAATTTATGCGCAGCGATGGCCTGTCGGTAGGATAATGCGAGAATATCCGCGTATTTGGCTCCTCCCGATTCCTTTGCATCAGCCAGTACCTGCCGGTCGAATGCTTCGCAGCGCTCCTTAAGGGTTTCATATTCTGAATACGCCTCCGAAAGCATCTCCGAAGTGAGCTTGCCGTTTCGTTTCCAATAAGCCTGCAATGGACTGCCGAAATACTCCACGGCATAAACATCGTCATAAGCAAGCACAACGAGGTTGTCGACTGCATCTTTGCCGAGATTGCTCAACTCGAAAACAACCGCCATAACCGGCTGGTCTTCACCGACCTTAAGCGGTGACTCAGGGGCAACTCCACCCGCAATCCCCTCGTTCCTCACGAACAATTTGCGCAGGTTTGCCGAACCGGCATACGTCTTAACTTGCTCTGATTTTCCCGCACATAAATAAAAATGCCCCCAGTCGATCCTTAGATCGTCACCCGTCCTGTTTAGATAAGCTTGTTCTTCATGGCTCATTCGCTGCCAGATTAACCCTTCGGCTTCGCCCTGTTCCCTTACGACGGCTTGCCCTGGATGATCCACGCACCATTCTCCCGTGACATCGTAATAGATCGACACGTCATGTGATCTGCCGTCAATCGAGCGTGCCTCAAGCGAAATATAAGAAGCAGGCCTTGACAACACATCTAAATCATCCAATAAAAGCGGTGTGCTGAAACGAACATCAAGCGCCACGCCAGAAGCTTCAAACGAGTAAACGGTGCTAAGCGGAGTAACTTTCAATTGAGTCTGCTCCATGGCCGGAGGCTCCGAATAGTATCTCTCGGCACGGGGTTCTACCCGCCCCGCAAAACGCCATGTCTTCCCATCGATTCGAATTAATCCCGTCATTGCCTGCCTTTGTCCCGTCCAGTGGCGGGTGAAATCATCCGTCAGACGATCGGCGGATGACCAGACGCTAAAATAAGGATCTACCGTTACAAGCGGAACAGAAGGAGGTCGGAACGAACTTTGAGTCATGATCTAACAACCTTTCTCTATATATATTATATTATTTCTATACTATATGAACATAATAAATATGTTCATATACAATTGTCAATAATTATTATTTATACAGAGAAGAGGATCTAATAGTCCAAATGATGAAGTGGTTCTCAATCGAGTAGGAGGGGGCGGCTAGCCCCCGTCCTCTCACACCACCGTACATGCGGGTCCGCATACGGC
>NZ_JBHSOW010000042.1:0-70037 GCF_042656405.1 Paenibacillus solisilvae | reverse complement strand
AAGAGGTGTTTGAGTACATCGAGTTATTTTACAACCGCAAACGTATTCATGGTACTTTGGGGTATCTGACACCGAATCAATTCGAATCGATGTATTACAAACGAGCAAGTTAAGTGCCTTATGTGGTGTCCACTTTCTTGACAGAGGTCCAGGATTGCAGTATAGAGGCAGCCTCAATCGGATGGCAGTCTTATTAACTGTACGAATTCCAGTATAGACCAAAGTGTAACAGGCATCTTGCGGCAACGACGCCGTGCAAATCAGCTCCGCATGATTATCTTCAGGCAGCGGCGCGTCAGACGAAAAAAAGAAAAATGGCTGTACAGGTTTTGATGACCTGTACAGCCATTTTGTATAAAGGGAGATAAACTAGGACGTGATTGTCAAGATTTTTAGCCCTTTTGAGTCAGCTTATTTTTGGCGTATTGATGGATGATCCAAGCTGAGCATAATGGAAAACAACTATTGGGTATAGTAAGGGCGGTGGCAAAATCAACTAGTTTCCCGAAGGAAGGTGTTTTGTTTAATGGAGGATCATATTTCTCGCTGGTCAAAAGTGAATCTCTTGAGGCTGGCGGCAAAGTTTCTCGGATCAGCCTTGTTAGTACTGGCACTGATGGTAGGTTTGCCTGATGTCAGCTCCGCGATCGGTAAGGGCGCGCATGGACCGGATGTATACGTCATTCAAGGAATGTTGAAATCTCTGGGCAGCTATGCCGGGCCTATTGATGGATACTATAATGCGATGACGGTCCGCGGTGTCAAATACTATCAGAAGAAACACGGGCTGCCGGCTACAGGCGTAGTTGATAAACGGACATTGAAGTCTATAGTATACGCGTATGAAAGCAAGAAAAGCGGGGCGCAAATGCGAAACAAGAGCAGGGGCAAGGGTAAAGTTCGCGGTCAAGGCATCCGCCGAGGCAAGAATGGAGCTCTCGGCAGCGGCCAAGGCGGCGTCCATGGTCAGGACCTAGCCGGTGAGCAGCGCCAAGGCAATGGCCACGGTCAAGATCTGGCAGGCGAACAGCGACAGGGCAATGGCCATGGTCAGGACCTGGCAGGCGAACAGCGACAGGGTAATGGCCATGGTCAGGACCTAGTCGGCGAACAGAGGCAAGGCGGTGGCCAGGGTCAAGGCCAAGGCAGTGAACAAGGTCAAGGTCAAGGCAGCGGACAAGGCCAAGGCAGTGAACAAGGTCAGGGTCAAGGCCAAGGCAGTGAACAGGGTCAAGGCCAAGGCGGTGGACAGGGACAAAGCCAAGGTCAAGGCCAGGGCCAACAAGATCAGCAAGGCCAACACGATCAAGGAAAAGCAGAAGAAAAAGCTAAGGAAAGACAACGGTAAAGTAGAGGATAAAGCCAAAGATTACGGCCAAGGTGGACAAGGCGATTAAGGTCAAAGTAACTATGGGCAAGAGGGTCAAGGAGATGAAGGTAAAAGCCGCGACCAAGCCCGCAGCTATGGTCAACAACGTAAAGGCTCGTATTAAATCAAGCCCGCAGCAAACCATTCCTTCATAAACGGAGGAGTGGTTTTTGTTATGTAAGGGAGGCGAATAATCCAATCCTGATCCGCGAATTCCAGAAGCAGCCTCCGGGCCTGATCCGATTCAAGCGCTGCGTGCAGCCGTAAATTTGGGCTTTGCTTCGATTGCCCATGAGGGTAAGGACACCCTTCACGAACGTACGAATGCAGGAGCATGGAAGGGAATGACTTTTGCTGCTCTGTATTTTTTTATGCTCGAACCAATCAATCAATCAATCAATCAATCAGGCTTCGACCTCCGGCATATTAAATACTGAATACAGTGGCGGCGTATTTGGTGCGGCAGCTGAACGGGCAGCAGTACCCCACATCAGTTTATCTCCATCCCCCCATGGTCATAATAGGAAGAAACGATTGATATAGAAGGTAGCGTATCTCATGCATCCAAAGTCATCGACCGATCCCCGTCATCAAAATGAAGCCGGACAAATGCCGGATTATGCCAAGATCCCTGTTGACTCCAACATTGAACAAAATATTGCGCGCATTATAGGCGATTTGGGCAAAAGCATGTGACGCAGTTATACGTGGTCGCGGAAGGTTGAAGCGGTGGTTGTATATATCGACGGCCTGTCAGATACAACCGTTATTAACAGTTATATTATTGACATGCTAAGCCGAAAGGTGGACGCCGCCTCTCAAACAGAGCCGGAGGACGGTATGCATACAGCAGCTCTGGCAAGGGAGCTTCTCTTCGGAATCGGATCCATCCATACGGTTACGGAGATGGCGTCTTTATACTATAATCTGCTGTCGGGCGAGGCTGTTATTCTTCTGGATGGACATGATCACGCCTATTGTGCAGATACCCGCCAATGGAAAGGCCGTGATGTTACTGAATCGACGAACCAGACGTCCGTACGGGGGCCAAAGGAAAGCTTCACCGAGACGCTGCGTACCAATACGGCGTTAATCAGGCGGAAAATTAAAGATCCCCGGCTTTGGCTGGAGACGATTGCAATCGGCCGGGTAACGAAGACCGATATTACGCTGATGTACATAAACGGTGTCGCGAAGCCATCCGTTATCGAAACAGCACGCTCGCGGCTGGGTGCCATCGATATTGACAGTGTTCTGGACAGTGGCTATATCGAGGAATTGGTGGAGGACGGCAAGTATTCGCTTTTTCCGACGGTGTACAATACGGAGCTGCCTGATAACGTTGCCGCACAGCTGCTGGAAGGGAAAGTAGCGATTCTGGTGGATGGTTCGCCAAATGCGCTGATCGTGCCGACCCAGCTCGTTTCCTTCTTCCAATCCACAGAGGACTATTATCAGCGGGCTATCTATGCAAGCCTGCTCCGTATTCTGAGGTTCGTCAGTGTCTTCATCTCGCTATTGCTTCCCTCTCTGTATATCGCGATCACAACCTTCCACCGCGATATGCTCCCGGTGTCTCTGCTGATCAGTCTGGCTGCGCAGCGGGAGGGTGTGCCGTTTCCGGCATTTGTGGAGGCGCTTGGTCGTGCACGCCCAGAAACTTACGATCGGCCATTTTGTGGAGCGGGTGGAGGCGATCCTGGCCTTCCTGTGGATTATTACCGTTTTCTATAAGACGCTGCTCCTGTTCTTCGCGCTTACGACCGGAATCACACAGCTGCTCCGGTTAAAGGAGAGCCAGATGCTGACGATTCCGCTCGGGATGATTCTGCTCGTTGGCACGGTTGCCTGTACGCCTAATATTACCGTGTACAATGATATTCTGATCTAGTATTATCCCTGGTTTGACCTGACCTTCAGTCTCCTGCTGCCTGCGTTGTTTCTGGTCCTGCTGCTGCTGTTAGGTAAGCGGATGAAGGCCGGGGAGATGGCGGAGAGCAGGACGAAATAGAAGGCGCAGCGCGGCAGCTATATCTATTCTTGTTCATAGTGGGTTCATAATCGTCGCGTATTCTTTCTGTAACGAACTGCATAGAGGAGAATGAATATGGCGGTTATGCAATCTATGATAAGCCGTACAGCCTCATCTCTAGATGGAACATCCATTAGCTATGAGACAATAGGATCGGGGCCAGGGCTCGTTCTTGTACATGGTACATGCCGAGCGGCAGAGCATTATAGGCCGCTGGCTGAAAAACTGGCGGCAGCCTTCACCGTGCATGTGATGAATCGGCGGGGACGTGCTGCAAGCGGCGCGCAGGGCAAGAATTACAGTGTGGCGAAGGAATGTGAGGATGTAACGGCGCTGCTCCGGGAGACGGGCTCTTCGCTGCTGCTTGGCCATAGTTACGGCGGGTTTGTCGGACTTGAGGCTGCGCGTAACTGTACGCTGAAGAAGCTTGCCGTTTATGAACCGGCAGGATGGCCGCTTCCCATGGAGTGGGCTGCAGGTTTCGAACGGGCATTGGAAAGAAAAGATGAGCTTGAGGCGTTCACGCTGTTCGTCAAGGGACTGGGTATGGATCGGAGCATCGCCAACATTCCAAAAGCGGCACTGAAAATCTTATTCCGCCTGACGTCGGCCCGAGGTGCGGAGTGGCAGCTGACGAAAAAACTCCTGCATACCGTCATACCGGAAATTCGGGAGGTTATGCACCAATCGAAGACGGAGAACTATCGAGGCGTGAAGGCACATACGCTTATTATGGCTGGCCGCAAAACCCCCGACTACATGCAGAATATAGCGGCTGCAGTCCATGATGCCGTACCGGATTCTACCCTGCTGATGCTGCCGGAGCTCAACCACAATGCACCTGATCTGCATGCACCCAGGCAGGTCGCGAAGCATGTGCTGGAATTTTTCACAGGTTAATAAGCTTGTTATAAGGGCACATGCCTGGGCTGGGTAATCCTTCTTGGAGGAGATCCCAGCCCTTTTTAGGCTTCCGAATTTATTTTGCAGGAAGGCCGGGTAAGCTAACGAATTAATGAAGTAAGAATTTACAAAAATATGGGATGGGGGAGGGACCGCATGAGACAGCGCGCGCAAGCACTGATATTAAGATGATATAAGAGCCATTGCGGAAGAAAACGTTTCTTGAAGCCGTTGTTATTTCTTATGCAGCAAGCGAACCTCATACATAATCGATTTTTTCTTGCGTTCAAAATACGTATGCGATATATTGCGTGTAACGAAACTACGCGTAAGGATGATCAACATGCCGGTACCAAAAAACTTTTCTACGCCGATCCGAATGTCCGCCAAAGAACGGGCGCTGTCCCAAATCCAAAGATGGATTATAGAGGGCACGCTTCTGCCTGGAGAGAAACTGCTTGATGCGGAGCTTGCGGAATCTCTGGCCGTCAGCAGAACGCCGATCAGGGAGGCTTTTCAGCTGCTTGAGGTTCAGGGGCTCGTCTCCATGCATCCCGGCAAAGAAACGAGAGTGACGGGCATCGAGAAAGACGATATTTTGAAAATGTATCCTGCTCTCGCGGCACTCCATACTCTTGCTGCCGAATATGCGTCGGAGCTTATTTTGCCTCAGCAGATCGAATTATTGAAGGAGCTTAACGCACAGTTTGACCAAACCATTGAAAGCGGTCAGGCTTATCAGGCTATGGAGCTGGATGAACAGTTCCATAATCTCATCGTTGAGGCATCCGATAACAGCTACATTGCTTCGTTCAGCGCCTCGCTGTAGATTCACATCAGAAGGTTCAAATATGTGTTCTTGAAGCAGCCGGTAACAGCGGCTAAAGCCTCCGTGGAGGAGCACGCCTTGATCATAGCCGCCTTGGAGAGACGGGATAAGGAAGCCGCATCTGCCGCGATGAAACAAAATTTGATTAGGCCGATGCATGAGCTGTACGCAATCATTTAGAGAGAAGGCGCAGTTCATATGCAGGGGGCGAAGCCATAAACAAGAATTCAGATCTGCCCGATCGCCGCTGCCCTTCTTTCCATTGGCGGGAGGAGAGAGGGGTGTAGTAGAATGAGAGAAACGTTAATAAAAGGAGATTGCTATGTGCCGAAACATTAAGACCTTATTCAACTTCGACCCTCCGGCTACCGATGAAGAGATACAGGCAGCTGCGCTGCAATTCGTTAGGAAGCTCTCTGGCTTCAACGAACCCTCGAAAGCCAATGAGCTGGCGTTTAATCAGGCTGTCCGGGAGGTAACCGGGGTGGCTAAGCAATTGTTGGATTCACTGGTGACTCATGCGGATTCCCGCAATCGCGAGGTCGAAGCGGAACGTGCCCGTGCCAGAAATGCCAAAAGGTTCGGGACAAGCGAGGCATAGAAATAGATGCTGTAGATGAAGTAGAACTGTAGCAGGCTCCTTAGCCGGCGGCATGTCAGCGACAGCGATACCGCATGAGCCGTTCAGATGTCTGCAGCGGCTCACTTGGGCCGGGCAAGGTTGTCGTATAATTAATATTCGTGTATATTATTTATAATAATATAAATCAGGGGCTGGTATGGCATGAAAATCGATATTTCCCAGCATTCTCTGCCGGTCTATGAAGCTTTGGCAAGCAATGTCAGGATCGAGATGATCAGACTGCTGTCCAAGAAACCGATGAATGTCAAAGAATTGGCCGAAGCGATGAAGCTGAGCAGCGCTATCATGACGATGCATGTCAAGAAGCTAGAGCGGGCGAGCATCATTAAAACGTCTATGCAGCCGGGCAGAGGCGGGTCGAAGAAGATCTGCACGCTGGTAACCAACGGGATTGAAATCGCTTTCCCTCCGAAGATAGATTTCGTACCGCGGGAATGCCACGTTACCGAAGTATCTGCGGGGCACTATACGGACTTCGAGATTACGCCGACATGCGGGCTTGCAACGACCGTCAAGGTCATTGGCATGTTCGATGAACCGCGCTGCTTCTTGGAGCCGGAGCGGGTCAACGCCAAGATCTTATGGTTCGGGCAGGGATTCATCGAATATAAGCTGCCCAATTACTTGATGAAGAACGAGAATCCGCTGGAGCTTGAAATTTCTATGGAGATTTCGTCAGAGGCGCCTTTTGCCAATGATAATTGGCCTTCGGATATTACCTTCTCCCTGAATGAGACCACGCTCGGCTCCTGGACGAGCCCCGGCGACTTCGGAGGCGGCCAGCGCGGAAAGTACACCCCGGACTGGTGGTGGGGCGAGATTAATCAATACGGGCTGCTCAAAGTGATCAAGATCAACAGCGAGGGCACGTTCATGGATGGCATCCGGCTTTCCAACGTTACGCTTAACGATTTGCAAATCACGCAGAAGCAGTGGATGTTCCGCATCGCCGTTCTTAAGGATGCTGCGAACGTGGGCGGGTTCACGCTGTTTGGTTCAGGCTTCGGCAATTATAATCAGGATATCGTGTTTAAGCTCTATTACGAGAAACTGAATGGGGAAGAGATATCCGAATAACCACAGAACCGCAGAAGCCCGTGTGATCCTCTCGGAACGCACGGGCTTCTCTATGGCATGTTCTCTTCTAGGAGTTTGCAAGTTTCTTGCCCCATACGGACTCGCCGTCGGCATTTCCACCGGTGAAAACGAGCGTTTGTCTGCCAAGCTCCCAATCCCACGAGGCCAATACTTGTACAGAGATCGACTGCGCCGGCTGATTATCTGAAGCGGGCCAGTCCAGCGTAATCGTATAACCGCCGTCAAGCTTCCAAGAGCCGGAGCCGTTTTCGTCCTTCAGTTTCCTGGATTCCGGCAGCTTCTGCCAAGCGAATTGAATCCGCATACATAAATGAAACTCAGAAACTCCTTTGTAATCTAAATAATAAAAAAATTAACAGCAATGTTCTTTATTAATGTTTTTATTTCTTTTAAAATAAATAATAACGCTTACATTGTCAATATATTGGTGTCCGAATTAATATAAACAATAAGCTGTCGAATCCGCTTATTGACTTGATGCTGATGAATCGGGCAGAGGTCTGCCGAATACCGGCATGCCGTCTGCATCCCAGCTAATGGCTTGAGCGCGCATATGACGGTTCGGATCATACAGCGGATCGCCTACGATTTCTTTGTAATTGCGGGCATGATAAATAAGAATATCCGTTTGTCCGTCTTCCCCCACGGTGAAGCTGTTATGGCCCGGCCCGTATTGCCCGTTTTCCTCATCGGTGACAAATACCGGTACCGGCGATTTATGCCATGAAGCAGGATCCATCAAATCGCTGTTCTCATCAGCCCACAGCAGGCCCATGCAGTAGTGGTGGTTAGTCGCGCTCGCCGAGTAGCTGATGAATACACACCCGCCACGTTTAAGGACGGCTGCGCCCTCATTGACAAGAAAACCGATTTTCTCCCATTCATATTCCGGCTGAGTCAGGCAGACCTGAGGACCTTCAATGGTCCAGGGATTCTTCAACGGAGCCATATACAAGTTGGAATTGCCGAAGATAGCGGGATCCTTTTGCGCCCAAACGAGATACCGGACACCCCGGTGCTCGAACGTTGTTGCGTCAAGCGAGAAAGACTCCCAATCCACGACAAGCTGCCCTTTCTCTTCCCAAATGCCTTCAAGAGGATTAGGGGAAGCGTTCTCAAGAACAAACATGCGGTGATCAAATAAGCCCTCATTCGTCTCGGCTGTTCTTGCTGCAGCGAAATAGATGTACCATTTATTGTCGATATAGTGAATTTCCGGCGCCCAAATATTCGCACTCATCGGGCCCTCTGCGTATTTTCTCCAGCAGATACGGGTTCTGCCTCCGACAGTCCTTGAATGGTAAGCGCTCTTCTTAATTCAATCCGGTCATACTCGGGCACGGAAGCTGTCATATAGTAGTATCCGTCATCATGCTTAACCACCCATGGATCTGCTCGCTGCAGAACAACAGGATTGCGGTATTCCAGTTGAATCGTTGAATTAGGGTACGGGTTCATACTAGTTCCTCCAGTTATCAAATTAATGTTTACATTATCGATAGGACATTTATTAATAATATATAGGATAATGAATCTGTGCAAGTGGCAAATATGAAACCGGCTATTTTTTGTTTTTCAGCGCAAAAAAGATGCCGGTCACATGACATGACAGCATCCTTATACCCTTGCTTGAAGGAAAGGGGTATTCATAAATAAAGACCGGAAACAGGGAAGTTTCCGGCCTTATAGGCACTTAATTATGGTTATGAAACCCCGGATGGGCCCTACTTCGCCGCAATCCAGACGACGCCTCGCTCTTCGAGCGTTTCTTGCCAGTCCTTTGGCGCTTCCACCTCACTGATGACAATATCGATATCCCGCCAATCCGCGATCCGGTAGAGCTGAGTCAATCCGAACTTGGAGCTGTCCGTCATCACGATCGTCTGTTTGGCGTTCTCAATGACGCGGCTGGCAAGCTGACCGCGCTCCGCATCGAAGGAAGTGATCCCATTACTCAGCACGATCCCGTCGATGGAGATGAAGGCCTTGTCCGCATGGAACATGGCTGCCATCTTCTCCGCGATGGAACCCGTCACCCGGGAGTGAGTGGCGTTCACCTTGCCGCCGATCAGATAAATCTCACCGGAGAACAAGTCCTTGTTCTTATATTCAATCAGCAGGTGGAGTGCCGGCATTGACATAGTGAGCACAGTGAGATTGTTCTTATTCATCAGGAACCGAATTAACTGCAGTGGCGTTGTGCCGTCATCGATGAAGATCACGTCATTATCTTCGACCAGGGATGCAGCAGCTTTGCCGATTCTTTGCTTTTCTTCGGAATAAAGCACTTCGCGCTTGAGGTAAGAGGGCTCTTCGCCGCCCAGATTGATTTTGACTGCGCCTCCGTAAACCCGCTTAAGCCGGTTTTCATCTTCCTGCTCTTCCAGGTATCTGCGGATGGTTTCGGAAGAGACATTCAATTTTTTGACGAGATCAATGGTTTTGACCTGCCCCTCCAGATTCAGCATATCCAGAATGATGCTCTTGCGTTCCTCTCCAACTAGTGACAAACGGGTGCTCTCCTTCCGATAGTACGCTTCTTGCTAATATTATAACGGTCGTACATGAGATTTGCTATTCCAAAGAAATCAACCATCTGCAGAGCTGCATACGGAACATACTCCGTAAGCAGCTCTGCAGATGGTTGATTAACCGTAATTCTCCGAGGTTTCTAGCTTCAGTATACCGTCAATGGATAACAAGGTCATGATGATTCACTCGAAATGACGGACGGTCTTGAGTTTAATCGACATGCGTATCGTAATATCTCCCGAAGATTACTCATTCTCGGCACTTTCAATCGCGATCTTACCGACTTTCACTCCGCAGTCATGCAGCTCGGACAGAATATCCTGCAGACTGCAGGCATCTTTCCGGATTCGGAACAGCATTTCGCGGTGAAGCAAAAGTTATCGCCGATTATTATGAGCCCCATATCCCGATGGTGACGATACCGAAGACAATAACACCAGCATACAAAATGCGCCTTTTGCCGTTCGATTCCTTCAGCAGCCACACACCCAGTATAGTCCCGAATACCGTGCTGATCTCGCGGATCGGCGCCAGGTGCGAGACCGGAGCCAGCTTGACGGCTAACAGGAACAGCAGATAGGAGCCCGGTGAAAGGAAGGATCCGAGCAGAATTCTGCCCCATTGTCTGGACCACTCGGAGCGGATATCTCCGGATTTGAGCGCGGTATAGCCGAGCATTAAAGTAAAGCCCATGTTGGAAATCAAAATCAGCGCAAGCGGCGAGATGTAGTTCAGCAGCATTTTGTCGTTCAGGGTATAGGCTGTTATCGACGCACCGACTCCAAGCAGCGGGCCAAAGGCATGGAGAAATCCCCGCCAATCGGATCCGCCCAAGCCGCTGATCGCGAACAGGCCGACTACAATGGCCGCAACGCCGGCCCATCCGGCGGGCGACAAGTGCTCGTCAAATATCCAAACGCCAAGCAGCGGTACGAATAAAGCCGCAATTCCCCGCATAATGGGATAGGCGCGGGACATATCCGCCCGCTGATAAGCAATCGGCAGGAAATAGGCGTAGCAGAGCTGGCAGACCAGCGTGACAGCCATGAAGCCATAGCCCACCAGCGGGATTCCCCTGCTGATGTCGTGAATGAAGAAAGGAAGAAAGACGATGCAGCTGCATGCGTGAATGAGCCAGAGGAATACATTCTTATTTCGGCTTGATTTAGTGAACAAATTCCATACCGCATGGGCCAGTCCCGAGCCAATTACAAGTCCGATGGCGATTGCGATGTTGACCACTCCTTTTCATATTCGGCAAGTTAAAGAGAGGCGAAGAAATGGATGGTCGGCCGGGCGACATTTTGATATAAAACAACAAAATAACACACATATCACAGGTTATAACACTTAACTTACATGTTTTTGGTTTTATCTTGAGTTTATTCCTCTTCTAATGCCGTTGCTCTTTGAATTTTCCCGTTCCAAGCGAATGCAGAGCAGACAGCAAAGGCCGGAAACGCCTCAACGAGCGAGGTTTCCGGCCTTACGCGGTTACTTCTGATTCTCTTCGTGTCTCTTCAGCAGCATGTCCACAAACAAATCGATTTGTGCGGTTACGGCGATTGGATCATAACGATAGTAAGTATCAAAGTCATTAAAAAAGACCTTGTTGTTTTTAACGGTTTTCACGTTTTTCCAGATGGGGGAGTCTTTCAGCTGCTTAAGCCGGTCGCCCTTCTTCTCAGGATCATAGGTAGTCAGGAACATATAATCAGCGGAGTAGTCCGACAACAGCTCAAGAGAGATCTGGGTCGTCTGGTTCGTCGTTTTAAGCTTCTCCGGCATCTTCAGCTTCAAAGCATTATAGACCGCTTGCCCGCCCCGACCGGCGTTATCCCCGAAGATCCACAGCTCGCCTTTATCGGTAAGCTCATTTAGATCAAAGGTCGCGTCCCCATCGACAATCCCCTTCAGTTTCTCACGCCCCTCGAGCGCTTTCTTATCGAAGTTCACAAGGAATTCCTCGGCCTTATCCTTCGTGCCTGCAATATCGCCGAACATTCTCACTGTCTCATAGATGTTGGAAGCCGTACCGTAAGGAATCAGAATGGTCGGTGCGATTTTGGACAATGCATCATAGTTCGTATCATACATGACAACAATCAAATCAGGCTTTAGCGCTAATGCCTTCTCAGGATCAACGGCTGTTCCCACGTCCTTCGCATCCTTGAGCAAATCCTTGATAAACGGATTATCGAATGCAGTCGGTTCAACCCCGACCACGTTTGCGCCAACCGACAGCAGTTCACCGCCATAATAATCGGTTACGATGCGCTGCGGCTTGACCGGGATTTCAACGTCGCCCTTATCCGTCTTATAGGTGCGCAGCTGCAGGGTGGATGATTCCGTATTTGCAGCAGCAGGCTGTTCGGCCGGTGTCTTCTCATTCTCTGCGGCAGCATTGCTGCTGTCGGCACTGCCCGACGAGCCGCAGCCCGTCGTGATGACGGCTAGCATAATCATAAGAGCAATAACGATAAAGCGGGGTTTCTTCTTAAACATGGTGACCTCCCGATATCTCTGTTTGATAAAATTAAATGATAATGATAATCATTATCGATTAAAATATAACAAACCGGCATGCGCGCTGTCAATTCATTTCGATCAAAATGAATTTTGAGTAAGGGAATTAAAGGATATCACGACTGCTCCCGCGAACTTTTCTAGAGCTTATATTCATGTTATATAACGCTGGGGGGACTAGAATGGGGCGTATGGATACAAGAGAACAAGCGACAGAACGGTTTCGGGAAGCGCTTCAATTATTCATAGAGAAGATTGAGCGGGATGATCAGGTCATTGCAGCCGTACTGCTTGGAAGCCTGTCTTACGATCAGGTATGGGAGAAATCCGACATAGACCTGAAGCTGATTGTCCACGATCAGAAGATTAGGAGCGGATACACCACTTTTGTAGAAAATGATGTTCCGATTAATGCGACTATTCAGACCCGCAATGATTTTAAACGGTGGATGGAACGTTCGGTTCTAACCTCCATCAGTCATTCCATGCTTGTTCGCAGTACGCTGCTGTTCACGAAGGATCCATCAATTACAGAATATTTTGAGCAGATTCGCTATGTCGGTGATCGCGACCGGCAGCTTCAGCTGGTCCGCCTCGGCTGCCTTACGCTCGCAGTGCTGGCTAAAGCGGAGAAGTGGCTGTATATCAAGCATGATGCTGCTTACAGCGCCTTTTGGATTATCAAGATGATTGATGCCTTATCGCAAATTGAAGTCATTCTTAATGCCGAGGTTCCCATGCGGGAATCTGTTCAACAAGCGCTCGAGTACAACCCGGAATTCTTCCATGCTGTATATACCGGGATGGTTGGCGGCCAGATTAGTGAAGCAAAGGTGACCTCTGTATTGGAGCTCATTAACGACTATCTGAACGAGAGGGCGAAACGGTTATTTCAGCCTATTCTCGCTTATTTGAGGGAAGAGGCAGATATACGAACGGTGACCGATATGCTGATCAAATTCAATGTGATGATGGATATAGATGCGGGTTCCCTTACAACGGCTTGTGATTGGCTTGCGGGGCGGGGGCTACTGGCCAAGATGGAATCGGAGACCAAAGCAACCCCTAAGAGCCGGGTCGGCCTCCAGGAACCTGCTTACCTATTCGAGAATTTGGATGATTGGATCATGGAGAGGGGATGAGCGGATGAAACAGTTTATTGAAGTGCGCGGCGCCAGGCAAAACAATCTGCGAAACATTGATGTGAATATTCCGCGGGATAAGCTGACGGTGATTACCGGTGTTAGCGGCTCCGGCAAGTCATCGCTGGCGTTTGATGTCATCTACGGTGAAGGCCAGCGGCGGTTTCTAGAATCTCTCTCGACGTTCGCCAAAAGCAGGATGAATCAATTGAAAAAGCCGGATGTCGATTTTGTATTTGGTTTGTCTCCTGTCATAGCAATCGAGCAGAAGAAGGGCATCGTCAATCCGCGCTCAACCGTCGGTACCATGACAGATATTTATGATTTCGTGCGTCTGCTCTTTGCGGCTGTAGGTGAAGCAAGCTGCCCATTCTGTGATCATCCGGTTCCCATTCGTTCGGTAGGTCAAATGATTGATCACATTCAGCAGCTGCCTGCCGGCACTGAACTCGAAGTACTTGCCCCGGTATACAAAATCTATGGCGAAAACTATGAAACGACGTTCGATGACATTCGTGCGAAGGGGTTCCGCACCGTCATCATTGACGGAGCCCGGCATAACCTTAGTGATGCCATTGAGCTTGAAGAGGAAGAGGAATATCGGATGGAGGTTGTCGTCGATAAGATAATCGTCCAGCCGGATATCTTTAAGATACTGACGAAGACAATCGAGAATAGCTTGAAGCTGGTGGGGGAAGGGTTTATCAGATTTGAGATTCAACAGGGTCCGGATGGAGAACCATTGGATGCAGCCCCTTTCTATCAAGGCTTTGCATGCCCGGAGCATCATCTGACGATGGGAGAGCTGCAGCCAAACTTCTTCTCCTTCAATGACCCGGAGAGTGCCTGCCGGACTTGCGGCGGTATTGGAACCTTCATGCGGGCGGAACCGAGATTTCTGATTAAGAATGCTGAGAAGAGTATTAATAAGGGGGCATTTGATCCGAATCTGCTGGGGAGCAGCACTACCACTTGGCAATGGACCATGGTCCGCAGCGTGGCGAGCCACTACGGATTCAGTCTGAATACACCGTTTGAGGAATTGCCGGCATCCATTCAGGAAATCCTGTTCTATGGTTCTAAGGGGGAGAAATTCCCCCTCATCCCAAACGAAGCTTCCAAAACGCAAAACCGTCATGCCGGTAAAATGATGAGCTTCGGGGGCTTCGTTCATTCGATTAATTGGTGGTACAAGCTGTACCTGAAACGTAAAAACCAGAATCCCGGTGGAGATGAGTTTTTCAAACGGGTCATGGTGGAGCATACATGCCCGGACTGCGAGGGGAAGAAGCTGAAGCTGCAGCGATTCTCCGTACGTGTAAGCGGAGCGGACATTCATGAGCTATGTAATCGTCCCCTTCAAGAGCTTTATCAGTTTCTGGAGCAGGTTACATTTAGACCGGAGAAGCAGCAGGTCGGACGGCAAATTACAGCTGAGATCCAGTCTCGAATCTCCTTGCTGCTTGATATCGGTCTTGATTATTTAAGCTTAGGCCGCCGCTCCGATACCATCTCAGGCGGTGAAGCGCAGCGTATTCGTCTATCTACTCAAATTAGCTCGGGATTAATGGGCATGCTCTATGTGCTGGATGAGCCCAGCATTGGTCTTCATGCAAGAGACAGTGTGCGTATTATTGATACCCTTAAGAAGCTTCGTGATATTGGCAATACAATCATCGTCGTTGAACATGATATCGAAACGATCTGCAGTGCCGATTATATTATTGAAATTGGCCCAGGGCCTGGCATACATGGAGGTACGGTTATTGCCGAGGGAACAGCGGAGCAACTCCGTATGCACCCGGAATCGATTACCGGATCCTTTCTGTCAGGTGCACGCCGAATTGAGGTGCCAACAAGGCGAAGGCAGTCGTCTGGCAGGGCTCTATCCATCAGGGGAGCGAGGGCCAACAATCTGCGCAATGTGAACGTTGATATACCGCTGGGCGTCATGGTCTGTATAACAGGTGTATCCGGATCCGGAAAGAGCACGCTGATTAATGAGGTCATGTGCAAGCGGCTGTACGCCTTGTTCCATGATGCGCGGATTATCCCCGGCGAGCATGATGCACTGCTCGGTCATGAACACTTAACGGGTATCATTAACATTGATCAGTCGCCTATTGGAAGGAGCTCGCGTTCCAATCCGGCGACATACGTTGGATTTTTTGATAAAATCCGTGAAATCTATGCGGAGGCGGCAGCGGCTGCAGGCAAGCAGTTGAGCAAAAATGATTTCAGCTTCAATCAGAAGAATGGCGGACGATGCGAGAACTGCCAAGGTGAGGGCATAGTGACAACACAGCTTCAGTTCATGCCGGACATTGATACCGTTTGCCCGGTGTGTAAAGGAGCAAGATTCAATGACGATATCCTGGAAGTGCGAATTAAGGAGAAGAATATCGCCGAGATATTGGATATGAGCATCGAGGACGCGGTCTTGTTTTTCGCCGAGCAGCCTTATATTCTCAATAAGCTCAAAGTATTAAACCAGCTTGGTCTCGGGTATTTGCGAATCGGCCAATCGTCCACAACACTGTCAGGAGGGGAAGCTCAGCGAATCAAGCTTGCAACAGAGCTGAGTAAAATCAAGCGCGGCTCCCATAATCTATACATTCTCGATGAGCCGACGACCGGTCTGCATTTGCGCGATATTCAGAAGCTGATTGACTGTCTTCACCAGCTGGTTGAAGCGGGTCACTCCGTCCTTGTCATCGAACATCATTTGGATATGATTAAGGTGGCTGACCACATCATTGATATGGGACCTGAAGGCGGGAATAACGGCGGAACCGTCGTTGCTTATGGAACGCCTGAGGAAGTGGCGAGGACGGAAGGTTCGTTGACAGGCAAGTTTTTGCGCGAGGTACTTGGAGCCGTTCATGCTCCTTAACCCCTCTTTATAAATTCCCCTCATAAAGGCCGGGTACACTCTCTTCTGCGAGGGCCCCCGGCCTTTGCTCTGCCCAGTGGATGAAGTCGCAAGTCCAGTCCGTCTTTTCTTTCCGAAATCTCCAAGGCTTGTATGCGAATTCGGCGAAAAATCGGCTGTAATGCGGTAAAATAGACTAAAATGCGGGTAGTGGACGAAGCTGCTTCAAGGAAAGGAGGCGAATGTATTGAAAGCTGCAATGGTGCAGTTTCAGTCGTTTGGAAATCCTGAGAACGTATTGGAAGTTAATTATAAAGAAACGCAGCGGCCGAAGCCTGGCGAGGTTCTAGTCCGTATGCGGGTACGACCTGTGAATCCATCAGACCTGATTCCGATAAGCTGTGCTTATGCACATCGAATTTCCCTACCGGCAATTCCAGGCTATGAAGGGGTTGGTGTTGTTGAAGATGTGGGGCCATCGGTCTCAAGAGAGCTTATTGGCAGGCGGGTTCTGCCTTTGCGGGGAGAAGGGACCTGGCAGGAGTTTGCGTCAGCGCCTGCACAATGGGCAGTACCGATTCCGGAGGCAATGGATGATTATGCAGCTGCACAATTATACATCAATCCCATTACGGCATGGGTAACCTGTTCGGAGGTATTGAAACTAAGTCCTGGGGATATTGTTCTTGTTAATGCCGCCGGTTCTTCAATAGGTCGTTTATACGCGCAGTTGGCGACCATTCTAGGATTCCATTTGATCGCAATTACGAGGAGCAATGACTACACGGAGGAGCTGCTTCGGCTTGGCGCCGCCCATGTCATCAATAGCTCGGAGTGGACATCCGTTTTCCCGAATATACGTCCGTATTCAAAGATTGGACCTGTAAGATAGCATATACGTAGGCCAGCGGTCTAAAGCATGGCTTAAAGTTTTTAATTGGACTTATACTGATGTAATAATTAGTGGATATCGGAAGAAGGAATTCGGGTGGTTAGCTGCGACTAAAGACTCCAGTACAGGAAGAATTCGGTCTGCAGGACTTATAGAGTTCGGTGTGGCACCCAGAGATAAGATGATGTTTTATCGAGCTACTCAATCAATCAGCGGGGAAGACGAGGACTTCGTTTATCTAAAACCGTTGCTGAAATGCAAAAGTGAAGATAAGAAACTGGACCCATAATGGATTGCTTAGAAGTCCTGTTTTGTGCAATTTATTACGTAGTGAAAATTAGATAACTAATGACGTTCAACCGGCTCTCACAAGGTTATAGAGTCGGTTTTGATCTACAAACTAATCAGCCCGTTTAAGTTAAGTTATCTCAGGAGCCTGTTTACCTGTACATATGTACAGGTATGGTAATCAGATTGAAGAAGATACAAATGCCGCTGGCAGGTGGCGCTATATATACGAATTGAGAGTTGCAACCTCCTAAAAGGATGCGCATGGCAGCCGACGTATCAATCACTTAACGAGAATCCCTATCGGCTCCGTTTGGATGGCGGGGATTTTTTATCTTCAAAGAGGAAACGGTGCTTGCGAGTTCTAGGATTCTGATGTTGTTCTTATACGACCATCCTCTTTACAGAAATGATACCCAATTGCAAGTTCTTTATACCTACCTGCTGGCTTCGGGCCGAATTAAGTTGAGTGGGACAGTAAGACGACGACAGTAAGATTGAGTAAATAGAAAAACAAAAAGAGCCGCTGATTATTTCTAATGCGGCTCTGGAGGCTCTCTTAACTAACAATTCGTTTATTATGACGCTTCGCAAGCCACGCCATCTTTATCCCGATCAAGTTTAAAACTATACCCAGGATCGCCTGTATGGAGTGGAGCCTTTCCAGCGGCTATTACATCTGCACAACTACTGTATGCAACATCTGTGTTAGTATCTTCTGACTGTACATTATCAGTTCCAGATATTATAAATAACACTTTTGTTCCATTCGGATAATTTTCCAATTGATTTCCAACCCATGATCCAGCCCCACGATTGTCAGACGGTACGACATAAGCAATATCAGCACCTTCTCCACCTTCCGCGCACATAGCCATCGGCCATTCATCCCGATCATAACCATCCTTTATAGCTACACCCTTAAGCGACTCATCGCGATTATTATCTGCACCCTCTCGGTCAATGGTACATACAGCAGATTCGCCTTTCTTGATGGCCGCTGCAATGTGTGCCGCTGTTAATGGATAGCGATCAGCAGGAAAATTTAATGTGATCGTTTTAACGGTTGTTATTACTTTACCGGTAGTGATAAATACTGTTTTTGTCGTCTGTTCCCATCTTACCCCTGCTCCTAAAGCATCTGCAACAAAGCGAAGAGGGACAAGAGTACGTCCATGTATAACGAGTGATTTCTGCTGAAGCTTAATTTGTTTACCATTTATGGTTGCTGTGCCTGCACCAATAACCAGAACAACTTTAGTATAACCTTTGACCGCTGTGATTTTCTTTCCTTCTAGTTGAAGTGTTGCATCTAATGTCTCAAAGATTCCCCTGAGTGGAACCATGACACTGCTATTTATCACTTCTGGCGGTTGATCGTAGGTTTGAGAAGTGCCATCGATTTTAACCGTTATTTTGCTTGTTGCGGATGCTATTGAAAATGAACTAGACATCATGACAAAGACAAGTGCAAGAATAATCTTCTTCAAATGAAATTCCCCCATTATATCGATGGAACTATTATAAGACAAATTATAAGAGTAGTTCCATAGGATCAATCTGGAAATACAATGGGGCAAGAGGAATTCCTCCTCTAAATAGACTTAACAACCTAATACCTTGACTAGACGCTGTTTTCTCACTATTTCCAGCTGTGATTGTTGCATGAGTCGTATTATTGCTGTTCTTCAAGAATTCAGTTATGAACAACATAATTTGCGGCCTTAAGTCTGACATCCATCTATCAGCTCCTTCCTTAGAAAACATCAAAACCGGAAGATAACTGGGAGCGACTAGGAGCGCTTGGAGCAGCAACAGATCGGCTGAAGGATAAGTACGGTGACATGGAGATACCTTTGTAGAGGCGAGGTCGAGGGCACTCCTGGTGTAACTACAAACGAGAAGGAGGACAACAGGGTGCAATAGCGGATTTCAACGGACGCAAGACCTTTGCACACCTTCTCCGGTTCCAGGTGCGGAAAGGTTTTAGATTTTCGTATTTAACCGTCGATGCATTTATGATATATCTGAACAGTAAAGATGAATAATCAAACTGAAACGTAAAACTGAAAATATAAACTGAACACACAAATTGAAACAAAGACCTTTTTTGAAAAAGTTCTCTTTAGCCTAGTTCTTACCACCCAGTCTCTGACGATGGATTATTGAACATTCAGTTCCTTGGCTATATCTCCGATTGTTGATTCACCTGCCAAGAATCGCAGTACAAATTGCTTCATAAATGCCTTATCAAAACTTCTTCGCTGTTCAAAAGTAAGTCCACTTTTATATAGAGGTTTTCTATGTATCTATCTAGTCGGGAGAGGGTCAAAATAAGAAATCTGAATTGTTAAGAAAAGTTTCAAATATAAGAAGATGAGGGCTGAACTGTTTGCCGTGGGTGTAAACAAATTTAATGTCGATAAAGATCACAACAGGAAGCGACTGCTGTAATTAGAGGGCTAGATTTCGCCTGAGAGGAGTGACCGGTATCATGAGTCGGCAACGATCTTTTAGAAAAAAGGAGCAAAGAGCAAAAGAAAACTATTTGACATTAATTCACCCTCCTATCATTGTAGGGATGTGGAAATAGAGTGCCTATTGTTTAAAAATGTTTAATATGAGTAAACTCACTGCCCCATTTAATAACTTTCAAAACGGCGATTTATGTTCCAGATATTAGGACTAATGTGATGTGTTTCGATACCTATCGTTTTTTTTAAGTTTCCGGTTTTTAACGCATTGACATGCACTACGCGTACATCCACATTTCCGAGGTTCCTTAACTGTCTCGCATAAATAACCGCTTGTTCAACGTCCATTTCTGCGCTGACAAACCCTTTATTTGCTGTTATATAGGCTTTCATAGCAAATCACACTTTCTTTTTAATTTACGGGGTTTAAATTGATCATATGTGTAGCCGACTTGGGCACCTTTATCACTTTCGTTACTCTAGCAAAACAATGGTTTCCGAAAAAGGGGGATCCCATCGAATATACGCCTTGCGCGCTAAATCCTCTAAGATGGTGTCAATGGGCATTCGGAAATGATTCATATTCAGAATCTCTTCTATTATGGGCATCCGTTGATGTGTTGCATGAAAGGATCGAAGGATATCGAGCGCCCTTTTTTCACGAACCCTTAATTTTCGGACTTTTAATAACTCGGGAAAGTTAGGATCCCACTCAACAAATCCTCTTTGCTTCAGTTTAATCAAATTACGATAGATAAGTAGGATGGAATCGGCTCCTGTCTCATGAAGAAGGTCCTGGATTGAAGGTGGAAAGCCATGAGTTCGGGAAAAGGATTCGATGGTACGGATTATACTGACTTCCAACGGCTTGATATTTGTGTTACACAATCAATACTCTCTCCTAGCTTATGAAAATGGATTTCCAAGAAGTATTTCCTTGGAACATTGATAGATTTAAAATAACAGCGTCCATTTTTAGTTTATCCGCTTCATTGTATTATATTCGACAACAAATGACAAACTTCCGTTAAATAAATATTCACAGATCGGCGCAGAAGTCGCAGTCAGGTTTGGTGATAAACCCGCCAATGAAGACGAGAATGAATGTGAATGCCGCCAGGAGACCCCCTCGAAGTTTTTTTGGAATACTGTTGACTTTGTCATACCAAATACGCATGATAATGTCATACAAACGAGAGCGCAGCAAAGACGATAAATCATGAACAGGTGGTGTTCTTACAGTGCGCGGGGAGAAGCTGGGGGAGTAATACCGCCTCTCGCTGGTCTAGCGGAGGCGGCAGAAATATTAGGTTGGGATAAGCGCAAAGTCGGTACTTACATGAAGCGAGCTGAGGAGAAGGGATGGCCAGAAGGAGCATTCCCTGAACCGAGTCAAAGATTGGCAAGTGGCCCGATATGGACCGCAAAGCAGATTTCAGAGTATGGGAATTCAAAGACATAGCAACTATTAGATTGAGGTGGGTGTCGTCTTGGAATTTATTCCGTTTATGATCTTTTCGATGTTTGATTGTTTAGCATTAATAATTGTTGTCTTAACGATTTATCGCTTCAGACTTCGAGACTGTTTATGGCCGGCACTACTTGTTGCGGGAGTTATGAGTCTGCAGAGTTTCTTTCTACGAGAAGAATTGTCTAACTTATCTGACCTTGTCCCATTCTTAAATGCCCTAATACTAGCTCTTTTATTAACCATCTTTCTTGAGGTACCATTTCATTGGTCGCTGATCGGTTCATTCGTAGGTTATTTTCTTTATATTTTGTTACAGGCGGGAATATCTGAGTTGTCTTTTGGGTTCTTATCCGTGCAGGAGTTACATAGTGATCCAGTCAAAGGATATATGTTTCAGATAATTGTTTCGGTAATAGCCTTCCTCATCTGTAAATTCCTATTTTCAAGAGGGATAGGACTTGCAACAAATTTTAAGAAGAGACTTAAAGGTGAACCAATTATCGTAGGGATTGCCATCATACTTGCAACATGCTTGTTTGGAATTATGCTGATTAAACATGAAGTGCTTTTAGATCTCGTTCTAGTATCAGTAGCTATGGTTTTTTTCTTGGTCATTCTAATCAAGAAAGAAGTGAGTAAATGATTGAAGCACTTGCCAATAAACTAGCGACAAATATAAAAATAAAAGTTCCTGACCACCCAGCATCAGTTAATGTCCTAAAGTTTGCTTTGGCTGCTTTATTAAACGGAGCATTCATCGTAGTATTTTCTCTAATTATCTCGCTCATTATTGGCACTCTTCCTGCAACTATTCTGGTTTTGATTAGCTTCGCTGTCTTAAGGCAAATGTCCGGGGGAATTCATTTAAAATCAGGTATTGCATGCGTATTAACATCCATAACGGGAGTAATATTGTTATCGCTTGCAGACATAAATAAAAATGCAATATTTGTTGTAAATATCGTGAATATCATACTTGCTTTGACATTTTCTCCGTCAGGTATCGAAAAACAAACAAGAATTAAACCGAAGTACTTCCCTTTATTAAAAATTTCGTCTACACTTTTAGTAGCAGTAAATATTTATATTAATTCGCCAGTTTTGGCAGCTACATTTTTTGTTCAGTGTCTCACCTTAATTAGAAATCCAGTGAGGGGAAGGAGGGGGAAGATATGACAAAAAAAGCTCTTTATCGTTTCGCTTCATTTTTGGCTCTAATTGCTGTCGTGGTTGTATCAACCGCGAGCACTTGGTATGTATATCAAGGCGATACGCCTGAAGAACTGTTGTAGGTGAGCGTTGATGGATACTGTTAGCCAACAACTTACTGTTGCAACCGACACTAAGGGGATTGGATTGAAAACAATGCTCCTTCCAGAAATAATTTTTATAGAATATGTAAGGTCTGTTAAAGGAATCATGGTTCATTCCCTTGATAGTCAAGGCTTCCTTCCAGGTCCATTTAGTTTCTGGGTGAGTACTCTTCAAGGTAGTGGACTATCAACGTTATTTCCAGTCGATCGAAACAACGCACTGAATCTGGCTAAGATTGAACTGCTGGATCCTAAGTTCAATAAAGCGTACTTCGAAAAAGTTGTTACACGAAAAGATAAAGTATGTACGATTGCACTTGCTAACTTCAATGCAGTTATACAAGAGTTAAAAAACATAAACAGGATGTACAAGATAGTGTAACAGAAAAGGGATGCTACTTCTCCAAAGAGGTAGCATCCCTTTATTAATTTCAAAATATAAATTTATCACTATATAATTGAAATGTCTGTCATTTTATGTCGAATAAAAAACCAGATAGATAATTTTTCGGGATTCCCAAATTTAATTTACATTTTATACAGGCTATTCGATAATGGCTTAGCAGGTCAAGTAATTTATATCACTATTTAATAGTTTTTTCCATATATGCGACAATTTGTATCACACCAAGCATTTGTAATTGATATGTATTAATATGATGATAAGGGTATTTAGGGGGAGTATTATGAACATTGGTAGCCACATTGCAAAATTGAGAGAGAATCGGGGGTGGACTCAAGAACAGACGGCAGCATTGCTTGGGATTTCGCGTGCAGCCCTATCCCATTACGAGAAAAATCGCAGAGAACCTGATTCCGAGATACTTTCGAAGTTCGCGGACATGTTCAATGTCTCTGTCGACTACCTTGTTGGACGAACCAACGTGGCTCCTCTGGCCACGCATGATGAACCCATTCGGGATTTTATCGAACATCTAGAGTTGGCAGACGAGGAATTGTTAAATAAATACGACCTTACCTTAGATGGCCGTAAACTGTCCGCGGATGAGGCTCGCCAATTTATTGTATTTGTACGTGCTGAGAGAATATTAACTAAAAAAACATAGTACGGCAAATCGCCGACTATGTTTTTTTAGTTAGCCTATCTCTCATTAAGAGGAAGTATAGGTCCTGTGGTAAATTCGCACGATCAATACCAAGGTGCTCCAGAATAGTTAATACATCCAATACTACTGGTGCATTGCTTTTTTCATCTTTTCTCATTTGATCGTTTGTTTTCATTATTCTCCCACTCCTAATTTCTTGTTTTTTCAAATAATCAAAAAAACGAAGCATTCCTCCTAATTTTCGTCAAATTGTCTAAGATAATATGAACAGCCACGAAGTCAATAACCCTTTATGGAGAGTTAAGTCATCGTTTCAATTCATCTATCCCGTCTGTTCCAGTAATAATAATCCGTGCAACGTAGTCTCAACATATTACTTTTCCTATTCATTCTGACTTTCTATTTTTAATCTGACCTAGTTAGCTATTATAGTCAATACAATATGGAAAGTATGTCGAAGATTGCGGTATGGATAGTCACATTCTTTTTGCTTCTATTCATATTCAACCCCATACTCATTGAGTGTCTTTTAAATAATGAATAGTAAATAGCGAATGAACGCTTAAATCAGAGGGAGAAATAAAGTATGAATGAAAAAAACTATTAGGCAGATCTTAGAAACTATGCCGATCCTGTAGAAGTACAATCGACTTTAAGAAACGGACGTTATAGAGGTCATTTTAGAAAATGTTGAATCGTTCGATGATGCAGAAATTTACCCGCAAAATTAGGTTAGCTGAAGGCCACCGAGACGGACCGAATAACCCCCAAGCAGTAATAAATCATTTAAAGGGAGAAATAAACCATGAAAAGAGCCGCACAACTCGCCTTACTCGCAGCGATATCGGTAATAGCCATCATCACCTATGTTTTTATGCCTGATGGAGGGGATAGGGGATAGAGATGAAATACAACGAATTAATCGCTGGGTATTGGCGGAATGAGATATGGACTCATGCAAGCCGGTATGTAGTGTGTGGGATATGTGGAGTGTAATACGAAATGCGAAGCATGTGGGAAGGTTATGACGTTACTGCAGATGACGATATTCGACTACTTAGAAATGAGCGAGGACCAATTTGACCTTATCGCAGGAGGATTTCCGTGTCAAAGTTTCTCAATTGCTGAAAAGTGTCAAGGATTCAGAGACAGCACTAGAGGTACATTTTTTGAAATCATCCGGTTGGCATCTATTCTCAGACTCAAGTATATATTACTTGAGAACGTACTGGACTTCTCAGTTGTCATGACAAAGGAAGAACATTGCACCTTGAATGTGGTGGAAGAATATTTCCAACCAGGAGAGTTATATGTAAATGATAACTTTACAAAATATTAAATTCTTAAATTAACCCTAAATGTTTATATTTTACATGTTATATAAGTTGACATTAATGGGGTTATTCGTTAGTATAGGTAATATATCCTAACTTAAAAGTTACATAGGTTTCAAATGAATCATTTTTACTATGAACGGAGTTGGAGATGGCAATTTTGGTTACGGCAGCGAGCTTACCATGACTTTTTGCTTAGAAATCTCATTCACTCGTTGGAAGCCAACCTGAATCCGGACTTCCATTACTGGTAGACGTTTCTGTGAAAACCCTCAAAAAGCATATACCGTAATGTACAACTTCATTCCATGATAAAAAACCCCGATGGAGGCAACTTTTGGCAAGCTGATTCAAGGATGATAAATAACCCGGCACCCTATGTATCGGTTAAACAGGCGGATATTACCCCTACCTTTCCTGTGTGAAGGACGGTGCTACGAGAGAAACCTTAGCTTACCATCTTTCCGAAACCTTAGAGATGTCGATTTGGAACGTTAGATAAACTGCTGGAGCAATTAGACGGAAACATCCATCCCCATATCTGTGAAACATACGATCATCTCCTTTTTATAAAATGTACTTTATTAAAAATGTAGCCGAGTGGTCTCAGGCTTCCGCTCGTTCATATGAAGTAAATGCGAGATACGAATCGTATCATACAGCAGGGGCGTTGTTTGTTATAATGTATTCTGTTACTCATGGCTGGTGTAAGCTGAAACTGCGAAAGTGATGTTCTGTCAAGAAAGTAGACACAGTTTTTCTAAAGTAATGAGTTTGATGCGTACATAGGAAATAGTGAGAAGTCCGAGGATCATGGATAAGGTTGAAAGTGGACAATGTGCAGGTCTTAAATTTTGCTAACGAAATCAAAGGGCTTTCTCCGGTGAAACCTAGCGGTAATCGCTAAAATAACAAAAGAAGAAGCGAAGTGGGTGCCAGTACCATTTAAAACAGCAAAAAAGAGGGGGCAAAATGTCATCGTTAATTGATGACGTATATCATGACGGTGGCAAATCCAAGGCCCATGATTTATGTCGGAAGCATATGATCCATTTCGTTGCTTCCAGTGTTCTTAATTATTACCCCAGTAAATTATCGTATCTAGGTTGGACACTTTGGCGATGAATATATCGACTTGTATCGTAATAATGCGATTCGAGTCATCTAGAACAAAGAAATTGCCTATGAGGATAGATCAAAGAGAATAACGCTATTTTGGTAAATTGATACAAATGGAGGAGACAACTTGGAACTTAAACAGTTTTGGTCAATTGTCAGGAAGAATATATGGATGATCTTAGTGTTTGTTATCATTAGTGGAACGGTAACCGGCATTTATTCTTATTACTTTTTGGATAAGAAGTATGAAGCGTCCACGAAGCTAATCGTAAATCAGAATATGGATACAGCCACCCTAAACAGAATAGATATCAATACAATCAACTCCAACATTCAATTAGTTAAGACCTACAAAGAAATCATCAAAACCCCCCGTATTATGAGCAAAGTCGTGGCGCAATTTCCCGACCTGAAGCTGACGGAGGATGATCTTATCAGAAAAGTCAGTGTTACCTCCGTTAATGACACACAGGTTATGTCGGTTACTGCTACGGATCTGTCCTACAGAAAGGCGACGAGCATCGTAAATGCGGTTGCTCAGGTCTTCCAGAAAGAAATTCCGACGCTAATGAAGGTTGATAATGTCAACATCCTGAACATGGCCAATCCGAATGACAAACCTGCTCCTGTGTCCCCTAAGCCGAGCTTGAATATCGTAATCAGCATTATTCTGTCTCTCATGGTTGGACTCAGCTCGGTGTTCTTGATCCATTATTTGGATGATACAGTGAAATCAGAAACGGATGTTGAACAAATTCTAGGCTTGCCGACATTGTCGCTTGTACCGCGTATGAGAAAAGCCGACAAGGTTTCATTAAAGAATAAACAAACGGTCACCAAACCAATAAGAGGTGAGAAGAATGTCACGCTCGACACTTAATGATCAGTTGATTACTGATAGCAACCCAAAGTCGCCGATCTCTGAAGCCTACAAAATTCTTCGGACCAATATCGAATTTTCAAATGTTGATGAGAAGATACAAACGATAATGGTTACCTCCACCAAGATGAGTGAAGGGAAAAGTACGACATCAGCAAATCTGGCTGTTACTTATGCGCAGTCGAACAAGAGAGTGCTCCTCATTGATGCGGACTTAAGGAAACCGACCCAACATCATATTTTCAAGCTTTCGAATCGGTTCGGATTGACTTCCTTGTTGAGTCATCAGAATGACCTGGATCATGTGCTGCTACAGACATCTGTAGATAACTTGAGTGTCATTCCTTCCGGACCGATACCTCCAAATCCTTCTGAGATGCTTGCATCGAAACGTATGACAGCACTGCTGGAGGAGTTGAAGCAACGGTTTGACATTATTATTATCGATACGCCTCCTGTCCTGGCAGTCACCGATGCGCAAATTGTCGCCGCTCAGTGCGATGGTGTAATAATGGTTATCGATTCCGGAAAGGTCAAGAAGGAAGCCGCCCTGAAAGCCAAAGCGAGCTTGGAGAAAGTTAAAGCGAGATTGATCGGCATCGTTTTAAATAACATTAAACGCAACAGCGCAGAGGGTTATTATTATTATTATGGCGAGCGGTAAGTGAAATAAAAAGGGTGAAGCAGAAATAGCACGTAGAGCGCTGACTGGACGAATCTACAGGTAATGTCTCCTGCACCTATATCACTGGAGGCACTCGGTCATGCTGTGGGTTAGTAGACCTTAGACGTAAATCGTCAAGGGTGTGACGTGAGGATGGGTTCGATGCCTAAACTTGGATAGCAAAAGTCCAAGCTATGCTTTCTTACGTTCTAACAGGCATAAGAAGACATAGCTTGCATTTTTGACAACTAGATAAGTATGGGAAAAGAGGAAATAAAAAATAATAAAAAATCAAAGGATAGGTGATTGAGATGAGAAAGGTAAGAAAAGCCATCATTCCTGCCGCCGGACTTGGAACGCGATTTCTTCCAGCAACGAAAGCTATGCCGAAAGAAATGTTGCCTATCGTTGATAAACCTACAATTCAGTACATAGTGGAAGAAGCCATCCAATCCGGTATAGAAGACATTATCATCGTAACGGGAAAAGGCAAGCGTGCAATTGAAGACCATTTCGATATTGCTTTCGAACTGGAACAAAATCTCTATGAGAAGGGCAAACACGATATCCTCAAAGAAGTCCAAAAATCCTCGCAAATCAATATACATTATATTCGGCAAAAAGAAGCCAAAGGGCTGGGGCATGCGGTATGGTGTGCTAAAAATTTCATTGGCGATGAACCATTTGCTGTTCTCCTTGGAGACGATATCGTACAGGCGGAAATTCCTTGCACCAAGCAGCTGATGAACCAATATGAGCAAGTGGGGAGATCGGTTATCGGTGTTCAAGCCGTTGCCATTGATCAGACAGAAAGATACGGCATTGTGGATCCAGTAGAGCCGGCAGATACGAAGCTCGTTCAAGTCCGTAATTTTGTTGAAAAACCACCGCTAGGTTCTGCACCTTCCAATCTCGCTATCATGGGACGATATGTTTTAACACCTGCAATATTTGGTTTCCTGGAAAAACAAGAGACGGGAGCCGGTGGTGAGATCCAACTAACGGATGCGATTCAGAAATTAAACGAATCAGAAGGCGTTTACGCTTTTGATTTTGACGGAGTTCGTTATGATGTTGGCGAGAAGCTGGGTTATATTAAGACCACCTTGGATTTTGCGCTTCAGAGGAAAGAACTTCGATTGCCATTACTCACGGCTTTAGAAGAGATACTGGAACGTGAAAAGGTTAACAAACTCATAATTGATCGGTAAGAGGGGGAATTGGTATGGCTCCACAAAGGAACAATACAGAGATCGCTCTGGAAACCAATATATACTCTTCGCTAGCGTTAGAACATAATAGCAATTTAAGAGCTTATCTAATGGCCAAGAGAGCGATGGATATTATAGGCGCATTAATTGGAATGGTTTTTCTTATTCCTTTATTTATTGTCGTCGCTATAGTAATCAAGATCGAGGACCCTCGTGGTCCTGTTTTCTTTTATCAGGTTCGAATTGGTAAGAACGAAAAGCCGTTTCGCATGTATAAATTTCGTTCAATGGTCTCCAATGCGGAAGAACTACTAGATGGACTGTTGAGTCAAAACGAAATTAGCGGCGCGATGTTCAAGATGAAGGAAGATCCACGGATCACCAAAGTGGGTAAGTTCATACGAAAAACCAGCATTGATGAGCTGCCACAGCTATGGAACGTGATACGAGGTGACATGTCCATTGTTGGACCTAGACCACCACTTTCACGCGAAGTAGCAGAATATACGAGTTATGACAAGCTGAGGCTGAGGGTGACGCCAGGCTGTACTGGCTTATGGCAGGTGAGCGGGCGAAATAATTTGAACTTCAATGAAATGGTAGAGCTGGATTTGAAGTATGTTCAGCAACGCAGCATCCGGCTGGATCTGTTCATTATTTTAAAAACGGTAGGCATTTTATTCGGATCTAAGAATGCATTTTAATAAAGGTTGTGTAATTATGAAAATTTTATTTATAACCAGTGTAATAAAAGATTTATCATCCGGTGTATTTAAAAAAAATGGATGGCAGGTAAAGGCTATGCGAGCATTAGGACATCAAGTCAGCTTTGGATATTTTGATACCCAGGATACTTTTGTAATTGAAAATGAGCATGGTCAAGTCACGACTGTCATTCCTGCTCACTCTTATGGTTTTGGAAGGCGTAAAGTAATGATTTCTATTAAAAATTTTATGGCTGGGAAAGGGTATGAACTTTTGTATTCAAGATGGGAGCAGTACTACCCTTTGATAGCTCGAACTTATAGAGAAATAAAGAAGACAGGAACAAAAGTTTATTTGGAAATCCCCACCTATCCTTTGCAGGAAGAAAGAAAAAATATTAGACAGCGCTATTTCAAAGAAAAGAGATATGTGAAGTGGCTTAAGCATTGGCTTTACCAAGTAATAAGCGAGATAGGAGAAGGTCGGATGAAAGATGCAGTAGATAAAGTTGTGACTTTTATGAATCACAAAACTATCTGGGGCATCCCTGTTATTTGCCTCGATAATGGGGTCGATGTGGAATCCGTTCCACATCGAACCTATGTACCGCAAAGTAGTATCATTCATCTGATCGGTGTAGGAAATATAGCTGATTGGCATGGTTATGACAGGTTGATTCGGTCCATCAAAGACTATTACAGCTTAGAAAAAAGAGATTATGATGTAAAATTTACTATTGTAGGCGATGGGATATCGGTAACCAGTCTTAAAAGACTGGTTACGCAGCTGAATCTGGAACAAATAGTTCAATTTACGGGGCTTAAGCATGGTAAAGAATTAGACCAGCTGTTTGACCACGCGGATGTAGCCGTCTCTTCCTTGGCAGAATTCAGAAGGAACTTGGAGACGGCTTCAACTTTGAAGATGAAAGAGTATGTAGCAAGGGGAATTCCGATAATCTATGCTTATAACGAAATGGGCTTAACTGGAAATGAATTTTTTGTCAAACAATTTCCCAATAATGATAGCGCAATTGATTTTTCTGAAATCATTCAATTTGTATTAGAATGCAGGGAAAACCACCAGAAGATTTTGGAGATCAGGGAATTTGCGGTAAAAAAATATGATTGGAAGTTGCAAATACAACATGTTTTTGAATTGAAAACACCTGATTTTTAACGAAAGAGGAACGATTATGAATGTGTTATTGGTTAACAAATTTTATTATATCAAAGGCGGTAGTGAAACTTATCTATTTGCTTTAAAGGAACAACTGGAAGCGGAAGGTCACCATGTAGTTCCCTTTTCCATGGATGATTCTAAAAATGAAAAAACAAAGTATAGTGAGTACTTTGTAGAAAATGTCGATTACAATAATATGTCATTTTTTAAAAAAATAAAATCGGCATCCAATATTATATATTCTTTTGAGAGCAAACGTAATATCAAAAGACTTCTTGATGATGAAAATATCGATATTTCTCATCTTCATTTATTTCAGCATCAAATATCTCCGTCAATTTTGTTTCCTTTGAAACAGAAGCGTATTCCTGTTGTATATACGGTTCATGATTTAAAAGTAATGTGTCCTAATTATAAAATGATGACAAATAACACTGTGTGCGAACAATGTAAAGATGGAAAGTTTTATAATGCTATGAAAAATAAATGTGTAAAAAACTCGTTATCTGCGAGTTCTATATCAATGCTAGAAGCATACTTTCATAAATTCATGAAAATTTATGATAGTTACATTGATTATTTCATAACACCGAGTGAGTATTATAAACAAAAGATGATTGAATGGGGTTATCCTCCTGGTAAAATAACCCATATTCCTAATTTTGTTCATATTGATAAGTATCAACCTTATTATGGAAATGATGGTTATTTTCTTTATCTTGGTCGGCTGTCCGAAGAGAAAGGTATTATGACCTTATTAAAGTCACTTGCCTATACGAAAACACAGGTCAAGTTAGTAATAGCTGGAACTGGTCCGCTGAGTGAATCGATTAAAGAATACATTTCCGATCATGACTTAGAGGATCGAGTCAAGCTCTTGGGATTTGTATCCGGAACTCAGTTGCAGACGACGATTCAGCGCTCCAAATGCGTTGTGATGCCTTCTGAATGGTACGAAAATGGTCCATTATCCTTAATTGAATCATTTGCCTATGGAAAACCGGTTATCGGCAGTAATATTGGTGGAATACCTGAGCATATCGATCCTAATGTTAATGGACTTGTTTTCGAGAGCAAGAATGCACAAGAGCTAGCTGACAAGATCGACTATATGAATAGCTTAAGCGATGCCGAGATAAACCGATTTGGAACGCATGCAAGAAAAAAAGCAGAAACAGAATACAGTCATGAAGTGCATTTCAAACAACTAAAGAAAATTTATGACTATTTATTGGCGAAAAAATATAATAGCACAACTGAAACCATTAAATAAACAATTAATAATCATTATGGGAGAATACCATGCTTAATAAACAGATGAAAAAAGGTGAAGAAAGAAGTCTTCTGTCTAATACATTATGGATGAATTCGGGATTTATTTTGAAAATTTTCATTCAGGCGGTTTACTTCATTTTATTGGCCAGATCTCTTGGAATCAGTGATTATGGTGCTATTGTAGCCGTTAGTGCAGTTGCATCGGTCATTTCGCCTTTTGCCAGTCTGGGAACTGGTAATCTGCTCATCAAAAATATTGCCAGGGAAAAAGCAGTATTTAGTTACTATTGGGGTAATTCAATTCTAATAACTGTACTGTCTGGAGTAATCCTAATTGGATTTTTAGTCTTAATCAAAAATATCATATTTGCAAAATCTATCACAATTCTGTTAATTATTTTGATTGGAGCGTCAGATATTTTATTTGCGAAATTGTCTGAAATTGCGGGTCAGTCTTTTCAGGCCTTTGAGCGCTTAAAATGGACGGCACAATTCAACGTGTGGTTAGGCTTACTTCGCTTGTTGGCCGCTATACATTTTTGTTTTTTTCAACCTCATCATACCGCTAGTATATGGGGGGCATACTATCTTGGATCATCAATAATTTGTGCAATCTCCTCTATAACTGTCGTCAATCTACTACTGGGGAGACCCAAGCTAAGACTCAAATATTTCACTAATGAAAAGCTAGAAGGTTTTTTATTCTCGATAAGTACTACTGCGCAGGGCTTTTACACGGATATAGATAAGACGGTGTTGTCTAAATTAGGCAGTTTAAATGATACGGGGATATATGCGGCGGCTTCAAGAATTATGGAGGTTACCTTTTCTCCAATCAGATCCATTTTACAAGCTTCATATGTACGATTTTTTGAGCAGGGTAGACGAGGTATCGGTAATAACATCCTGTTGGCTAGGAAATTAATGATACCGGCAATAGCTCTATCCTTAACATCAGGTATTTTGTTAATGACGTGTGCTCCGTTAATAGTATTTGCTTTAGGTGACAGTTTTAAAGAATCGGTTGACGTTCTCAGATGGATCGCTTTTATACCTCTTATTCGTTGCTTTCATTTCTTTGCCGCTGATGCTATGACCGGCTCCGACCATCAGAAGCTGCGTAGTGTGATCCAAATTATTGTTGCAATTGTAAGTGTGTTTATTAACCTGATATTAATACCTCCATATTCCTGGAAAGGTGCTGCAATAGCAGCTCTTGTCTCCAATGGACTCCTAGCTATTAGCCTGTGGTCTTCCATATGGTATTTGCAGCAGAACCACAAGAAACAGGCTCTTCCTACTCTATCTGAAGGGTAATTATCTCAAAAATCTATCGGTGGTGAAATGATGCGCAATCATACTGCAATACAATTAGATAAACGAGTAATAGTGATTCCATTAATAATTGTTCTCTCAGTTTTGCTTGGGTATTTTACGGCAATTAGGGAATCAATATCTCTGGTTTTGGTAATTGGCGCATTGATGATGTTTTTTGTAATTATCAAGCCAAGATTTGTTTTTTATTCTACGTTAGTTTTGTTATTTTCAATCCCAGCCGGAAGCTATGACTTTTTTTTATTGAAAATTCCAATCATCCAGCTTGATATTACAACTTTATTGTTATGGCTATTGGTGATTATTTATTTGTTCAGGTGCATGACAGAAAAAAAGGCAATAATTCTTCCTTCTGCAAAATTTATGATAATGATTACTTTATTGGTAATATATACTATCGTTTGTTACGAACAGTCTTTAGTATATTATTTTAATGATATAAAAATATTTTCAACTTATATTGTTTATTTGTTGATGTTCTTTTTCTGGGAAGGAAAAACAATGGTTTCATTTATAAAAGTGACTGTAATCTCATCAGTCATTTTATCATTGATAGTAATTTTAATGTTTTACACAAAAACAACCTTATTCCATGATTTTTATGCCAATACATACTGGGCAAATGATACACGTGCTACAGTAAGTAATCAATCGAATTTTATCATCGCAATGCCTTTATTAATAGTAGCACTAAAAGAAAAAATCTTGCAAACAAAGTGGAGATTTTTCATTATAATTTCGTTGATATTGATGGGTATTAGTTTAATATTAGGCGAAAGTAGAACATTAATTTTTTGCGTAGCAGTGAGTTGCTTGATTACTCAAATTTTCACAGGCAGTAAATCGTATTTGAAAAATGTGATGAAATTAGTTTATGGATTACTCATTGTGGTTGTAGTGAGTTATATCTATGTTTTAGTTTTACCTGTTCCTCAAAAAATATCAACAGTATATCAACGATTTGAAGAAGTGGTAGAGTCAAATGGTCAAAACAATTCCTTAACTACTCGACAAAATTCTATAAACTATGCAATGAAGGAAATTATTGATAATCCTCTCGGAAAGGGTATCGGTGCACCAATGCAGTGGGTGGATAATCGCGGGAATTTGATTCAGTTACAAACCAATATTGATAATGGCTTCATCACATTTTTATATAAGTTTGGTTGGTCTGGACTGATTATATGGATAATATTTTATTTTCTAGGTTTTTTACAAGCAATTAAACTAGTTAATAAGTCTAATCATTATTATGCTTTAGCTTTTTTAATTAGTCTACCTTTAGTCATTTTAAATGATATGTTATTAACAGCCCAGCTTGCGATGAATAGTGCTATTTTTTCATATATATTGGTTATATTAGCGATTTTTGAAAAAGAAATAAGAAGTCGGAAATTAAAATTTATCAGTTCAGAGGTAAGCATATGAAAATTGCCTTTATTATCAATAATTTTCCTGTACTATCAGAGACATTTGTACTTCATCAAATAACTGGATTGATTGATCGTGGTCATGAAGTTGATATCTATGCTAAGCGGCAATCTGTACCAAGTCTGACACAGCAAGAAGTAAACAAGTATCGGCTAATGGAGACCAGCAACTTTATCGATATACCGACAAATAAACCCAAGCGAATCCTTAAAGCGCTGGGGCTTTTTATTATTTATCTATTTCAGAAACCTAAAGTGATTCTGAGATCTTTAAATATTTTCAGATATAAAAAAGAGGCTTCTTCGTTGTATTTATTTTATTACGCGATAACCTTTCTACGTACTCGGCAAAAATATGACGTTATTTATTGTCATTTTGGACCTAATGGGAACATGGGCGTTTTCTTAAGAGAAATTGGCGCAGTGAATGGGAAAGTTGTTACTGTCTTTCATGGGTATGATATTACGACATATTTAGATGAATATGGACCCAATATATACAATCGGTTGTTTAAAAATGGCGATATGTTTTTACCAATAAGTGATTTGTGGAAAGAAAGGTTATATAAAATTGGTTGCAGCAGGGAGAAAATAATTGTCCACAGAATGGGAGTGGACAGCAATAAACTAAAAAAAACTTCACAAAAAACATTTAGTCATGAAGATGTCCAAATCATTTCAATTGGAAGATTAGTTGAGAAAAAAGGCATTGAATATGGAATCCGTTCAGTTACTAATCTTCTTCCCCAATATCCAAAACTACAATATATTATTGTTGGCGATGGGCCCCTAATAGAAGAACTGAAACAGCTGGTAAAGCATTTAAATGCGGATAAAAATATTGTGTTGATGGGTGCAAAAAACCAAGATGAAATAAGAAAACTACTGGAACAATCGGATATTATGCTTGCTCCCAGTGTAACCAGTAAAACCGGTGATCAGGAGGGGATACCCGTCGTCATTATGGAAGGGATGGCTATGGAGTTGCCGGTTGTATCAACATGGCATACTGGTATTCCTGAACTTGTACTAGATGAGATAACCGGATTACTCGCCCCAGAAAGAGATATCAACTCGATATCAGTGCAGATTGCCAGGCTCGTTAATGATCCAAATTTGCGTAAACAAATGGGAAGAGCAGGAAGAAGGGTTATTGAAGAACATTATAGTCTGGATAAACTAAATGATAGGCTGGTAAATGTTCTTAACAGCATTTGATAAATATATGAGGCAGTCTTTTTTTATTGTTAATAAAGCAAGCGTGATTAAAAACAAGGAAGTGGACAATGGACATTTTTATTTTAGGATCCAAGGGGATTCCTTCTAATTATGGAGGCTTTGAAACTTTTGTTGAGAAGTTAACTGAAAAGAAGGTTAGTACAGAAATCAAATATCATGTTGCATGTATGTCTGATTCTTATAATGAATTTTTTCATAATAACGCAAGATGTTTTAACGTTGCTGTCCCTAATATCGGAAGCGCCAAAGCGGTCTTGTATGATGTTTTAAGCTTAAAAGAATGCTACTCTTACATAAAACGAAATAAACTAACAAATTGTACAATTTATATTCTTGCTTGCCGTATCGGTCCATTTCTTTCTTACTATAAATGGAAATTAAACCAACTTGGAGTCCGAATATATGTAAACCCGGACGGCCATGAATGGAAGAGAAGCAAATGGAATAAAGCAATCCGGTGGTATTGGAAATACTCGGAGAAGCTAATGATAAAGAATGCAGATATAATAATCTGTGATTCAAAGGGAATTCAAAATTATATTCAGCGTGAGTACGCGCACTTTCATCCAGTTACTGATTTCATCGCATACGGTGCTGATCTTGAACGATCCAAGATTTTGGATCCTCTTATATTACAAGATTGGATAAGAAAAAATAAAATATCAAAAAATGGATACTACCTTGTCGTAGGTAGATTTGTACCCGAAAATAATTATGAAACCATGATAAGTGAATTTATGAGATCGACCAGTAATAAAGATTTAGTTATTATTTCAAACGTTGAAAGCAATGATTTTTATAATGAATTATTGCTTAAAACTAATTTTAAGCAGGATAACAGAATCAAATTTGTCGGTACTGTATACAACCAGGAACTTTTAAAAAAAATCAGAGAAAATGCATTTGCCTATTTCCATGGACATGAAGTCGGAGGTACAAATCCATCGCTGCTGGAAGCACTCGCAAGTACTCGATTAAATTTATTATTAGACGTTGTTTTTAATCGAGAGGTTGGAGAAAACGGTGCACTTTATTTTTCGAAAGAAAAGGATAACTTAGCAAAGCTTATAGCTAGCTCAGAACAAATGGATGAAACGGACATAGAGAAACTGCAAGCGCTGGCTTACCAAAGAATTGCGGAAAATTATACTTGGGAATATATTATTGGCCAATATGAGCAGTTATTTGAGACAATAGCAGCAGTCAGTAAAAGCAATCCGAGTTCAAATCAAACTAAAGGAGCAATAGAAGTATGAAAGGATATATCTGATATATCATGAATTGAATTGATACCAATTATGATCGACATATTATTCTTGATTATTGAAACGTGATCGTTAATTTTTTTGAATATATGGCGTCCGGTGAACAATATACTGCGAAGATCAAGTGTTTTTTGCGGATCAAAGGAAACTAATAACAAAAATAGAAATATTAACCAAACACTTTAAATTATCTCAATTTGAAGCAAAAATATTTAGATAAAATAATAGGAGTGATTATAATGAAAGGTATTATCCTAGCTGGTGGTACAGGATCAAGGCTGTATCCTCTTACGAAGGTTACCAATAAACATTTACTTCCCGTTGGAAAATTTCCAATGATCTATCATTCGATTTACAAATTAATAGCTGCTGCCATTAACGACATCCTCATCGTTACTGGCCGTGACCATATGGGCGATGTCGTTAATCTTTTAGGCAGCGGATATGAATTTGGGGCATCCTTCACTTATAAAGTACAAGATCAACCGGGTGGTATCGCTCAAGCTCTAGGATTGGCTCAAAGCTTCGTAAGAGATGAGCCAGTTGTTGTAATCCTTGGTGATAATGTTTTCTCGGATGACTTGACTCCTTATGTGGAAAATTTCAAACGTCAAGAGACGGGAGCGAAAATTCTGCTCCAGGAAGTTCATGATCCTGAGCGCTACGGTGTTGCTGAACTTGAAGGCAACTTTATTAAAGGAATTGAAGAAAAACCTAAGCAGCCGAAAAGCTCTTATGCTGTTACAGGTATTTATATGTATGATTCTAAAGTATTCGACATAATTAAGACGTTGAAACCGTCAGGTCGCGGTGAATTGGAGATTACCGATGTCAATAATGCTTATATCCAACAAGCGGAGTTAACCTATGATCTCCTTTCAGGTTGGTGGACAGATGCAGGTACTCATGATTCTTGGGCACGTGCAAATGAACTTGTAAGAGACCTTGAATTTGATTTGACTTTTGGTAAACAAGTAGTTGTTACGAAATAGAGCGAGGGATTAAAACATGAATATCATACAACGAAATTAGACGGTGTATTGATCATTGAAACGGATGTATTCGGCGATAATCGCGGCTTCTTTACTGAAAGTTACAATAAGAAGAAATTCCATGAAGCTAGAATCACCCATGAATTCATCCAAGATAACCAATCCTACTCTGCAGAGGCTGGTACGGTTCGAGGTCTTCATTATCAATTGGACCCTATGGCTCAAACCAAATTGGTAAGGGCTGTTTCTGGTGCCATCTATGATGTCGTTGTCGATATTCGGAAAGGGTCTTCAACTTATGGACAATGGATAGGCGTAATTATTAGTGAGAGCAACAAGCGGCAAATCCTTGTTCCCCAAGGCTTCGCTCATGGCTTTTGCACTATAACCCCGCATACCCAGGTTCTGTACAAAGTAGACCAAATCTACTCCAAGGAGCATGATCGCGGCATCTTATGGTCAGATCCGTTGCTTGGCATCGACTGGCCAACGACAAATGTCATTTTATCAGAAAAAGATAAAATACATCCGTGTCTTCAGGATGCAGAAAATATCATATCGATATAGGAGAAGAGACACATGAATCTATTAGTAACCGGTGGAGCCGGATTTATCGGAAGTAACTTCATCCGTTTTATGCTGAACAAATATCCTGACTACAAAATTATCAATTTCGATAAACTCACATATGCGGGCAATCTGGAAAACCTTATTTCAGTTGAACAAAACCCACATTATCATTTTGTAAATGGTGATATCTGTGATAAACAGCTCGTGAATGATACAATTCGTAATTACAGCATTGACGTAATCGTCAACTTTGCTGCAGAATCGCATGTTGACCGTAGCATTAGTGAGTCAGATATCTTCATTAAGACGAACGTTCTTGGTACGCAAGTGCTCCTGGATGCTACTAGAGACAATAGTCTTAAAAAGTATGTTCAGATTTCTACAGACGAAGTATACGGTTCCCTTGGAGAAACGGGACATTTTACGGAGGAAACCCCTCTTGAACCAAACAGCCCATACTCTGCAAGTAAAGCAAGCGGCGATTTGCTCGTTCGAGCCTATCATGAGACATTTGGTATGAATATGAACATTACACGCTGCTCGAACAATTATGGACCTTACCATTTCCCGGAGAAGTTGATCCCACTCATTATCACGAATGCATTGGAAGGCAAAGCACTTCCAGTTTACGGTGACGGCATGAATGTGCGTGACTGGCTCCATGTTATGGACCATGCTTCGGCGATCGATCTCGTTATTCACAACGGCAAGCCAGGTGAGGTCTACAATATTGGTGGACACAATGAACGCAAGAATATCGAGATCGTTAACATCATTCTCGATTTGATTGGCATATCAACTGAATTGATCCGCTATGTAGAAGATCGTAAAGGACATGACCGTCGTTATGCAATTGATCCAACCAAGATTACACGAGAATTAAATTGGCAACCAGTCTATATTTTTGAAACCGGCATTAAAGAAACGGTTCAATGGTATCTTGACAATCAATCGTGGTGGCAGCGTATCAAAAACGGCGATTATACAAGCTACTATGAATCGCAATACAGAGAGCGGTTATATGGTTAATGTGAAGGTACTTATATCAGGCGCAAGTGGCCAATTTGGGAAAAACATGATGGAGTTTTTGCTTGCTGCGGATTATGATGCCTTAGGGTTCGGTCAGGAAGAACTCGACCGTGCAAAAAGGTCATACCTAGCGATGTCATTAAGGTACCGCAAGTGAGATGACATAGTACTCGTGCTACATCGGATTTAGAAATTATCGAAGTGCAAACCGGAAGTGAGATTGTTGAAGAAGATATTTTGAGATGCATTTAATCAGGAGTGGTGAGACCATATGAATATTTCAGTCATTGGTACCGGATACGTCGGTTTGGTATCCGGTGTTTGTTATTCGGAGCTAGGAAATAACGTCTCCTGTGTAGATAAAGATCCTTTTAAGATTGAGATACTGCGAAATGGTAGAGTACCGATCTATGAACCAGGCTTACAACCGCTGCTTAATAGTAATGCAGCACAAGGAAGATTAAAATTCACGATAGATACCGTTGAAGCTGTAGCTGAAGCGGATCTTATCATTATTGCGGTAGGAACCCCGCCACTTCCGAATGGTGAAGCAGATATGCAGTATATTGAAGCTGCGGCTAAAGAAATCGCCCAAGCCATGAATGGTTACAAAGTGGTCTGTGTAAAAAGTACGGTTCCGGTAGGAACGAATGAACGTGTACGCGCGATTATCGCCACTCATTATAGTGGTCAGTTCGATGTAGCATCACTTCCGGAATTCCTGCGCGAAGGAACGGCTGTGAAGGATACGCTTCACCCCGACCGTATTGTCATCGGTGCTGAGAGTGAACGTGCAGCGCAGCTCTTGAAAGAGCTGCACATTCCCTTTACGAATGAAATTGTTGTCACGGATATTCGGAGCGCAGAGATGATCAAGTATGCATCGAACGCCTTTTTAGCTACGAAGATCTCGTTCATCAATGAAATTGCAAATATATGTGAAAAGGTAGGCGCGGATGTGATCGAGGTAGCCAAAGGTATGGGGCTGGATCGACGCATCGGTGCTTCATTCTTGCGCGCCGGCATTGGCTATGGAGGGTCTTGTTTCCCTAAGGATACGAAGGCGCTTATCCAAATTGCGGGTAACGTGGAGTACGACTTCAAGCTTCTGAAGGCTGTAGTGGAAGTAAACCGTCATCAGCGCTTCGGTGTTCTCGATAAATTGTTCCAAGCGCTAGACAATGTATACGGGAAGACGATTGGCATTTGGGGGCTTTCCTTTAAGCCGGAAACAGATGATGTTCGCGAAGCTCCAGCCTTAGAAATCATTGACAGGCTTATTGAATTGGGAGCCAAAGTAAAGGTATACGACCCAAAAGGAATGGAGAGCTTCCGCCGCATGTATGACCATCCGTCTATTACGTGGTGCGAGGCAGCGATGGATGTCGCGCAAGGCAGCGAGGCACTATGTTTGCTGACGGAATGGAGCGAGTTCGTAACGGCGGATCTTGCACAAGTTGAAGCTGCTTTAGCACGTCCAGTACTTATCGATGGACGCAATGTCTTCAGCCTTGACCAAATTCGGAATACAGGCCTTGCTTACTATCCGGTAGGCAGACCTGTTTTTCATAATAAAAGCCAGTATTCTCAAGAAGTTATTTAGGAGGAGTGATAGACATGGAATTAAGAAAAACAGCAATATCGGTGGGGCTTGCAGCAGCGCTGCTGGCTACGACGCTTGGTGGGTTTCCGTTAAGTGACAAAGGCATAGCTGCGAAATTCGGGGCCGGCACCGCTTATGCGGCCGATGCAGCATTCCCAAGTGATGCATTCCTGGCTCGACTCCAAAAGGTGCATGATGCACTTCTGCTGGGTGATCCGGCAGACGTACAAGATGTAAGAAATTTGCGTTCCGAAATTGACGGACTAACGTTTGCCGCCAATGGAAGCCTGATTGACCCGGTATGGAACAAGATCGTGGATAAGTTAAATTTTGTGAATACGGAAGATGAAGCCCACTTTAAGGAGTCGCTATTTAAGTTCTTAAAAGCGGTGGGAACGATTATGTATGATCCGAACCTGGAAGATCTCGAAGCCATTCGTTCGAACCCGGAATATCGTTCGGCCATTCAATTACTTGCGGAGATAGGCGGACAGCCGAATCTAACGATTGATCAAATCCTTACCTTCCTACTTGGCAATGGTACTAAACCGGGATTGGAAGGAACGTTCCGCAATCACCTGGCTGCCAAATCGGATTCCCAATTAGTAGTCATTGTAGCTAGCGAGACGGAGCGTAATGCCTTCATCGGCAATGTCATTAATTCCGTAGTGACTGACACTAGTTATGATGTCAGCGCCATTCTAGGAAATCTAGGCGTTACCGGCGGTGATATCAATGCGTCGATTGCCAACTTCCGGGCAGCTCTAACCAAGGAAGGCCCAGCGTTTAATGCTCTGCTTGTGGCTTATATTCGTTCGGAAGCGCAAGAAAAAGTAGTGGTTAGCAGCGACGGCCGGACTCATACGTATACCCTTAACGTGCTCGGCAGAGACGTGCCCGCAAGTGCTCCGATAACATGGTCGAAAAAGAACGGTGATACATCTGTTAATGTAACTGTAAATGGTATTGTCACTTTACCGAGTGGAACGACCGGAACGGCGGTTATCGAAGCTATGTTCTTGAACAAGGTCATCTTTTCCAAGCAAGTTACACTCACAGCTGTAAGCACCGGCGGCGGTGGTGGTGGGGTGATAATCGTTACGCCGCCGACAGTGGACGGAATTCTAGAGCAGTTTAACAAAGACTTCGCAGATATCCAATCCAAGCTCGCTTCTGCCGATGACGCGACGAAAGCTGCATTGATTAAGCAAGCTGAAGCACTTGCACTTGCTGCACTTGAGAAGGTCAATACATATGATCTGTCCAAGTCGGTTAAAGTCGAGGGCGGTAAAGCGATATTCGAGCCAGACGTGGATGATATTATCAAGAAAATCAACGCCTTCGAAGCAACACTTGCTGCATTGGTGGCGAAATTGACCTCAATTGGCGGTAATATTAGTGTACTCGATAGCGCCTATTTTACCTTCGATCTAGGAAATATAGCTGTTGATTCGACAGAGCTTCCGCTTTCGAAGAATGTTCTTGATGCTCTTGATTCCGCTTCAATCAGTAAGATCAAGGTGAAAGTCTATGGCTTGAACATCATAACTCCGGTTAAGGAATTCACCGAAGATCTTGACCTTACTGTTAATAAACTGCCGGCACCAAGCGGTCTGAATCCGTTGACACCTGTCTTTGAATTCGGCGTGAAGACGGGCGGCGTACAGAAGAACACTTTCAGCGATCCGATTCACATCCAATTCCCGATTCCTTCTACGGCTAATCCAGATCTGGTTACCGTTGTAAGGCTCGAAGGCAATTCGTATACGCCTGTCGGCGGGGATGTGAATGGCGGATACATCGAAGAGTCATTCCCTCACTTCTCGCCGTACACCGTTATTGAGAATAAAGCCACATTCCGAGATCTGGAAAGCGTACGTGCTTGGGCAGGCAAGGCGATCGAGGCAGCCGCATCCAAAGGAATTACGGAAGGCATGGCGCCAGGCATCTTCGGTCCAAATGAACGCATAACGCGTGCCGAGTTTGCGAAGATGGTCGTTCGTGCCTTTAACCTGGAGCTGAATGATGCGGTAGAGCAATTTGAAGACGTCAAAGGAAATGAATGGTTCGCCCCTTATGTACAAGTGGCTTACCAAACCGGCATTATTAATGGCCGGGCACCGGGTAAATTCGAACCGAATGCTCGGATTACGCGCGCGGAAATGGCAACGATGATTACACGTGCATTGAAGGTGGCCAAAGGCGCGGTTGATGTGAAGGATGTCGCCTCCGAGCTTGCGAAGTTTACGGATAGTACAGGCGTTCATTTATCGCTGCGTTCAGGTGTTGCTTTCGCCGCAAACCATGAACTCATTGTAGGTAACAAAGGGAAATTCCTGCCGACTGCGGATGCTACTCGAGCTGAGGCAGCCGTTATCATCTATCGTTCACTTGGTTTCACCACTGAAGAACAGATGTAGCTTGATCTAAATAGCCGGGCGGAGATTCCATCTCCGTCCGGTCTTATTTTTTTTCAGCTGCTCTTGTAGATTGGTCATGTCTATTCGATTCAAAGAGCGAAGAGGTTGAGACAATGAAGAAATTTTGGAAGATAACAGGGATCACATTCGGCGTTCTCCTCTTATTAATCGGCGGAGGGATCGTGTTCTTATATTGGAAGCTAACGTCAATTGATTTAGGTGATATTAAGACTCGCCATACGGTAGCATCCTCGGGGCAAGTATCGACGGATGGATCAACAACTGTTCCTCCAGTGGAAGGCAAGGAAGCTGAGCTTCCTTCTGCCTTGGATGGTGCGGTAAGCAAAGCGGAGCAGATTGCGGGCAAATCCATCAAGACACAGGATGCCGTCGATGCAGCAGCCATCTTGCTTAAGTCCGGTTTGTCCATGAGAGAAATGTACTCGCTACTAGGTCAATCGACCGAGAAGTTGACGAATGAAGAGAAGCAGACTATTCGCGATTTGTTGCTCAAGAAGCTGACCAAGGAAGAGATCGAACTGCTCCGTTCGATCACGGTTAAATACAACAAAGAACTGCTCATTCTAGATCCTGATTATCCGATTGAGCTCATCGGTATTGAAGATCCGAAGGAGCGGGCACAGATAAAGAAGCAGCTGGAAGCTGAGGGGAAGCTGAAGGGGCCGTCCTCGACACCAGTAGTGTCGAAAACCGAAAGCGGTTCCGAAAAGGATAACACTTCGGAAACGACGGTTGCGGATAACAAACCAGCGCCAACGGAAACGGACGACACGGGTAAGGCGACGGATTCGGACAACGCACTATTCGTGAAGATTAAAGCCAAGTACGAGTCGGAGCTAGCGTCGCTTAAGGCATCTTGCCAAGGAGAAGCGAATGCCAATACAAGTGAGGTCGTGGCAGCAATCAAAGCGAATAAGGATAAAAGCGAAGGAACGATTAACGCTAAGCAACAGGCGCTTCTCGTGCAGATCGCGAAAGCTGAATCCACTTGTGATACGAAATTCAGCTCGTTGATGAGCACCGCTCATGCGGAATTCAAGGATACAGGTATTTCATCAGCATCTATTGAGCAGACATGGCGCAGCCAATACGACAGCGTCAAATCGTCTATGCGCAGTCAAGCCATCAGCCATATTAAGAGTGCATTAAAATCATAAGGAGGTTCATCGATGTTTACTGGACGTATATTTACTGGAATGATCGCATTCCTGTTATTCACCGGTATTGGAGGTACCTCTGCTTCGGCTGCTACTGGCAAGGCTTCGAAGCCAGTCAAATCGCAATCGCTTTCGGTTACGTTGAATTTTGACGGTCGCAATCTTATGCTGCCGGCAGGTCAATATGCATTTGCGATTCAAGGGACGACGTATGTGCCACTTCGGTTCATCGCTTACGCCCTCCTGAAGAATGTAGAGTGGGATGGAAAGAGCTCAGCAGTGATAGTAACCGCACCGAACAGTCTTGAATCGACCTATCTGGTCGAATATTTGGATAATGCGGTGGCGGAAGCTGGCAAGGAGAGCACTAAAGGCGGCATTACGTTTACCGTCTCCCCGATCCAATCGAAATTCTCGTTTGGTGGCGTTGTCAATCCGTTGCCATCCGGTCAATCCGCCTATATCCTAAACGGCTCCATCTATGTCCCGATACGGTTTATTTCGGAATCCGTGGGAACGGTGATCAAGTGGGACTCGGTTACCAAACGTATTACCGGGGCTTCTAAGACGTACATGGAGAGTCAAGTCGGTCATACGCATACGGACAGTGGTTCAACTGGGGGATCCACGGAGAACACGGGCGGACAGACAGACGGAACGAACAACGGTCAAACCGGCGGATCAGTCGGCGGTGGCGAAGCGGTTGCTGCGACTAAAGCATCCATCGAAGCGGCTGCTGAAGTGAAGTTGAAGATACTTGAGAGCAGCTGTACGAACGATCTGTACGAGCTTGCCAATCAATATGTAAAGGCGAAGGATGCTAAAGTGAAGAAGCAGCTGATTAGCCAAGGCCAAACCAAGCTGGATTCGTGCACGGTTCAATTCAATCAAATCGCGAATGATACCGAGGCGCAGCTGAATGCAGGGGGATTCTCCACGGAGAAAATTGCGGAGTATCGCTCGTACTTCCAGAAGCAGGTTGCAGACGGCCGCGAGATTCTCGAGCAATTAACGAAATAGCCCGTTTTTTCACTACGTTCACGCGGAATCTGGCCGCATTTACGTGTTGAGCTCTCGACGATGCTGCGAGGCCTGAGGCTGTGCGACCAGGCCAGGCGGAAATAAAAGATGTTGCCCCCTGTTGGAAAATGTGAGGTAAAGTTTTCCCCGAGAGGGCTCGGCATAATGACTCCTGTGTTCGCGTCCTTCGCGAGCTCTCGGCACGGGTAGTCTGGAAGCTGTACGCTAGTGCCCGCTGTGGTTACGTTTTGCACTGTGCCTTTTATCGCATTACCGCCAGTTAGTATCATATTAGGTACGAGCTTTCCCGTGCTTCATTCGGTTCTGCTACCATCTCATCTCTCCTTTTAAATATGGAATACCCCCGACAGCCAAGGCCAGCGGGGGTATAGCACATATTTATAGAAAAATACCTTCTTCACTTCTCCGTTCCAAGATACATCGACACCAAGCAGCTCTGTAACTGCCCGTACTCCGCACGGCCATAGGCAGCGAGCGTGCGTATCGAAGAAGGTTGCTTCAATGGCGTTGACGTCCACGTTGCCATGATCCCATCGACCCATCCGCTTGAAGTATAGAAGTGTATGACGGACCACCTATCCCATGTGCTATTATCCATGGGTTTATCTGTGTCGCAGTGCGCGATCCAGAGCAGCCACGCTGCCAGTTCCTTGACTAGGTAAGACTTAGCGAAGCTGGCTCAGGTGTAGATCGTCACGGGATTACCAGATAAACGCTCGACCTTCTTTAACCAAATCGCGCACACCATGCGGTCTGTTTGTCAGGACATAGATCATCTGCCTCGCACTGCCTCATCTTCCGGAGAGTTGTTTTCGTGCGTGCATAGTGGTAATAACTCACTTTCAGACCTGCCAATGCTTTAGCATAACAAAGAAATCGGCAAGAAATTAGGGTAACACACCAAGGTATACATCAAAGGGTCAACATTAGGCGGAAATATATGGAGTATGAGTTGGAGGCGAAGTGTTTATGAACGATGATCAGTTTCGCCGCTTCTTCTAGAAATAAAAAACCTGTCTCTAGAGAAGTTTCGAATGGCTATGGACGTTTTACACATCGAGCTTACGCCAAGGCGCAGGAACATTACGGATATGCGTGGCATTATATTGACACCGAAGCAGAAGGCGTGGTAGAAGCGAAGACCGAGGAGATCCGCACGACTTGGGATGGCATGTCGACCATGACGAACAATGAAACCGAATTTGCAGAGTTCAATCCCGGAGGTGGTAACGATCGGAACACCAATTCCAAGAAAACAGATCGAATCTAAATCCACGGGATCTGGACCTGTGATACCTTACCAGCTTAGCCCAGAAGAAATTGCAAATGTCATCGGGAAGCAGAAGCGGCCTATGTTCCTAACGGAGCAATGGAACCAAAAACAGAACAGAAAGGGGAAATAAACGTAAATTGAAAGCTGTATTTTCTCAGGATCTATTAGCTCAGCTTCAATTCGTGCAAAATTGGTTAGCAACTTTAAGTTTTGATCCACTGTAATTTCAAGAATCTTCCATCATTAATTACGTTTATTGCATTATAATACGGATGAGGCTTTTACATTAACTCTATTTTTGATAAAATCCGGGGAGCACCTCCTTTCTTTCTGTAATTCTAGCAGAAAAGAGAAATTGAAAGGAAATTATTACAAAAAGAAAGATTTGATGAATATCTAACCAGTTAGAAGATCGCAACAGAGGATTTAGCTACTATAAGACTGTAACCGACAGTGAAGTGTTCAAGGAGATACTGCGACACCGCGAGGCGCCTTCAGGATAATAAATTGCAGGCGTGGAAGTCATTTTCTGAAAACGGATTGAAGTCGTTCAAGTACTGATAAATTCAGAACTGCCCGAGTTCAACAAATAAGATAAGGAGAACTCAAATAAACAAAAGAAGGAGTGATTATCGTATGGCTCACCGGGAAGCCCGATACAACTCATTTCACAAATTCATGAACTATTTGTATGGTCAAGGTCAATTATTGGAGGTGAACAACGCGTGTTGAATCAACGTTGGGTTTATTGGTGTTTAGTAATTTCATGGTGTACCCTGGTCTTTATCATTACATCGTCTCCAGCGGCTACTAGTGAAAATACAAGTTCAATAATAAGGGCTGAAACTAATGCGCCGCCTATAACTGTACACAAACTAGATTTTGGGATTCGGAAAACGGCACATGTAACCATGTTTGGTGTGTTAGCCATATTAGTATTACTGGCTATTTGGGGATGGAAAAATGCTCTGATAAAAGCTTGGGTTTTTGCAACTTTTTACGGAGCGACAGATGAAATACATCAAATATTCGAAACGGGGCGCACTCCTACGGTATCTGATGTTTTTATTGATTCAACCGGGGCATTTGCCGCATTATTATTTTTTTATCTACTGCGAAAAATTATTATAAAAAGCAAGTTACGCCGGGAAGTTTAGCGGCGTTTTTCAAGTCTAACAAAAGAAGTTCGTATGCTGAATTAAGAGGCATCCAAATCAAGGAAGTTCATTACAAAAGAAAAAGCACCCAAAATGAGTGCTTAATTAAAGTTGATTCGTTAGTTGAATTGTTTAACGTTGTATTTTGCCAGCTAAGACTTGGAGCAAGTTCGTCCACATTGTATTAAATGACAGATTATGTTTTAAAAAAGCGTCCCGGTGAACAGGAACGATCGTTCGAAAGATCGCTCCTAATCGATATGGTGAAAACAACTAGATTTGACTTTTACACGGTTTGGTATAATGATTTTGTCTTTCTTCCTCTCTAGTAGCAAAGTGCATATGCTTTTATGCTTTTGAGCGGAGCGTTAAAGCACGAGCAGTCGCATGTGCATCTATTGGTGGGCTCGATTTTTAACACCGCCTGTGTAACTAAGTACGAATAAAGATAACTCAATACGAAACCGAAGTCACTCACTAGGTTGACTTTTTGTTATGAGAAAGGAGGTAATGGAAATGGAAGAACCTCGGTGGAAGGATACCGTATATAATGCCAGGTTCATGCTGGAGGAGTATAAGAAGGTACCATTAGGTATATTTGGTGCGATAAACAAAGCCAATCTAATAGCACGGTATGATTCAGGCGAAAGAGATTTTGTTTGGTAATGACAACAGCGCCGTATTCGGCTGTTTTCAGAGCATCATGTACAGCACTTATCTCGCGAACACGCGTTCCGCTAATCCATCTTCATTAGTTAAAAGGATAACTGCACGGCTACAAATTATATGATAAAATTTGTATTATATAATTACTACGGAGGAATTATTTTGAAAGTCATGCTGTCGGATTTAATGCAAGGTCGTAAGAACAACTTGGACTTTGTAAGGCTAATAGCCGCTGTAGCCGTAGTTTTCTCACACTGCTTTCACCTTACCACAGGTGATTTTACGATTGAACCGGTCTATGTGTTTTCACATGGACAGACATCATTAGGTTCAATCGCAGTCATTATCTTTTTCGTCACAAGTGGCTTTTTAATTAGCCGGAGTTTTGAACGTACACCTGACTTATGGTCATACATCAAAGCACGATCATTACGTATCTTTCCGGGTTTAACGTTGTCTGTCCTGTTTTGCATGTTTGTGGTGGGTCCGATTGCAACAAATTTCCATATAATAGATTACCTTTCCGATAAGTCAACGTATATTTATCTCTCTAGAGCGACCACTTTCGCGCCTGACTTAAATCTTCCCGGTGTCTTCTCAGATAACATATATCCAGATGCGGTGAATAGTTCGCTTTGGACTTTGAAATATGAGCTGCTTTGCTACATATTCGTCGCAATTGCCGGTGTTTTACGGTTAATCAATAAGCGAATTATGATTTCCTTATTGATACTCAACCTCGTATACCACATGTTGCCGGGAACAGAGGTGCTCGGTAAATACATCAACGATATGGCAAGGTTTTCGCTCTCTTTCTTTGTAGGGATGCTTTACTATTTGTACAGATCCAAAATTCCGCAAAATATATATCTGTTCGTTGCATCCTTGCTGAGTTGTGTAGCCTCACTCCAATTCGGTTTTTTTAATGAAATATTTCCTATTATTGGCGGATACGCGATCTTTTATTTCGCCCTCACGCCGGGTATAAAGTTGCATGGTATTTCCAAGTTCGGAGACTTATCCTACGGTGTCTATATTTTCGCATTCCCAGTCCAACAACTCGTTACTTATTTCATGAAAAACGACCTCATCCCGATTCAAAACTTTTTGATCTCCCTGCCACTAATACTCATTCTCTCGTTTATTTCGTGGCATCTTGTGGAACGTCCGTTTTTAAGGATGAAACCATCAAGAAAATTGACTGGTCCAGAATTAACTGTAGTCAAATCTACGGGATCTTTCTAGGGAATTCGCTCATCACAGGAAACCCAGTAAATTAAGTATAAGTTCACAGGCCTTATAGGCCTTTTTTTTTATTGATAGCGATGAACATACTTTCGAGAATGATCAGCATTCAGCTAGTCTCGGTGTCAATTTTCAAAACATTATAGGAGCAAAAAGGGGGCATGAAGAAGACAATGGTAGCCAAAACAACAGTTCCAGCTCAACAGAATTTCTTCCGTTTATAGATGGAACAGGGCGAGTAGAGTCTTTTCTTTGCAATCTGGATCTTTATGGAAGTTACCGTTATTATGCTTTTGTTAGCTATCATACTTACTTTGACAGCCAATAATAGAAAGAAAACAGTTCTGTTTTTTAGCGGCTAAATTTCTTATTTTTAAATATGCTATATTCAGGGACACGCAGTGCACTTGCTGGCATTTTAAGGGTTAGTGTTTTTTTGTCTTTGGTTTAATTTCCCTAAGTTGAGGAAACGGTTTGTAGGGATTCTCTTCACTTTTATGATGCTGTTTGCAGTCGTGAATGCGATGGAAAGTAATCCCTATAAGCAAAGGGTATGACCTTTTCTCGAAAAAGCAGATACAAAGCTAAGGTGAGAAAGATTCAAGGCGATCGTGAAGCCGGAGATGACTGATTACGAGAAAGAGCTTGCCATTGATAAGTATTTGCTGATAATGCATATGATTCGAGAATTATAAGAACAATACGATTTCGGCAGATTTCTATAAGATGTATGGCTCATTGTTTAATGCCATTGCTGTCAGCGTTTTAGCCGATTTAAAGCTCAATATGCGGGTATTGATGAGGGAACAGCTAATGGAATTGCTTATAGAATTGTTCATGCATAGAACTAAGTGAAGACTGCGAGGACTATTACAACTTAGATGTCACATAGGATGATCACGTGACCGGTGGGGCAAGACGTCCAGTACTCTACCATGCCGAAGCTAATGGACGAGGTCTCGCGGTTTTATAAGAAATGACAAGACAAGTAGGTCACGGAGAATTAATAAAAATATTGAGATGTATTTAATGTTCTTTACTTGTTTTCATTTATCTTTTTATCGTATCTTACATATCAATAATCGGATTAAGGGAGTATCATGCATAGGTATTTGATGGAATTGGGAAGTTGCGGAGCCTTTGGCCCCAGAATGTACTGGGCTTGGAAGTTAGCGTAGTTGGCTTTTCTTTTTTAATCTCTCATCACTCCGAACAAATGGTTAATATTCAATGCACCAAATAATTGTTCGTATTTAATGAGGGGTCCTGAGGGAGAGGGATAGTCAGATAACATTATTTACGAAAGAATAGTTGTATGTACTTAGCTCTCATCAAATTGTTGAATGTTCAGAGCTTTTGGGTCTTGTTACCGCTGAACACTATGCCGAAGCTGAAGGTATCTTGAGCTACTGGACATGGTTTCGCAGTTTTATAAGAAATGATAAAATACAAATACAAGTAGATCACGGTGACATATCGTTCTGTACGTATCAATAATCGGATTAAGGGAGTATCAAGATAGAAGGGAGGGGCTATTATCATCGATATTCATTCACATATACTGCCGACATTGGATGACGGTCCGTCCTCTAGGGAAGACTCTATTGAAATGGCAAAACGGGCTTGTAAAGAGGGCATCCATCATATGATCGCAACTCCCCATCATGCGAATGGAAAATACGTCAATGAAGCTCTGGCGGTAGAGAATGCTGTATCCGAGTTGAACCATTATCTTGAAACGTGTGGAATTGATCTGACTCTATATCCGGGGCAAGAAATCAGAGTCTATGATGGTTTACTGGATGATTTAAACAGGGGAGATCTATTACTTTCTTTAAATTATTCCCGGTACTTACTCTTAGAATTTCCAACTACGCATATTCCAAAATATTCTCACTCCTTGTTTTATGAACTGCGGTTGATGGATCTGGTTCCCATCATCGCGCACCCTGAGAGAAATCTGGAAGTTATGGATGACCCAGAAAAACTCATCCCGTTTATCGAACTGGGGGCTTTGGGCCAAGTTACATCGCATTCGTTGCAAGGCTTATTTGGGAAGAAAATTCAAAAAGTAGCTTTGGATCTGTGTCAACGAAATTATGCCCATTTGATGGCTTCGGATGCACATGACAATCAAAGACGAACACCGGAACTACAATTAGCTTACTATTATCTCCAAAAACAAACCAGTGATTCACATGCGGACTATTTTCAAACAAATGCTCATTGTGTGTTACATAGTAATCCAGTGGAGATATGGGAACCAAAATCAATGAAAAAGAAATGGTTTTGGTTTTAAGCTTGCATAGAACACGGCAATGTTTGATTAAAGGAAGGCGAGGGCGTTCTTCTTTTTAGTGTGCAGATAAAAGGATACTAGTTTCTAAAAATGAAAGGTAGTGAATGACAGCGTATTTGTTGCATATAACTAACGTTTTAAAATGGTAGTTTTTGTATTTCTTTCAGAGAGGTGTAGGGCATGATAGTAAAGAAGGGGGATATATAAGAAGAGAAATCATTAGTCGAGGTGTCTTGGCTTCTAACAGTCCACGCATCCGTGCAAAGGGGACAGGAAATATGGAGAATGTTCTTCATATTTAGGAATAGACCCTACGTAGGGGATTTCTACTTTTGAAAGCACTCCATCGTAGGCATGCAAGAGGATTTTGCTGCAGGACTAATAGCCTTATTTGTCGAATATCAAAATATATGGTTTAAACAGTTAGGGAAATTATGACCTATAGAACCAATAACACCGAATGGGAACTCGGTTTGACGGATGACGGACAAAAGAATAGAGACATACAATTCTTGCCCAGTGATAATATTTTCCGTCATGCATTTGATTATTCGAAGAACGGTAGAGCATTGTTGCGACAAACGGACGTTTTCTGAAAATGAACCATTCATTTTGTGATATTACGGGCTATTCGGAAGAGGAACTGCTTTCGTTAGATTTTCAATCAATCACCCATCCGGATGATCTCGAACTCAGCAAAAAATATGCAATAGAAATGATGAGTGGACAAATCTCTTCTTTTCAATTGGAGAAACGGTACATACATAAACTTGGCCATACGGTGTGGGTTATGTTAAGCAGTAACCGATATGGTGATATCCCCAATAAACGTCTCTATTATATTCATCAAATTGTGGCTATCACGGAATATAAGCAAGCCGAAGCAATGCTTCGCGAAAACGGTCAACGTTATCATCATCTCCTTAAACTCTTACCTGAACCGATTGCCGTACACAGTGAGGGCATTCTCGTCTATTTGAATGATGCGGGAATCAAACTTGTTGGAGCGGTGAGTCAAGAGGAACTCGTCGGAAAATCGATACTTGACTTCATCCATCCTGACCTTCAACATCCAGCAGCAGCTAATATCAAGCAAGTACTGATGGGAGATATCATGGGGTTTTCAGAATATCAGCTGTTTCGTATGAGCGGAGAAGTCGTTGAAGTTGAAGTCTGCAGCACCAAAGTGAACGAATTCATGGGAAAATCCGTAATCCAAACCGTAATCAGAGACATCACGGAGCGTAAGCGAACGAATGAACTTTTGAGAAAATCAGATAAGCTTTCCGCTGTTGGTCAATTAGCCGCTGGAGTCGAACACGAAATTAGAAATCCACTGACGGCGATAAAAGAGTTTATTCAATTGCTGAAATCCAGAACAAAAGAAAGTAGCAGTTATTTTGACATTATGTTAGCGGAGCTTGAACGAACGTTAGTGAGTTTATTCTCCTTGCTAAACCTGATCAGGTGATCCATTTTAAACAGAAAGATATACGAAAGTTGATTCATACTATTCTTGCTCTTATGGATACCCAGGCCATTATGAATAACATCCAAATCAGTAGGAAATTGACCCGGATATTCAGTTGATCCTGTGTGAAGAAAACCTAATTAAACAAGTGTTTGTGAATGTGATTAAAAATGCAATAGAAGCGATGCCAAACGGAGGGCAACTCGTTATTCAAGTTAAACACAAAAATAAGCGTAATATCTTGATCCGTTTTATAGACCAGGGATGCGGTATTCCAAAAGTACTTATGCCTGTAGGCTTGACCAAGTTAGGTTAAAGACTCATGGCAACACCGGGAGTTATGGAAGCAATAGGGGAAGATGACCGCATATTCGGCGCTTACAAGGCATCTGGGTGGCGATTACGAAATATGAGAAAACCTCAATCGTTAGAAAGCGTAGAGGGGCTGTTTTGTGCGTCTAGTTGCGGAGCCAAGGATCTATTGATATACTGCGGTATTCAGTTGCAAATGCGATGGTAAGCGCAGCATCTTCATTTAATCTCTGTGCCTGATCTGCAGCCTTCCTTGATATGTGAAGTGTCACGTTGACACGAAAGACAGAATTTCCGCTCTAGACTACCATACTGATTCTCAGATTCCGAAACTGCATGCTCCCAGCTATCAAACATGAATGACAGGTGTCCCAGTCCCTTATGCATCGCTGGAATGTGTCATTCTGAGGAACATAGTTGCAATCGTCCTTATGTAACAAAGCCAAAGCTTCGCGCAGCACGTTAATTGGCGAGATACCTTTATATTCCCGATATAACCAGCGAGGTAGTAGGGAAAGAAAATCATTAGAAGGAACCAAATGAAGATTATCAGTAACTTTGACAATATAGGGCCGTACGTCAGCTTCTTTGTTTGCCTCTAGGATTGTTTTCTTATCGAAGGCTGTACATATGTCATCTTCACCAGATAGGAAACTATAATGAATCCAAGTAACTCTTTAATTGACTAATGCTGGGCTTGATCTTCATCATATCCTTCAAATAGCGTATTTTTAGCGTATTTCTGCTTCTGCTGTACATTAATTGTAAATGCAGGAAGCTCGACATACAAGGGAACATTTTCTAATTGAAGACTGGAGGTCAGAGCAGGTGAAAAGAAAAGATTGACAGTAAATTTAACGTCGGCTATATTATAACCAACGGTTACTAACCAATGGTTATATAGATGGAAACGCTAAACAAAGTGAGGTTATTTCTACGCATAGACAGCTAAACGATCAATAGGCCGGATACCTCGTACAGGAGATATCCAGCCTATTGATTTAACATTTGAATTGGTTATGAGAGGATGATATCGTCTAGCGTAAGAATGACTGGACAATGATCGCTGCCCATTACTTGATGGTCAATTTGCGCATCAAGTAATGCGGGAGCAAGCCTTCCGGAAGCAAGAAAATAGTCGATTCTCCATCCGACGTTCCGCTCTCTCACCTTAGGCATGTATGACCACCAGCTGTAGGCATCTGTCTGATCGGGGTAGAAATGCCGGAAGGTATCTACAAACCCGGAAGCCAGCAGCTCGGTCATTTTGCCGCGCTCTTCGAGGGTGAATCCGGAGTTGCCCGTATTAGGCTTGGGATGCTTCAGATCGATTTCCTGATGCGCAACGTTCAAATCACCGCATATGATCACGGGTTTCTTTGCATCTAACTGCTGCAGATAGCTTCTGAACCGATCTTCCCACTCCAGTCTGAGCGAAAGCCGGGACAGGTCGCGCCTTGCATTGGGGGTATACACATTTACAAGATAGAATGCATCGAACTCCAGAGTAATGACTCTGCCTTCATCCTCAGAATCCTCTTCCAGGCCGTACCATACGGACATCGGCTTCATTCGAGTGAAAACAGCCGTTCCCGAATACCCCTTCTTGAGCGCATAATTCCAATACTGTGAATACGCTTCGCCATGATCCAGACTAATCTGGCCCTCCTGCAGCTTAGTTTCCTGTATACAGAATATATCGGCGTTCGTTTCTTTGAAGTAATCATTAAAGCCTTTATTCACGCAAGCCCTCAGACCATTAACATTCCATGATACAAGCTTCATCTTATTATCTCCTCTATCCTGCAATAAGAACATCAATTCTAATTATACTATAAAAATAGGCCGAAGGCAGAAAGATAATAGAATATAGGAATACCCATGCAGGCCACAAACCTCTTTAAGGGTCAAGGCTTTGTTTATTTCACATCCCTTCTATTGGTGACATACTAGATGTCACTAATCCTATGCTATACTCTGCCTACAAGCGTGAATGGAGGTCAGAAACGTCGTGAAACGTATGGATAGGCTGCTGGCTATACTCATGGCTCTTCAACAGCGGCAGGAAACGGCGCAATCGCTTGCGGACAAGTTTGAAGTGTCCAAGAGGACGATTTTGCGGGATATGGAGTCCCTCTCCGAGATGGGCATTCCTTTGTACGCCTTGACGGGACCAAGCGGAGGGTTCCGCATCATGGAGGGGTTTCAGCTTGCGCCGCTGCAGCTCAATCCCAGTGAAGTGCTGACGATTTTGTTCGCCCTTCAGTCCATGACGCGCCTTCAGGAAACCCCGTTCAATCAGGAGGGTGGACGATACTGGGCAAGATTAGAAAGATACTTCCCGAGGACACCGTCAGGCAAATTGAACCCCTGCTTAGCAAAATGGAGATCGCGATGCCCAAACGTAATTACACAGCGCCTTATCTGAGCGAACTCCTTACGTATACATCAGAAGCCAGGTGGCTGAAAGTCTACTATAGATCCGAGCATCATCGCCGCTGGCTGCAGATGAAGCCCGGTCGTGTGTTTACATCAGGGGGCTTTTGGTACTGCGAAGCCTATTCCATAACTCATGGGGAGGAACGGACTTTTCGCGTAGACCGCATGGATGCCTTAGAGGTTATGGACGGGGCGGCGGAAGCGGAAGAGCAGCTGAATAAGTCGGTTCAAGAACGTAAAGCCCGGGTGCAGCAGGAAGAAGCGCCGATCCGGATCAGGGCAAAGCTCAGTTACCTGGGCATGCTTCGTGCGGAACAGGACGAGCATATTGGCGAATGCATACGAGCGGTCAGCGATGAAGAGTGGGAGCTTGATTGTAGGTGCCCGTCATCGGAATGGCAGTGGTTCATCCGATTCTTTTATTCCCTTGGGATGGAAGCGGAGGTATTGGAGCCTGCTGCTCTGAGGCATGAAATTCGCCAAATCGCTCTGCAGATGTGTGATCGTTATGATGAATAATCCAAGGAGGCGGATAAGCAATGAATAAATTGACCAAGGAACAATTCGAGCTGGCTGGACAATTTCTGATGAATAGCGGCAGGGCGCTGGAGCGGGCGCTATTCGAGTATGAGTTTGGGTCCGGCAGCCAAGAAGCGGTTCTGGAAGCATTGTCAGCCTATCAGAATGATGATGGAGGCTTCGGTCATGGGCTTGAATCTGATCTGAGAAGCCCGCAATCTTCCGCACTGGCTACCACGGTGGGCCTCCAGCATTTATCGGGAATCGGGCTGGATGGGGGTCATGAGATGGTCCGCCGGGCCATTCAGTATTTCATTCAAACGTATGATCCGGTAATAGCGGGATGGGAAATCATTCCGGTTACGGCGGCAGAGGCACCGCGTGCCATATGGTGGGAGTATCCAGCCTTTACGAAGGAATGGGGCAACCCGGGTGCGGAGATTACGGGCTACTTTCACCTCTATTCCGATTTGGTGCCGAATAAGCTGCTGGACAGCGTGACGTCGTATGCGGTGGATTATTTGAATACGCGCTGCGCGCTGGACGAGATGCATGAGATGCTGTGCTTTGTCCGGCTGGCAGATCAGCTGCCCGTGGATACTTATAATCAGATTGCCGTTAAGCTGAATGAATTTATGGATAACTGCGTCGTTATGCATGCGGCTGACAGACAGCCGTATGGGGCTTATCCGCTGCAGATCGTTGATTCCCCGGCATCTCGCTATTTTGCCAAATATAGCAGTGTTATTCCGCATGATCTGGATATGCTGCTGACACAGCAGGGTGAAGACGGCGCTTGGCCGGTGAATTGGGCGTGGGGACGCTATGACGAAGAGTGGCAGAAGGCGGAGTTGGAGTTAAAGGGCGTCATGACTTTGCAAGCGTTACGAACCTTGCGTGCCTTCGGTCGGCTGTAAGAGAGAGTCATGCCAAGGAACGGGCGAGATCGGCAAGGGTGCTGGAGAAGGCGGGTTTCAGGCAGGAGGGTTTGGCTTTAGAGGTATCCATATTAATGGCGTCTGGGAGGACCATCTGCTGTTTGCCATAACCGCTCAAGAATTCAGTGCGTGACAACGAACAGAAAGGCCGGCGATCCTCTTGGTGGACAAGAGTTTCCCGGCCTTTCTCGGTTAGCGCTGCGGCAGTAATGGATTAAATAACGTTAGGCACTTCCACAACCGGATCCACATCAGCTTCGTAATCAACGCCGTCGGTTTCAAAGCCGAACAGCTGGAAGAACTCGCGGCGGTAGCCTGCTAGATCCGTCAGCTGCTCGATATTCTCCGTCGTTACCTCAGCCCATAGCTTCGCAACTTCCTCCTGTACATCCTCGCGCAGCTCCCAATCATCGATCCGGATGCGGCCTTCCGCATCAACAGGCACCCCTTCGGAAGCGTAAAGGCGGTCTGCGAACAGGCGATAGGTCTGCTCGATGCAGCCCTCATGAATGCCTTTTTCCTTCATCACTTTGTACAACGCGGAGATGTACAGCGGTACGACTGGAATCGCCGAGCTGGATTGTGTAACGAGTGCTTTGCTGACCGTCACGTAGGCGCGGCCGCCGGTTGCGCTCAGCTGATCATTTAATTTCCGCGCTGTTGCTTCGAGATGATCCTTCGCTTGACCGATCGTACCTTCACGGTAGATGGCCTGCGTGATTTTGGAGCCGATATAGGAATAAGCAACAGTTGTTGCACCCTCGGCCAATACGCCGCCCTGCTGCAAGGCATCAATCCACAGCTGCCAATCATCGCCGCCCATAACCTCGACGGTTTCGTTGATTTCTTCCTGTGTCGCAGGTTCAATGGTGATCGGGGTAACTTCGCCGTTATGGAAGTTAACCGTCTTGTTCGTATAAGGCTGTCCGATCGGCTTAAGCACAGAATTCGCGGCCGCACCCGTCACCGGATCCGTACGGCGCGCCGATGCGACGCTGTAGACAACAAGATCCACTTGTCCAAGCTTAGAGCGGATCAGCTCGACTGCTTTGGCTTTGGTCTCGTCGGTGAACGCATCTCCGGTCACGCTGTAGGACTTGCGTCCGGCAGCCTGGGCAGCTTTTTCGAATGCAGCGGAGTTGTACCAGCCAGCCGATGCCGTCCGTCCGCGGACGCTCTCGCCCTGCCGATAAATGCCAACCGTATTCGCACCGGCGCCAAAAGCCGCTACGATCCGGGAAGCAAGTCCATAACCTGCCGATGCACCGATAACCAGCACATTGCGCGGTCCTTCAATTGCCGGCTTCCCCTGCACATAGTCCACTTGCTCTTGAACCTGAGCCGCACAGCCAACGGGATGAGCAGTCGTGCAAATAAAGCCGCGTGTTCTAGGTTTAATAATCATGGTAAAGTAGTTCCCTTCTATATCGAGTACGGTGTTTGAAGTCCAATTGCAGACACTAGTCCTATTTTAACGAATTTTTGCTAAAACGGAAACCTTAAGCCTGAACGGACTGATTCATCGAAGCGGGATTGTGACGCAGGGACCATGCAGCGCCAGAATGTCCCGCAGCAAAGGGCGCAGAGCATAGGCCGCGCCAAAAAGGCCGGGTCCTGCTCATCAAGAGGGGTTCCAGCTTTTGTCATCATCACCGGCACTCCTTATTTCGGGTAATACGAGAACCCCGGATACTTCACGACAGGCCACTTTTCCTTGCGAAGCGCATCCAGCAGCTCGGGTCCGACGTTCAAGTTATCTTGAACGAGATTGCGCGGGGTGAGAGCCATCCATTGGTTCAATGAGATATCGGCAAAGCGATCGCTCTTGAACATCTCCAGAAACCACAGCGTTTGCGTGCCGGTATTCTGAATATAGTGTCCATTTGCATAGGGAACATAGCCGACATCGCCGGCCCGGTAGTCAAACGTACGGGCAACGCCATTGCCGGTAAAAACAGTCATCCTTCCTTGCCCGGTGAGGTAATACTGCCACTCATCATTATTGGGATGCCAGTGCAGCTCCCGCATCGCTCCAGGCTCGATCTCAACCAGTGCAGCCGCAATGGTCTTCGATATGGGGAAGTTGGAAGAGTCCACGATTCGCACGCTTCCTCCTGGTGTTTTAATAGGCGGCTGGGCTAACAGCTTATGAGTGAAGCTTAGAGGAATCGTGCCGTATGGGGATTGCACCTGCTGGCTCTCAAGCGAACCGGGCACCGTGTCCTGGAAGATATACACCTGCTCGGATGGGATAGAGTCAAACGCACTGATGGGTACGCCAAAATTAGCAGAAAGCACATCCTTGGGGGTATGGGCGAACCAGTCCGATATCGACAGCGTGTTCAGATCGGAGAAATTACCGTCATCAAAGACGAGCAGAAATTCACAGCCTTCCTCAAGACCTTGAATCGAGTGCGGAAGCCCCGGGGGGAAATACCAGAGATCGCCTGGGCCGACATCGGCAATAAAGTTGCGGCCATCCTGATCGACCGATGTAACACGGGCGCAGCCCAGCAGCATATAAGCCCATTCCGCCTGCTGATGCCAGTGAAGCTCCCGGACCCCGCCCGGGGTAAGTCGCATATTCACGCCGGCAAGGGTTGTTGCAATGGGCAGGTCCCGCACTGTAATCTCCCGCGACCATCCGCCCTGATTGAGCTGCATATGTGCATCAGAGAACGAGAACTTCAGATTAGGGACTAAACCGGAGTCCGTAACCGGAGGAACATACATATCGGGATTTTCTTTATCTCGCATGATATCGCGCGGGCCGGGATCTGTCGCTCCGGCGCCATCGCTTCGAATGGGCTGGGGTATATGGCCATTATAGCCTGGAATGCGGCTCGGATTGTCCATGTAACAGCTCCTCTCAAGCAGAATATCTCCGAAGTTACGCAGGGCATAGTTCGGAACATATTCAGTTTATGAGGGTGTATGCGGCATTATGTCAGGTCAGCCGGGGCAGCAGACGCTGGAAGCTCAAACACAGTTAAATCAGGCTTCGTCCGGATAAACTGGGACATAAACTGCATCAAATAGGTCAAAATCTGCTCGGGATCCACACCCCACTGCTGCTTGATGAGGTGACCTCTGGTGGCCATTCTCAGCATCATGCTGATGAGCGTATTTTGAATCATCATCTCCACAATGGGTTCCCACCTTCGGCACGCAAGGCCAGCAGATGCTCCGGGTACTGAAGATGCTCGTGATTTAAGTTGTTTGGAGGTATGGTATAGAAGAGACCATCCGTTTGAAGCGGCTGGTCTCTTATTCTAGTCAAACCATGCTGGTTCATATACAATTAAATATATATTCATGGACGGGGTGAAGGAATGAAGTTCCAATTTGTTCGAAGTAACTAGCTGCCGGGCTGGGTGAAACGCGTGCCAGCCATCACGGGAGAGGTCTGCCTGTGAGAGTGGATACAGCTAAGCTTCGAATAACAAATTGGAAGGTGGATGACCGCCATGAATGAGAAGGATTATAAGGCTTTTTACGATAGAGCGGGGAAGCTGAACGGTTGGGATTTCAGTAAAGTGAGATGTCAGGTGGAGGGTGAGGCTGCAGACCTTTACCGTGAAGTAAGGCAGGCGTGCAGACCATCCGATTTCCTGCTGGATATTGGAACCGGCGGCGGTGAAGCACTGCTTCAGCTCCGCGATGCGGCTCAGCTGTTGGTTGGAATTGATGCATCAGCCGGAATGATCAGGACAGCAGCGGTGAACAGGGATCGGCTGCAAGCGGATAATGTAAGGTTCATCCAGATGGATGCCGGGCAGATTGATTTCCCGGAACAGTTCTTCCAGATTATCTCCTGCCGCCATGCCCCGTTCCATGCTCAGCAGGCAGCGAAGGTGCTTGCGGCAAACGGAATTTTCCTCACCCAGCAAGTGACAGAGGGGGATAAACAGAATCTCAAGCAAGCCTTCGGAAGAGGGCAAGGGTACTGCCAATTAGCGGGAACCCTGCAGGAGAGGATGATTCGTGAGCTGACAGCAGCCGGATTCAAGGAGATAGCTGTGCATCATGTTGAAACGGCGGAATACTACCGGGCCGCAGAGGATTTGATTTTCCTGCTGAAGCATGCTCCGATTATTCCTGGCTTTGGGGAGGATCCGGCGGACTATGCGGTGCTCCACCGGTTCATTGAAGAGAATCAGAGTGAACACGGCATACGGACGAATGCCAGCCGGTTAATAGTCACGGCGCGCAAATCATAAGCTTATGTGAGGCATGGAACTAGGAGGGCAATAGAGATGAACAACCGGTTAGTGGTGAGGGTCAGAACGGAAGAGTCGATGAAGAAAAGAACGGCATAATTCATAAAGCAATCAATGGCGGAGAGCCTCCTTTAGCGGGAGGCTCTTTTTGCAATGGAAATGAACCCGGGGCGGAGGACTTTCACCTCTTTAAATCATAGAAGAACCCGCTTTTGGAGAGAAATATTGCTGAATCATAAATAGAAATAAGGAAAATGGAGGAACAATAGGAGTCTGGGCTATTCCATGGCTGACAAAATGTGAAAATGGCGGGGTAAAACGATGATGAAGCGAATCCATATGATTGTCTGCTCGGTCCTCCTGGCGGGGCTCCTGTCCGGATTATGGGCGGGCGAGGGCAGGCTGTCTGCAATGACGGCTGCTTCGGCGGCGCCGACAGATCCGGGAGGCTTCCCGGATGATATTCCGATACCGGACGGGGCCATGCAGGTCGATATTCCGCAGGGATTTAAGGTGGAGAACGGCCGCCGGAGCAAGTTGGTCAGCTACAGTGTCAAGACGACAATGGTCCGGATCGAGAGATTGTATAAGGAATATTTGAGAATTAAAGGGTATAACGAGGACGTGAATAAGCCGGGAGACAAGGCCATGACGCTGTCGGGCAGCTTAAATGAAACGACACTTTCCATAGCGGCCTCCGTGGATGCGAATGACGGAACAATCGTCCATGTGAGGATCACATGGACGAGCGCACGAATAACTTAGCCCGCTTATCCGCATTGGCCGGAAATTCTTTCTTACAGGATTTCCGGCCTTATTAATTTTTCACTGACCGTTATTGTCATGGAAATAGGGTAAACTAGTAAAATAGTAAAGGTTCAAATAGAATAAAAGAGAAGCCTACTCCGTTTGGTACACGACACTCAGGAGGGAACAAGAATGGATTGGAATTATTACAACACGCTGATTACCGTGTCGTCCGACTGCCCCGCCCAGAGGGGGATGATCCCGCCGGATAAGAAGAGTGGACGAACGAAGCCCAGCATTGAGTTTGAGCTGATTGCTAATCATCCCTACACCTATACACAGGAAGAGATTCTATATGAAGTTCATGTCCGTCACAAGGAAATTCCCGAGGATGAGCTGGCAATGCGGGGAGTACAGCTCAAAGATGAATTTTTCCGCAAGCCTATGCCTTGTCTGCGCGCATCGATGCTGCCGAAGAAATACGGGTGGGGCATTCATTTTGATGCGGATGGCAAGATGGCGCTTGTTCCGATGGAGTCGCCGGATTATCAGCATTTTCTGGATGACGGGGCGAGTGGAGGCGTTAAGCTGGTCCCGGCCATGCGAAATGCGAAGAAGAAGTAAGGTTGACCGCCTGCATGTACCGTAACACTGCGCGCCGTGAGCTGCGCGCGGCGCAGTACGAAGGCAGGTTTCACCCGGAATATGGAGGATTAAATTCGAGCTATGTATGTTACCGTACCCGCCCAAGTCAGGCAAAGAAGAACAAGACGTCGGCAGTGGCTGCTTGCTGCCATGCTGCTCGCGCTCGCGGGCATGATGTTTATGAATTCCCCGGTCAGGGAGCGGATTTGGCCTCAAGCTGAGATTGAGGATTTGCCGCCTGTAACCTCGCTGCATCCGGTCGTGGCCGCGAAGATGACAGAGCTTATCCAGCAGACGAAGAAGCTCGGAATAACCATCTTGATTACGGATGGCTTCCGCAGCAAGTTGGAGCAGGATGTCCTGTATCAGCAGGGGCGCAGCGATGACGGGCAGGTGGTGACGAACGTCAAGGGCGGCGCTTCCTACCACAATTACGGCTTAGCTATTGATTTTGCCCTTCGGACCTCGAAGGGGAAGGTCATCTGGGATCTGAAATACGACGGCAATCATAATGGACAGCCCGATTGGATGGAGGTTGCAGCCGTCGCAAAGTCGCTTGGATTCACGTGGGGCGGCGATTGGAAGGGCTTCAAGGATTACCCCCATCTGCAGATGGATTTTGGCTACTCGATCCGCGAGCTGAAGCGGGGCAAGCGGCCGCCGGACGATATGGAACCTTAATCAATGCCGGGTTAAGCCTGAAGCCGCCGCAGCCGCGACGGCTTTTTTGCGTTTCATTCGCGTTGTGAATCCTCCTCGGTAAGTGGCTCATCCGGCTTATATGCCAATTTTCATGAACGCAGCACCTCAAAGGGGGCTGAAGCGTGCAACATTAGCCGGTAGTATTACGTCATTCAGATAACAAATGAATGCGTTTTAGAATTAATCTGCTGGTTAGCCGGGGCTAAGGGGGGTAATATGAGAAAGTCGGTTACATTTCGACCCTTACTATTGATTATGTTGGGTCTTGTACTTGGACTGGTTGGCTGCCAAGCGGAGAATGAGAAAGGGGCGGCTGGCGTAAGTGCAGGTGAGATCGAACACATCAGCTTAACATGTATAGACATATGCTTGAGGTGGGAGAAGCCGCCGTTTACCTTGAAGACCTTCAATGATGCGGATTCGATCCTTACCTTCACCGAGGCCATCAATCAGGCACGCAGGATGGAAGGCGATCTCGATTACGGCGGCATTTTTAACATGAAGCTTTTCTTTACAGACGGTACCCGCAAGGAATATGTGCTAAACATCGACGACAAGGTTGGAAGTACCGGCCTGCTCGTTGATATTGCAAAAAGCACCCAAGGATATATCATCGGCCAAGACATGGTGAGTAAATTGCGAGCAATCATTTTCCCTGCGTAGACCCGAGCGGAGAAATTAGGGGTTGTTAAAATTCCCAAGTGCCTATATACTGAGGGAAATTATTGAAATGGTGGGATTAGTGCATTGATGAAGATGAGTGTATTCCTGACAGAAGTTATCGGTTAATTTTAACTGAATAACGCATAGACGAATGAGCTTGGGCGGATTCCGTGAACAGACGGATTCTTTTTCTTGTACCCTCTTTCGTGTGTGCACTGTTGTGAATCAAATCATCATCACTGCTTATAGACAAGAACCGTAAGCTCGGGAGCTATTCGTTACCCCTGGCTGAATACGGAGACTTGTTATATGAAGCCGGGAATGAGCGTTTGTTCATTCCCGGCTTTTTTGCGTCCAATAATAGGTTAACGAAGGGTGGAAACCGTATGACAGCTTATGAGAAACCAAGTATGGACATTGCCGGAGTCGAAGCATTATTGAAGAATCATTATGGCAAACAGGTTCAGGAGGTCTCGATGGTCTCCGGGGGTAATTTAAGCGCCGTGTTTTTCTTTAAGCATGAGGAACGGCCTTATGTGATTCGATTTAATGAACTGAAGGGTGCCTTTGAGACAGAACGATTTATCTCAGAGCTGTTAGCCTCGCAGGGCGTTCCGTACCCGCGTATGCTTGCGCTCAGCAAAATTGGCGATCTTAGCTATTCCATCTCCGAGCGGATGGAGGGCGGTATGCTGGCTGATTTAACGGAGGAGCAGCGGGCCGGTTTGATTCCTGATTTGATTCACCAGATATCCGTCATGAATCATGTCGATGTTGGCTCAACGACGGGCTTTGGCTGGCTGGACGCCAGCGGCAGCGGCAGATATTCAAGCTGGCAGGAGTATATCACGCTGTTCTATCAAGAAGATCAGACGGGCACCTTCTGGGAGGGGTGGCATGACTTATTCAAGACGACCTGCCTGGAGAAGGATGTATTCGAAGAATGTTATGCCAGGCTGATGACGTTCTCCGGCTACAATGCGCCTCACCGTCATTTTGTTCATAACGATTGCCATGCCTGGAATACACTTTCCGATGGCCTCAAGATCACGGGAATTATTGACGCCAACCCGGTGTATGGGGACTTTATGATCGATATTTCACTAGCGGCAGGTATACTGCCTCCTGCTCATAACTTGATCCAAGCCTTCCGTGACTATCAGGAGCAGCAGGGCATCGCTTTTCCAAATTTTAACGAGAGGTTATTAGGTGCTTATTATTACAAAGGACTGGACGGCCTTCGTTTCTACGCCAAAATGGGCAGGAACCGCGATTATGATGCGGCGAAGTCATTCTTATTGAATTTAACGAACTAAAGAAGGAGCGCGGCAGAAGCTGCAGGTGATTTATCTATGATTTACACGTATACGAAAGTAAAAGAAAATTACGAGCATTTTGCCAGTGGGAAAGTCTTATACGGGGCGGGCGGCATGACCTCATTCCCAGTCCGTCTAGCCAGTGAAATCGTTCAGCGGTGCTTCGAGCTGCTGAGGAAGCGGGGGGTTGAAGAACCCTATTCGCTGTATGATCCCTGCTGCGGAGGCGGGTATATGCTTACCGTTATAGGCTTATTGCACGGGCCGAATCTAAGCCAAATCATAGCCTCTGATATTGATAGCGAGCGGCTGCAGCTGGCAGAGCGCAATCTGTCTCTGCTGTCCCAGGAAGGTCTGATGAAGCGGGTCAATCAGCTGCAGGAGTTATATCGGATTTATAATAAATCCTCTCATCAAGATGCCATTCACAGCGCGGATCAACTTGCACAATTGGTCGCAACCGTCAACTTGCAGAATATTACATGCTTCCAGGCAGACGTGAATGATTGTTACAGACACGAGAGTAAATGCACGCATCCAAATATTATTATTGCCGATCTTCCGTACGGTAGCCTTGCAAGCTGGAAGGGCGGCAGTGACAACCCGGTGGAGGGTTTCTTTGAAAGTATTCACCGGATCGCCGATCCCTCATCCTCTGTTGTCGCCGTCATTGCAGACAAGAGTCAACCGCTTCGCTCAGCGTTATTTAAGCGTTTACAATATGAGCGGATAGGCAAACGCCATTTTGGCCTATTTGAATGTATCCGCTGAAGAGAACTATCGATTATGATGGAATGATTTGGAGGAATAAGCTGTGCGGAATGGTCCGGTTCAGTCCTAATTAAGATTGTACAATACATGGCTGTCTCAAAGGCTGGAAGGACCTTGAGGCAGCCTTTTTCGGTTCATTGCGACCTATTAGCCTCCCATGAAGCAAAAAAGAAGAGCTACGCTTGCAGCTCTTCCGACATTTGCTCGACTAAATCCGGTCTGCCATGAAACTGGGCTGGCGTGTTTTGGAATAACGCCGCACGCCATTGTTCCTCTTGTTTGACAGCAACCAGAGTCTGGTGGGCGTTCAGCTTAGGGTCCAGCGCAGACTTACCAGGTGGCACCATGCCGACGATAGCCCGCAGGAGAGCTGTGTCAGATGAGAGGAGCCGGACAGATTTGATTTTGTAAATGAATGGCGGCGTAATATGATCTGCGAAAATCCCGTGCACATGCGATGCGATGAACTCGCGGCCGGTAAGCTGGCTTCCGTCGAATCCGATTAGTTCGCCATCCTCGGCGAATGCGCTGGACATTATATCCGCGTTACGATCATTCCAGCCGCCAATCAGCTGTAGATAGAGCTCACGAACGGCAGCCTCAGACTGATTTCCTTGACTCATTAACATATCCCTCCGTTTGGCAGCAAGCGCTCCATGCACCGCTGCGGGTTTCTAAGAATCATCGAAGTGTCAGCCGGTTGTTCCTGTAATCATATCATACAAGCGCTTCACTTTTAATCCGCTCTCTCTTACTCTTTATGGTAATATAGGATCACAAAAGCTAGAGAAAGAGGAGTGTTTAAGAGGTAATGTCCACTAATTCCGGTCATGCAGGTCTTCTCCGCCAGAAGGATTCACCGCACCGAGGGAAGGTTTCCTTCATTGAGCTGTTCTTTGATCTCATTTTTGTATTTGCCGTCACGCAGCTATCGCATTCGTTATTGGAGCATTTTACACTGATGGGACTGCTGCATCTTGCAATTATTATGATGGCGGTTTGGTGGGTGTGGATCTTTACCTCATGGGTAACGAACTGGCTGGATCCGGAGAATAAGGCGGTAAGGCTGCTGCTGATCGGCATTATGCTGATCGGGCTGCTGATGTCGATCACCATACCGGATGCGTTTGAAGATAAGGCGATGGTATTCGCATTCTCGTATGTCATTATCCAGATTGGAAGAAACTTGTTCGGCATTTGGGCGATCGGTCAAGAGAACAAGGGGCTGAGCGTTAACTTTCAGCGTATCCTGGCCTGGTTCCTTGTATCCGGCGTATTTTGGATTGCGGGGGCTTTTGTAGAGGATGGGCTGCGCCTTGTACTATGGATCATTGCCTTGTTCATTGAGTATATCTCACCTTCAATGGGCTTCTGGGTGCCTAAGCTTGGCCGGACTCCGACAACAGATTGGGATGTTGAGGGCTCCCATATGGCGGAACGCTGCGGCCTCTTCATTATCATTGCCCTCGGTGAATCGATTCTTGTAACCGGAGCAACCTTCGGCGGCTTGGACTGGAATGCCCCTGCTATCCTTGCTTTTGTGGTATCCTTCATCGGCAGCGTAGCGATGTGGTGGGTGTATTTTGACGCGAACGCCCATCATGGGCATGAGAATATTACACATTCCGATGATCCGAGCAGACTGGCACGATCGGCCTACACCTATATCCATTTGTTCCTTGTCAGCGGAATTATTATCTCTGCAGTGGCCGATGAGCTCGTTCTCATGCATCCCATGGGACATACGGACCTGAAGACGGCAGCCGTTATTATCGGCGGGCCGGTCCTATACTTAATCGGGAACCTGTTTTTTATGAAAGCAATTGCATCCTGTCTTCCGGCACCTTACTTATTCGGTATTATTGTGCTTCTTGCGCTGTTTCCATTCGCCAAGTTACTTTCACCCTTAATGCTGCTCAGCCTCACCACACTGGTATTAATTCTCTCTGGAACATGGGAAAAGTGGAAGCGGGACCATCTATGAGGCAGCTGTCCGTAAGTCGGCGGTAGGCGAACCGCTCTTGGCGTGCCTTGCCGCACTGCAAGGGCTTTCCAAATACATGCGGAATGCCTATCATCCAGCTAGAAACTCAGCTTCATAATTGCACTATTATCAATGAACGTTGCCGTATTAAACAGAAACAGTACATTGGTAATGCCGTTCTCCGCCATATAGCTGCTTATGCTGCCATTGTAATAACGAATGTCGATGACATCGATTTCCGGTACATGGAGCGTGAGAAACGGGATGACGCAGTGGGCATAGGAATCCTTGATGACGAGCAGCTTTTCCTGCTTCACCGTCTGTGGATCGGGTTTGCTTGTAATCTTCATGAGCGCATGCACGCCGCCCAGGAAGTAGGAGCTCGGACCTCATGGAATTCCGCTCGTATTCCGCTCGTTAACCACGCCGAGGCCGGCGGTGCTGAGGCGGCTGAGGTTGTGGCTTTGATTCGCTCATAGGGCTCCGGTTTTGGTGGTTGTACTCCCGTGGTGCTGCGCACCAAAGTCGTACAACCACTCAAAACCTCCGCGGCGGAGAAGGCAAGACCTTGGTGAGGGCAGCTCAAGGTGCAGCCCGGGGCTCCGTAGTGGCGACTATACTGGATATTTACACTTATTTCAGGCTAATTTGATTAAATATGAGGTCCATACTGGATATATTGAGCTTATGTCAATATAGTAGACACAACTTTATGAAACCTGGAGTTGCTCGTAATAGCTTTTTTCG
>NZ_JBHSOW010000041.1:0-97036 GCF_042656405.1 Paenibacillus solisilvae | reverse complement strand
GATTGAATACCGGTGCGCGCTGGCAGCATAGCTTTTTTCTAATGTCTACTTGACAGGGGTATGACCAATGGGCCAAGCGGAATAGCTTTTTTTTGATATTTGAGCGCTTCTTTTCTGTCTCGCTCGTTACTCAAGACCTTTTTCTGTCTCGCTTATACTCGAGACTTTCTTTTCCGTCACGCTCGCTCGTATGTATCGTCTTATTGAGACATTTCTCTTTGCCTTTCTTTAAGCTGTTCCCACATGCCTTCATGCGAAGACAGCTTCTTGGTCCAGCGGGTGCTCCAGCAGGCCCTACTTCAGCATAGCGCCTAGTCTTGCAGATGCTTCAATGATCGCAGGCGCCTGCTCGCGCATTTTCTCAAGGGTTAGCCGATTGGCCGGTCCAGAGACCGACAAGGCAGCGACCAGCTTGCCTCCTCGCGTGAAGATCGGCGAGGACACGGCTGCTGCGCCCTGCTCACGCTCTTCAATGCTTGTGGCATACCCGAGCCTGCGTATCTCCTCCAGCTGCTCGCAGAACTGCTCTTTGTCGAAGGAATCCGGCCAAGTGATTACCCTGAGCAGCTCCTCCCGCTTCTGCACGTCCTCGAATGCGAGGAGAACCTTGCTGGATGCCCCGACATATAACGGCATTCTAGCCCCGACCGGAGCAACCCTCCGGACAGCTTGGCTGCTTTGGACCGCTTGAATGCGTATCCGTTCATCGCCGTCACGCAGATAGAGACTGATCGTCTCGCCCAGCATAGCCCCGAGCCGTTCCATCTCCGGTAAGCCGATGACGGCGGGATCGTCTGCGCCAGACATATTGGCCGACAATTCCCAGATCCGAAGGCCGAGTCTGTATCGGTCTGAGGCTGGATCACGCACAACAAATCCCCGCTCCTCCAGTGTTGCGAGCATGCGGTGCACCGTGCTCTTATGAAGGCCGACATTCTCGGCAATCTCGGTCATGGCCCATTCACTATTTGTCGTAAAACAAAGTAATATATCAAGCGCCCGTTCTACGGCACGAACCGTCGATTTGCCATCCTCCGACATATACGCTTCCCTCCTGAGAGCTTTGCGAAGCAAACTTGCTCTAAGCATGAGCTTTTTTTCATACACAGGTTTAGACCTGCAGCTGCTGTTTTCTTATATTCAATCGCCGCTAATAAGCGTCCGTTTTCATGTTTCATTGAATGAAACTTAGTTACACCTAGTATACCTTAATTTTCATACTGTGGTAAAGCTTCCATTCGATTACACGTATTATTTTACAGTCATATTACAGGACGTTAACAATATATCGACATGCATTGACAGGCTGTCGTTATCACCATACGATAGGAGTATAGAACCACTTGAAGCGCTTTCATATGATTCATAGAGGGGGACTTCACCATGAGCACAATGATGACACCCATTCCTGCCGGCGGATTCACGCCTGGCCTATTACCTTCCCCTAATCCTTCTCCGCTATCAACGGAGAGAATGATCCTTCTTGCCCGCCGCAAGCATATTGCGATTGCAATTTTATCTGCCTTTACCGCTATGATACTTGTTGCTGTGCTGGCTTTTCACGGTTATGCTGCCTGGGTAATCGCCCATCCTTATGTAGCGCCATTAACCTCTAATCCTAAGCTGGCTAAGAATCTGGACTATACAGATGTTACCTTTCCCAGCAAAAGCGGACGTACCAACGTTCACGGCTGGTATATTCCTTCCATCGCCGGAAATGGTGACGGTTCTGATCATGCAGCTCTTGCATCAGCCAAAGGTCAAGCAGGAGGTACCGCTGCTCTGACTGCGGCATCTTCCAGCCGCACAATCGTTTTCAGTCACGGGTATGGCGCGAACCGGGAAGAAACTTGGGTTCCTATGTACGATTTAGCTAATTTGCTCCATCGTCTGCATTATAATGTTTTTATGTTTGATTACGGGTACGCCTCTTCCGATGATCGCTCGCCCGCAACCGGCGGGATCGAAGAATCCCAGCAGCTGCTTGCTGCCGTTCAATATGCGCGTCAGCAAGGCGCCGATCAGGTTGTCGTCTGGGGTTTCTCTATGGGAGCCGGCACTGCACTGCAGGCTGCACTGCAAACGGACTCTACCGACAAAATCGATGCTTTGCTGCTCGACAGCTTATTTTTAACCAGCTCCGAATCCCTGTACGGCAACGTCAGTCAGTATTTGGATATTCCGCGATACCCTTCTATTCCGCTGATTGAGTGGATGCTGCAGTTTTTCACAGGAACTAATTTCAGCAAAATACCGACTAAACAGGTGTTATCGACAGCCTACGATATCCCTATGTATATTATGCACGGCACCGACGATGTCAAAGCTCCGCTTGAGACAGCCGAGCACATCGCTGCCGGACAGTCCAATCCGCTCTCGCGGGAATGGATTGTCAAAGGCGGCAAACATGAAATGCTGTTCCAAACCCGCTCGAAGGAATACATCACGCGTGCTGCCTTATTCTTAAGCCAAGTGGACGCTAATTTCAAAGCTGGCGCAGGTTTTGGTGTTTGACCTCCCGTGGTACTTCGTACCAAAGTCGTTCAAACACTCAAAACCTACGCTGCAGATTATGAGTGTTTGTTCGTGAGTCGCTCGAGATGCATCAACACATGTTTATGTAATTACGATCTAAAAAGGCACCCCTTAATGCCGCAAGCTGCGGTCATATAAGGAGTGCCCTTTTTTAAATACTTGTGAGGGAAGAAAATCATTCCTCCACCAGAAGGATGGCGCTTGGCCGATACCTCTGGTTAGTCTTTAATCAACGATAGAAATTCCGAACGCAGCGCTGAGCTTTTGCGGAATTCGCCTCTCACGGCTGAAGTAACGGTCTTGCTTCCATACTTCTTCACACCGCGCGCGCACATGCATAAATGCTCGCCATCCACGACGACCATAATGCCGTTAGGCCTCAATACTTCATCCATAATATCGGCAATTTGCGATGTAATCCGTTCCTGAACTTGAAGACGTCTTGTAATGGCATCGACGAGCCGGGCAAATTTGCTGAGACCGGCGATTTTACCGCTCGGAATATATCCAATATGGACCTTGCCAAAGAAAGGCGCCATATGATGTTCGCATTGACTGTAATAAACGATATCTTTTACAATAACCAGCTCCTCGTGCTGCTCATCGAATGTTACTCCGAGCACATCGCGCGGGTCTACATCATACCCTGCAAAAATCTCCTCATACATTCGCGTTACACGAGCTGGAGTTTCGAATAGCCCTTCGCGGTCTACGTTTTCTCCAATCAAGCTTAAAATCTCTTTAATATGATACTCAATCTGTTCACGGTTATTTGAAACGATCGAATTGACGTAATCTTTTTTACCCGCCATATTCATTCGTCCCCCTTCCTTACCTGAACAAGCAGCTTATCTGCGTCCGCCTGGTCGGTGATTTTTCATCATTTGCTGCGCTTTTTGCATTTGCTGGTTATTCATATTGTAGCCCATTTGTTTTGCCATTTTTTTCAGCATTTCTGGGTCGTTCTGCATTTTCTCAAGCTGTTTGCGCAAGTAGTACACACCTATAAAGAAACCGCCTACGGCTCCGACTATGAGTGCCACAATTGCAATAATGACTGTCCACATTGTTTCTCTCACCATACCTTATCTGTAATTATATAACCTCACATCGCAACCTATCATAGCATGTACACACCTGCAATCGCAAACAAAAGCGACCGGAAAATTAACCTCACACTTATTCAATAAACACCGTGTTTTCCTTGGCCCAATCAATCTCGCGGCTCTCAAAATAGAATCATCGTTTTCCCGCTCCGGCAGGCGATCAACAGGACGCCCCATGCGCTAAGATTAACTTCCCCAGCAAATGATCAGGCTCGGCTGCTTCGATATCGACGTATCACACGGGCGCACCTACTTTTTCTCTGATCATTCGCGCTGCTTTCGTTTGTCCACGATTACAACCTCATCCAGAGAACTCGCCACTGTCGCCGCCTCAGACTCCCTCAGGCTTGTCCAAGCTGCATGTATCGCCTCTAGAACAGTCTTGTCCTGTTCACGCGCTCGTGCCCGCTCAAGCGCCTCTAAAGCTGCAGTGCCGCCTATGCGTCCAAGCGACCATGCCGCTGTAGCCCGCAGCTCGAAACGCGGATCATTCATTAACACCTCTGTAAGCTCAGGGACCGCACTTGCTTCCTTAAAGTTCCCAAGTGCAATAACCGCGTTACGCTGAATCGGCTTTCGCCCCCGCCATGCCGATGAGGTTGAGCCGTATATTTCTTTGAACTCCCGATTACCGATCGTAAGCAGCGGAACAAGCAGCGGTTTGGCCTTCTCGTTATCAGGCTGGAGCTCAGGATGATGCGTCCAATTCTTCCCCTTGTTCTCGGGGCATACGACTTGGCACGTGTCACAGCCATATAAGCGATTGCCGATCTTCCGCATCAGCTCATCGGTTACAACGCCTTTCGTCTGCGTCACAAAAGAAATACACCGCTGTGCGTTCAACTGGCCCGGTCCGACAAGCGCATCGGTTGGGCAAGCATCAATACAAGCGGTGCATTCGCCGCAGCTCTCAGTGACCGGCTTATCCGGCGGCAGCGGCAAATTCGTGATCATCTCGCCAAGGTACACCCAAGAGCCCCATTCCGGTGTAATGATGGAGCAGTTGCTCCCGCTCCAACCGATCCCTGCACGCTCCGCTACGGCCCGGTCTGACAGCGCACCGGTATCCACCATACTTAATACCCGGCACGATGGCACCCGCTCTTTAAGCCATGCTTCAAGCCGCGACAGACGCTCACGCAGGACATTATGGTAATCATCCCCCCATGCAGAACGCGAGAGTATGCCGCGCCTTGCCCCGGGTTCCGATTTTGGCGGATCCTGGAGCTTAGAAGGATACGCAATTGCAATCGCGATAATCGACTGCGGATTATCGAACAGCAGCGCGGGCTCGGTTCGTTTATCCAGGTCAGACTCCTCGAAGCCGGATTCGTATCCGAGCTCACGATGCCTGACAAGGCGCTGTTTCAGCTCTGTGAAAGGCCCCGCCGATGCAATTCCTATTTTATCAATGCCAAGCCCGGCCGCCGCAGCTTTCATATCGGTCTTCAGCTTGTCCCATGTTGTTTGGCTGTCCACCCGGGACCTCCTCTTACAGCTATGTTCTACAAGCTGTTTAATTTAATAATGGGCCATAGGATAAAATCCGCACGGCCTCGAATCATATCTTTCGATACGGGCCCAAAAATACGGCTGTCCTTACTCGCGCGGGCATGACGGTTATCTCCCATTACAAAATAACGGTCGTCATCGAGCTTAAGCGGCCCGTAATCCAAATCTTCAATTTCCGTATCCGTATAGGACTCAACAACTAATTGTCCGTTCCGGTATAGCTGGCCTTGTCTAATTTCGATCGTATCACCCGGTATACCCACAACCCGTTTAACCAAATACTCCTTTTTGCCTACTCCCTCAGACGGATCTTTGAGGATGATGATATCACTTCTCTCCGGCGAGCCGCCGAACTTATACGTATATTTGTTAATGAAGAGCCATTCCTTCTCGTACAGGGTGGGTTCCATGGACTGCCCTTTTACCGTCGATAGGTTGAAAACAAAATAATGAAACAGCAGCACAACAATAACCGCAATACTAAGTGTCCTGGACCAATCCCACACCTCGGTAATCCAGGGAGGCTTATTGCTGCCTTGTTTGCCTGCTTTACCCGGTTTTTCTTTCGGAGGTTTTACTGCAGCCTGAGCATGTGATCGTTTACGAGGTCCGATCGTAGTCGGTTCTGTGTCATGAGAGGAGTCTGAATACAGGTTCATCAAAGCTACACCTCGCCTGTCTGTTTATGCCACATGTCATAATAAGCTGTAATGATTTCTTCATCAAATGGAGCCTGCCTCAGACTAATGCGGGCCAACAATGCTTCTAGGCCGTCCATCACCTTAAGAATCACTTCCTGTGAGTAGTGGTACACCGTCTTATGCAGCTCATATTCCTCTTGATCCACCACCTGCGGCTTGCCTCCGCTTAGAACAATAACATCGAGATCGTAATCAATATAAGTAAGGATTTCATTCTGAACAAATGGCGGGGATGCGATATTACAGTAATAACGCAGACCGGTATCCTCCAAGAGCCCGACCACATTAAACCATTGCCCGGGAATAAAGAAAGATACAGCCGGCACTCGACTGATCCACTGCTTGCCATCGGCTTCTTGTATGGGAGTCTGCTTGTTAATCAAAACATGCATCGACTCTGCGGCATGATCGGGATGCAGCAGGGCGGTTGGAACAAGCCAATTTTCCATCCACATCCGGTGCAGATGACCATCATGCTTGAAGCTTTTAATAACAGAAGGAAGGTAATGTTCCATATCGCTGCGGCTCCCATAGAAGTTCTTACTATAAGAAAAGCATATCTGACCGCCAAAATCAATGGCGATCCAGATATGCTTATCTCTTCGTGTTGCTTGATTGCAATTGAGTATGCAGCAGCTTGCTTAACCTGCTACGATGCTGAGCTTCTGAAATGAACGGAAGAAGTCGTTCGTTGCATAACCAAGCGATTCATAAAGGGAGAGAATCGGTTCGTTATGCTCGTCCGCCGTAATCATAATCTTCGTTACATTCCGCTGCTCGAATCGCGTCCGGAGCGATTCGATTAGCCTTTTTCCCAGTCCCTGACGCTGATAGTCGGGATGCACAGCTATACGGTAGTAGTATCCCTTGTTGTTATCGATCGTGCCGATAATCATCCCGGCAATTTCATCATCTATGGCTGCCACAAGCACCAATTCACTGTCCCATGACAGCTGACGGGCGAAGGCTTCCATCGTTAGCTCATAGCATTCCTCCGATAAAACAGTTTCTAACAGCTCGGTAACAGGCCGATAATCGGATAACTGAAAGGAACGAACGTTCATAACTCATACTCCTCTATGTGCAGGGTGAGAAAATCTTCGATCAATGAAGAATTTCCATGATGAACGACCGCATGCGTACATACGGTCCATAAAATCGCCGCTAGGATACGGACAAGCTAAATTTATAGGTAAAGTTAATAATACGACAAAAAAGATCGAATTCCTTCTAAAATCTTTAAAAAACCTTAAAAATATCACGAAATATCCGGAATGCTGTTGAAAGCGCTTCATATGAAGCGTTTTCATTGTCTTTATAGGTCTTTCCAGGTCTTTTCTCCCTTCCTTTGGGATTTCAGCAGGGGAATGATGATCAGAGGGCTGCTTCATAAAGATGGCAAAAAGCTCTGTATCGAATGATTCAGAGCTGCTATTCGAGCTAAATACTCTTGCTTACACCTTTACTGCTTGCATGGCTTGCATTCAGCTTATCCCACATTTTGCGGTGCATACTGAATCTCACCCGAAGGGGCTTTGGAAGAAGCTCGTAGCGTTTGCCAAGCTGAAAGCCAATCCATTTGGCCGCCATTTCAGCAATCAATCTCGGGATCCAATGCCAGGCACGCTGCTGATGCAAAGCTTGCAGTTGCGTCCGCAGCAGGCGGGAGCCTTCTTTGCCTACAGCTGTATACTCGCTAAGCCAGTCGCTATTGCGCATCGATACACCGTTATCGAAGAAGCGCCGGAACTGCTGGAGCAGCGAATAGTCATGCGAATGAATGACACGGGAATTTGCGGCATAAGCGATGGAATAGCCGCTTAGAATGCATTTTGCCGCGAGAAACATATCTTCATTGAAAATAACGGGCTCCGGGAACCGTCCAACTTCATAGAAGGTCTCTCGGCGAACGGCTGCGCACACATTGGAGCAGAAGAAGGTTTTAATACCGAGCCTCAGAATATCATTCTTATCCTTGATGATAGCTTGATCGGGATAATTAAATCCACGGGAAAGCTTCTCGAGAATGTTCTCCTGCGGCCTTGGCAGCTGCCTGGCATAGGTGCAGGAGATTTGCTCGTTATGAAAGGGACGAACCAGCTCCTCGAGCATCTGTTCATGATCCGGCATGGCATCCTGTGTCATGAAGACGAGGATGTCTCCCTTAGCCAGCCCTGCCGCGTAGTTGCGGGTTCCACCATGATCGAATTCACTCTGCAGTACGGTGAAGACGCGAGCTCCCATGCGCTGCGCCAGCGCTGCTGTTCCATCTGCCGAAGACGAGTCGACAATGATAATCTCATGCGGCAGCAGTGTCTGCCGCTGCAGGCTTGCCAGAAGCTCTTCAAAAACCGGGCCTGCATGATAAGTAGGAATAATAACCGAAACGCGGAACCCCTCGTGTACGAGGTCTGAATTAATAGGCATTTTTGTTAACAAAACCTTTCGTCACCGTTCTCACGATTATTTTCAGATCAAAGAAGAAGGTCCAGTTCTCGATGTAGAAAATATCATGCATGATCCGGTCATGTATGGAGGTGTCTCCACGAAGGCCATTTGTTTGCGCCCAGCCGGTTATACCAGGACGAATATGATGCTTGACCATATATTTCGGAATATCTTCTTTGAACTGTTCAACGAAGAACGGTCGCTCGGGACGCGGCCCCACAACGCTCATATGACCAGCCAATACATTAAAGAACTGCGGCAGCTCGTCAATGCTTGTCCTGCGAATAAAACTGCCAAGCCGTGTCCGGCGCGGGTCATTCTCGACAGTCCACAGTGTATCTGACGTGCCTGGGTTCGATACATGCATCGATCGGAATTTGTACATGTTAAAGTTACGGCGGTCCAGTCCCATCCTCTCTTGTTTAAACAAGGCAGGACCCGGTGACGTGATCTTAATGGCCACAAATACACCCAGCATAATCGGCGATGTAATCAAGATAACAAAGAATGAGAACACAATATCGAATGCCCGTTTGAGCAGCTTGTTGCTCAGCTCGTCGAGCGGAATATCTCTAACGTTAATTAGCGGAAGCCCGGCAAAATTGTCAAAGAACGGCCTGGCAGGCAGCATATCGAAGAAATCGGGAATAATGAGTGTTTTGACTCCGGCATGCTCGCATTGATTAATGATATAGGCGTATTTCTTGTGCGCCTTGAGCGGGAGCGCAATGATGACCTCATCAATGATGTTCTTCTTTAATTGTTCATCCAGATCGTCGATCGTACCAAGAATTTGCTTCATATGCTGATATTCCGGGTCATGCTCCGTTTGAAAATCATCCAGAAAGCCCATAACCTCGTAGCCGAGCTCCGGGTGCTGCGACAAGCTGTCATAGAAGCTGCGGCCAACGGATCCCGCCCCCAGAATGAGGACGTAACGTTTGTTAAAGCCCTTGCGGCGCAGACGAAACAAGAGAAGCTTAACGCTGTATCGGTAAGCAATCATTCCAACGACATTGACGGCAATGAAGATGGCTAGAAATTCACGCGAGATATGTACTTCCTTTGCAATGAACAGCATACTGAGCAGTCCAAGGAAGCTTAACCCGTGGACTTGGAAGATTTTGAGAATATCGTAGGAGAATTGTTTTCTTCGGCGCGGTGAATAAAATCCGATATAGAACCCCAGCAATATAGCGGCGAACGAATAGACCGTTCCCCAAAGCAGATAGGTCTTGAAGGGCACCGTATTATAATGCACAAGCCAGCCACTATAAAACTTCAGCCAGTATGAGGCCAGGAACATAAGCAACGTACACAGCAGATCTACCAGAACGTATATTTGAGTTAGAAACCGCTGGTTTTGTCTTATCATTGGTCTCTCATCCCTTACCTGATCTAGTATTCGATTTATTCTTCCTCTACTTACTTGTCGAATCTATACTTATTCTATCAAAAAAAGAAGAGGTAACCAACCTCATATTTGTTAGTCATTCCCTTTTCATTAACTTCACAGCAGTTATTGGCAGCCGGCGGTTAATCGGCTCATTACTTCTCATCCTTTAAATAGTGAATTAATGCTTCACGCCACGGACGCAGATCCTTCAATCCGTTTATACGAATTGCAGAATGATCCATGACGGAGAAGGCTGGTCTTGGTGCTGGCCGCGGGAAATCGGCTGTTGTGCATGGATCGAGCTGTATTGAAACCCCGCTTTCCTCGAAGATCGCTTGAGCGAAATCAAACCAGCTGCACACACCGCTATTGGAAGCATGATACACCCCATAATAATCGGTTTGGACAAGCTCCAATAGAAAGAGAGCAAGATCCAATGTGTACGTAGGCGAGCCGATCTGATCATGAACCACCTTCAGTTGATCCCGTTCTCCTGCCATTTTGAGCATCGTTTTCACGAAATTATTACCGTACTTCCCATATACCCACGAGGTTCGAACGATGTAATAACGGTCATGCAAGGTGCTTACAGCCTGCTCTCCAGCAAGCTTGGACTTTCCATATACCGTCTGGGGGTTCGTCTGGTCCATTTCGTTGTATGGAATCGCACCTTTACCGTCAAACACATAATCTGTACTTACATAGCAAAGCTTGGCGCCCACTTCTCTCGCTGCTACAGCTATATTACGCGTGCCCGCAGCATTAACGCGAAAAACCTCGTCCGGTTCGGACTCGGCCTTATCTACAGCAGTATATGCGGCGCAATGGATGACAATGTCTGGCTTGTAGACGGAAAGAACTTCTCGGCATTGCTCGAGATTCGTGATATCCAGCGCATCGCGGCCAAACCCTTGAATATCGAAGCCGGAAGCGGTTAGATTAACAAATTCCGCCCCAAGCTGTCCATTTGCTCCAGTAACGAGTACCTTCAGGTTAGCAATGGTCATGATTCGGTACCTAAACGTTCGCTATACTGGGTATTGTAATATTCTTGATAAGCTCCGGTTAGGATCTGCTCCATCCAATCCTTGCTGCTCAAGTACCAGCGGATGGTTTCTTTAATGCCATTCTCATAGTCATACTTAGGCTGCCAGCCAAGCTCCTGACGGATTTTGTCCGCATCAATGGCATAACGGCGGTCGTGGCCCAAGCGATCTGTCACGTAAGAGATAAGCGTCTCCGGTTTACCAAGTTCAGAGAGAATCGTTCTGACGACCTGGAGATTGTTTCTTTCATTGTTGCCGCCCACGTTGTACACCTCACCTGGACGTCCTTTGTGAAGGACAAGATCAATCGCACTGCAGTGGTCTTCAACATACAACCAGTCGCGAACATTCAATCCATCTCCATAGACCGGAAGCGATTTGTCATTAAGCGCATTCTGAATCATGAGCGGAATAAGCTTCTCCGGGAACTGATAAGGACCATAATTGTTGGAGCAGCGTGTGATGTTAATATTCATCCCGAATGTTTCGTGATACGCACGCACAAGCAGATCTGCTCCCGCTTTGCTTGCGGAGTAAGGACTGTTCGGCGCAAGCGGTGTTTCCTCCGTGAAAAGACCTGTCTCACCAAGCGTTCCGTATACTTCGTCCGTTGATACTTGCACGAACTTTGTTACCTTATATTGCTTTGCTAGATCCAGTAGAGTCTGTGTTCCCATAATATTCGTACGAACAAAAATCTCCGGGTGAAGAATACTGCGATCCACATGGGATTCAGCAGCAAAGTTAAGAACCGCGTCGATGGAACCGTCGGCGAATAATGGTTCCAGCGCAGCACGATCCGCAATGTCAGCTTTAATAAAGCTGTAATTTGGATGATTTTCTACGGAACGAAGATTTTCTAAATTCCCCGCATACGTCAGAGCATCTACATTCACAATATGATAATCCGGATGATTCTTTGCGATATAGAGAACAAAGTTGCTGCCGATAAAGCCGGCTCCACCTGTAATTAATAATTTCATCGTGTCAGTACTCACCCTTCATATTCAAAATTCATTTCGGCATCCGCAAGAACCGGATGTTTCGTATCTTTATCAGACAGAATCGGACTCGTTGCAGGCCAATCAATTGCCAGCGCTGGATCATTCCAAGCAATGCCGCGGTCATGTTCAGGTGAATATAAGGCATCAACCTTGTATTGAACCTCGCAGTCCGGAACAAGCGTGCAGAAGCCATGAGCAAAGCCCTGCGGTACGAGAAGCTGACGCTTATTCGCCGAGCTTAGAATGAATCCTTGCCATTGCCCGAATGTCGGAGACCCCTTACGAATATCAACAACTACGTCATATATGGCACCGGCAGTTACACGTACGAGCTTCGTTTGCGCCTTTGGATTCAGTTGATAATGAAGTCCGCGCAGTACCCCCGTTTCGACTGACAGGGAATGGTTGTCTTGGACAAAAGCATGCCCAATACCGTTCGCATGAAAAGTCGCCTCATTATAGCTTTCCAAAAAAAAGCCCCGGTGGTCACCGAAGACCGCCGGTTCAATCAGCTTTACACCAGGTAAATTCGTTTCTATTACTTTCATCTCTTAGCACCCACTATTCTTACAGTTTAAGCTTGCCAAATTCATCTCCAAATACTATCTCTTTTGCTAACTCGTTGGCTTTGGTAAGGGAAGCATGCGTACCTGCATCCGTCCACCAGCCTTGCAAAATATCGTAGGAAAGCTCATTACTTGCAATATATGCGTTATTCACATCGGTTATTTCCAGTTCACCGCGACCAGATGGTTTCAGCGTTTTTACAATCTCAAAAACTCGGCTATCATACATATATATTCCAGTTACCGCATAGCTGCTTTTAGGTTGCTGCGGTTTTTCTTCAATAGAGACGATTTTATTGCCATCCAGCTCAGCGACTCCGTAGCGCTGCGGATCATGAACCTCTTGGATGAGAATCTTGGCGCCACTACCTTGTTGACGAAAATTCTCAGCAAAGGTTGCAATACTATCAGCAAATACATTGTCACCGAGAATAACGATCATTTGGTCATCATTCACGAACTGCTCCGCCATACCAAGAGCTTGTGCAATACCGCCAGCTTCATCCTGTACTTTATAAGTGAAGGTTAAGCCGAATTCGCTGCCGCTACCCAGAAGGTTAACCACATCACCCATATGGTCTTTACCGGTGACAATAAGGATATCCTGAATATCTGCCTCTTTAAGCTTAGCGATTGAATGAAAGATCATTGGGTATTTGCCGACTGGGAGCAAGTGTTTGTTGGTTACTTTGGTAAGCGGGAAGAGGCGTGAGCCGGTACCGCCTGCTAGGATTATGCCTTTCATCTTATACCTCCTTATTTAAATTATTTATCTTCTTCAAAACTTCCACCTATATATCCCTTATCCATTAGGAAATCAATAATTTTCTTAACCGATTGAGCAGAAGTGGAGTGTTCGGTCTCAATTACTAAATTTGGGTTATCAGGTTCTTCGTAGGGCGCAGAAATTCCAGTAAAGTCAGGAATTATCCCTGCTCTGGCTTTTTTGTATAGACCTTTAGGATCTCTCCTTTCACATTCCTCAAGACTGCATTTTACAAAAATCTCTAAAAACTCATTTTCAGCAAATAGAGCACGCACCATGTCCCGGTCGGCTTGATAGGGTGAAATAAAAGCTGTTATTGTTACCAATCCAGAGTCTGCAAATAACTTTGCAACCTCCCCTACGCGTCGAATATTTTCTTTACGGTCTGTTTCAGAAAAACCCAAGTTTTTATTCAGACCTTGTCGAATATTATCGCCATCTAGAACATAAGAGCGAATGCGACGATCATATAATTCCTTTTCAAGTTCAATTGAAAGTGTGGATTTACCAGAAGCTGATAGCCCTGTTAGCCAAATAACGCAGCTTTTATGACTATTTAATTGATAGCGATCCTCTTTTATTATTTTTGTCGTTTGCCAGAATACATGATCGGACATTGTTTCCTCCTACTTCTTTCTACCTTTTCTGTATCTATAATAGATTGTCCCTATAAGAACGAAAACGAACAGAAGAATCAGCATTGGATAATTAAAAGCTTTCTGAAAAGATTTGCTTCCCAATTCAATTGTCGTTCCATCCTTCATTTCTGCAATTATTTTTATAGTATGAGTTCCCTTATAAACTTTAGTTATATCTAAATTATATTCAAACCCGCTATCGCGAGGCAGATTCGGAATTGTCTTCACTTGATCGTCTTGAAGCATTGTACCCATATGAGCATTCTCTACAAAATGATCATCAAGCCATACTTGAATAGATTTAACCGCAGCTTTACCATCTATCCACCCGTTAACATGAAGATCATTTCCTTTTACAGTAGAGAAATCTTCTTTAGGGGATGTAATCTCACTTCTCGGAGGCTCTGGCTTAAAAATATGTTTCTTAGCAAGAATCGTCGACTCGTCAGAAGTTGACACTGCTTCGACACTAATCGTGTGTGTACCAGGCTTTAGGTCAGATAGATCCAATTCCATCCGATAACCGCTGTTTTTAGCTTCATTTACCGCAGGATAGACTTTCGCGACATCTTCACGCTTTAAACCATAATCAGCTTCCCCGCGTAACTTATCGTCCAAATAAATACGAATTTGCTTAATCCCTTTTGTATGAATTGCCCATCCAATGACTGACAATTGATTAGAAGTAATTTTCAATTGGTCTTCCAGTTCGAGATTACCTTGAAATGATTTATTGTTCGCCCAAACCGCTGACTGGATACTGAGGAACATGAGGATAGCTACAAGTAAAAACTTTATGCATCTCAACCTCTTTACCCCCAAACCGTATTATTTATCTTTTATTCTTGGTGTTAGCATCATGACACCTATGTATGCGATGTTTCTCATCCATCCATATTTGTACAATCGGTATCTAACAATCGTCCAGACTCTAATCATTTTATTTGAGGTTAATAATTCACTGAGCTTCTTGAGAGTCCTTCGTTCTTCATCGCCTAGGCGCTCTTCAAATTGATTGAGGAAAGCATGGGCTTGCGTTATTATTCGTTTGTTTGAAGCTATTGAATCCTGAAGTTTGAATAATCGAGATGCAAAGTAGTTAAGTTTATATGCTTTTGCTCCAACTTCGTTATTACCATGCTGACGATATTTTATTGTAGGTTCATTAACTACTCTAATTTCTCCGAATGCAGCTGCAACCAATGCAATCCACCAGTCATGCATGATAGCCTTCGGGTTTATTGGAATTGCAAGGTTTTTCAAATTCGCATTAAGCATCATCGTACACCCGGTTGCATGGTTCTGAATTAGAAATTCATTAAGCAATACGGCATTTGGATTTAATTTTTGATATGCCCACATAGATTCACTAATTATCCCCATGGTTTGATTCACAATTTGCAAATCAGTATGCACAAGTATTGGACAATTAGGTGTCTCCTTTTCTGCTTCATGCATAATAGCCAGAGTTTGTTCTATTTTTTTCGGCAACCAAATGTCATCCTGATCGCAAAACATGATATATTGAGCCTCTATTGTATTTAGTAATAAACCGAAACTTTGAGATGCACCTAGATTCCCATTAGAACGTAGAAGATTAATTTTTTCCGGGAACCTTGATAGGTATTCCTTTACCAAAGTTACAGACCCATCTGTGGAACCATCGTCTCGAACCCACAACTTCCATTTCGTATAGGTTTGAGCCAAAATCGATTCTAATTGCTCCTTCAAATGGGCCGCACCATTATATGTCGATAAAAGAATCACAACTTCTGTTTCAGGCACGAGAATATGATTTGTATAATCTTTCATAGGCATACGCTTCCTGCTCAATGGTTGGAATCATCAGCGTTTTAATATTTTCTTTAAAACGATTGATTGCTTCTGGATGGTGAAGAAACTTTTCAATTGCCGCTTTCAAATCATTCGCATTGCCAATTTCAAAGGTATAGCCGTTAAAATCATCTTTAATTTTCTCCGACATACCACCCACATTTGATACGATTAGTGGAACATTTGATGCTAATGCTTCATGAAGTACCAGCGGATAATTTTCATACCATACCGAAGGAACTATAGCTACATCAGCCATATTATAGATTTCACTTACATCATTTTCTGTGTATACACCTTTAAATTCGATCCGTTCATCTTTTTCAACCATAGCGGTGAGCATGTTCATGTAAACTTTATCTTGTCCGGAACCATAAATCATAAGTTTAATGCGGTTAGATTCAATTTTAGAAAATGCCTCAACAATTAAGTGAACTCCCTTATGAGGCGTTAAAGAACCCCCATAGAAGAAAGTGAGCGGCTGACCTTCCGAGTAATGCTTGCGGTTCTTACTTATTTTGCTATAACTCATCCCATGATTGAGTACTTCAACATGAATCCCTTCTATTGCTTTATTCATCATTGAAGCAACGAACTGGGAGGGAGCATACACTCCCTGTGCGGCCGATAGCAATTCATATGCTATTTGATGCCGATTTTCTTCGATAGAAACTTCTTTGCAATGCATTTTACATGCAGCACCTTCTCTGGATCCCTCGCATAAATTACGGTCTGTTTGCAGTAATATGCATTTAGGACAATTAAGAAAGAAGTCAGTAAGCGTCATTAAATAAGGAATACTTAATCTCTGTGCCGCTTTGATGAACTCTGCGACTCTCATGGAGTGGGCTGCATGAAGTAAATCCGGCTTTTCTTTCTGGAGAATATGTTCACTAAATGAAACGACATCCTTATTAGACAGCTCATAATGGATAGACGAAGGGATCTCCTTATGCCGAAATGCGATTACAGGAATTCCTTGGTAAACATAATTTCTATAAACGATATTGCCGTATTCAAGATCGAATTCATGAATAGGCTGGAAGCTATACGTAATGACCTTTACTTTCATTTGGTTTCTTTGAGACATCTTCGCCATATTAAGCACGAATTTCTCAGTACCTGTGTAGTGCTCCGGATAAAACTGATGTACGAGGTAAATAATTTTCATGTTTAAACCCCTTTTGTCAGTTCATTATGAATGACAGATAATCGCTCTTTGTTTGCTTCACTGCCGACATAACAATGAGATAAATGAGTTCCTAACTGAATGGCATAGCCTTTCATTAAGGTCCATTTAAATTCATTTAAAAGTTCCTCATCAAGTATCTCATAAGTCAGTTTCATATATTCAAAAACGACTTCTACGAACCCTTTCAGTGCATGAAGCAAACTTCCATCACCGTTGTACATCGGTCGGTACGATAGATCCAAATAACCTTCAAACAATTTCTCGACAAATTGATGTGTCTTATCGTCGACATAGTCACATTTATCAAGTCTTAACAGATAGTCATATGGACGAAGGATCGCACTATCTAACTCTGAATATGTCAGCATGCTTAACTTTTCAATACTATTTGAATGTTTGATGTCAGCTAGTGTGCTGTTTATTAAATGGGTTAGAACCGAATACGTATAAACTAAATCTCTTTCTAAATTGTCCGAATATAACTTAGGAACCGCATAATCATCAAAAAATTGATGCATAAACAGGTTATCGACGAAACCTCGTTTGAGGTGATAGTAAGGTAGTCTCTTGTGTGAATGTATAACTTTGGTCTGTCCGAGCAGCCCGATCTTATATCCATCCCGAATGAGACGTAATCCCAAATCAAGATCTTCTGCGTAATCAAAGCGATATTTGTAGTTCATAAATATGTCTTTTTTAATGAGACATGTAACATCCGATAATTGTGCATTAAATCTCAAGCTATGGTAATCATTTGAATCAGGCATTTCCATAATACGGTCATTGTCAATGACCCCCAAAAATCTATAATGTGACCAACAAATTACCCTATAAAATAAATCCACATCTTCTCTCGAAGACTCTGCACAAGAAACTGCAGCAAAATCATTCTTTTCGCTTGCAGCATAAAGTTCAAATAACCAATAGTCAGAAGTCGGTAGAGCATCTTGAGTCATAATGAGTAAATAATCGTCAGAAGCGGCTGTTTCCGCCCCTAAATTTCTTGCATAGGAGTGAGAAAAATCCTCTGGCTTAATACGGACAAGAGTAACATTGTATTCCTTAGCCAAATCCAAGGTCATATCGGTGCTGCCGGAATCAACAATTACGATTTCAACTTGTTTGAATCCTTTTTGCCGAGACAGCATTGCCAACAACAGTTCAAATTCCTGCCCTGCATTTATAGTCGGGATTACAACAGATACACTGATTTGGGATGATGCAGTAAAATCATATTCCCATGTTTTCGTTTCCTTAGCCCTATTTAACGCAAGTGTTGGAACAACTACTTTTCCAGTTGTTACAGCAGTTGGAAAGACCCTCGCTTTTATCTTCCTGAGAGTTGCAGGAACACCGTATTGATTCACGTGACGAAGCAGCTTCCTGCTATAGGGCCGAAAATTCACGATAACTTTGGAAGCCTTTCGCTGCGGACTGCCAACAGGCATCACTGATTCTCTTAATTTGTAATATTTTTTGAGAAAACTCCATCCATTTGATTGATAAATACCATTTAATTCGTAATTTATTAAATTATAATCGTGTTGAATATCCGCAATTCGCGTTTTGAATTGTATCTGCTCCACATCTTTTTGGTGAATCTGTTCCTCTAGGAGTCTATTTTGCTCTTTTAAAGCGTGCGTAATAGCAATTTCTTTATCTAGTCTTAGCTGCACTGCTTCGTTCTGAGCTATCGTATCCGATGCTGAGATTAACTGAACATTTAGTTCTGAAATCTCTCTTTCTTTCTCAACCAATAATGCTTCACTTTTTTTGAATTTATTTTCGAATTCTGTTATTTGCTGTTTTAATTCAATTAATTGAATATTTAATTCTGAAGCAGTATATTCAATCCCATGAATGTGATTGGAAACGGAGTCGACTATTTCCTGTGTAAGTGGGTAGTGATCCATTCTAATTGTTAACTTACTTGGAAATTCATTTTCATTGAATTGTTGAACATAAATATAAGGGTCTGTGCTAGTTGTGATGCCCTGAAAAGAACTTGCATTAGAAAAGCGGATTAGATTCTGGCCATTTAATACATCCTGGAATCCATTATGCTTCGACCAGAATCCTATGACCTGCGGATGTTCTTCTTGGGTTACGAGTTGAATTGATTCTATATGAATGGCAGCTGGTACATTCGTCATGTCAATGCGAAGTGGCGCGATAATTCCCCCGGGAAGGGATAATGATTGAACGGCATTAGATTTTTCCAAATCAATATAACCTATTACCGAGCGCTCCTCAGCATAGTCTTGATCGGGTGCCTCCAAGTAAAACACTTGTATCAACGCTTTCTTGCCCGCATGTGCCCACATACGTCTTTGCAATATGAACTCATGATACATTTTCTCAATGCTTTTATTAGTAGAATGATCTGCTCGCAGCTCTGAATAGCTAATCGTAATTTTGAATAACTCTCGAACCATTTCAGAGTAGTTCTCATTACTGATAAACTCAGCAACAGAAGTTTTACTGTGTCTTAGAGAAGGTTTTAGAAAACTTTTCAGTTTTTCATCAAGTTGAATTCTATCGAACTCTAATTGAAAAGAATCTTTAAATCTATCAATATAAAGATCAGGTTGATCTAAAAAGCTGTCATATCCAACGATTACCCGATTCTCGTCTTGTGTCCAATACAAAGAATTAATGGTGTAAAACGTCCATAGCGCAAGTGATTTTTCCAGTGAATACCCATTACGTTTAGCTAATGAAGCGACTACATCCATCGGATTTCTAACCGTAATAACATAATTCGCTTCAATTTTGAGTTCATTAAATATTTCTTTCCACATGGGAAGCAGTATTGAAGTTCTAGGGTCTTTAAAAACCCATAGCTTATGGTTAGAAAATTTTTTTTTAATTATTTCTTTTATTTCTTCCTTTAAGAGAGCAATACTCGGTAAGGTCCACCAATTCTCCGGATAAATATTCACAGCATCCCAACAAGAATTCAACTCTCCCAGCACGCGGTCATTTATGGCCACAAACTCTTGGAACTCCCAAAAACCTTCAGGATTATCATCCAAAGGAGGAACCAGGTCTTCGGGCTTTCCTATATAGGCTCCCATATAGTTTATTGCACGTGTGATGGCTGAAGTTCCGCTCCTATGCATACCTAATACGCATATGACTTTTGACTGCGCAATATTCTGCATTTAATTCACTCCTTTATCAACAATGCTGGTGCATTCAGGTGAAATTTCAAAATCTACGATTGCAGTCATTAATGCATCTTCAGACGGCATTATTTTAAACGCCAAAAAATCCACTTTACGATCCATATATATTTCACTGTCACCGTCTATCCCAAGTACTCCGGCATTCAAAAAATAAACACCCGTTGTCAGCCTAGGAACAAAAGTAAATTCTACTTTATACCGTTCATTATTATCAATAAAGGGCACACCGCCTCCAAACGAAGCCGATTGCGCCCCACCGAGCTCCAAACCACTTGCTGTTTTGATTAGCATTGCAAACCGCACATTCGTACTAATCCTAGAAAATTTCACGTAGTAGCGGTAAACATATTTTTGACCTGCAATTAGAATATTTACACGTTTTCCCGCCATTGTAGTAATTTCCGGGTCATATAATTCTGCACCCCTAGGCTCATAATGAACCGAGTCTTTCGGTATTAAGTTCGGATCGTACATGGATTCACTTTTATTGGTTCTAGAATCTTCTATAAAGTTGTCGCTAATAGCCAATGTCGTTTTTACTTCTGGCAATTGTTTTGTACTCCTGATTTCTTCTTTTAATTCTTGAATTTTATCTGCCGGCGCAAAAACAAGCTTTTGATATAAATTCACTACTCTTTTACTAGGACCAATTATCAGCTGCTCACCTGAATCTAATAGAATTGCACGATCGCATAATTCAACAATTGCAGCGCCAGAATGAGATACAAAAAGAATTGTACCTCCCTGTTTTTTGAATTCCTCAATTTTCAAAAAGCATTTTCTTTGGAAGAGTTCATCCCCGACAGCAAGCGCTTCATCTACAATTAATATTTCTTTTGGAACGACTACCTGAACAGCGAAAGCAAGCCTAAGGGCCATTCCGCTAGAGTAGGTTTTCACAGGTCTATCAATAAATTCGCCGATTTCAGCAAATTGAACAATTTCTAGAAACAACTCATCAATTTGACTAATCGATAAACCAAGTATTGAACCGTTCATATAAATATTTTCTCTGCCTGTAAACTCTGGGTTAAAACCGCTGCCCAATTCGAGTAACGCCGCTACCCGGCCGTTCACCGTAATATTTCCTTCTGAAGCATTCAGAGTTCCTGCGATCATTTGTAAAAGTGTACTTTTACCTGAGCCGTTCCTCCCAATAATGCCAACTGTTTCTCCCTTGAAGATATCAAAGCTTACATCCTTAACAGCCCAGAACTCCTTATAATAGTTCTTGTGACCTCTCATTAAACTTTGCTTTAGCCGATCCTGCGGTTGCTTATAAATTTCAAAGCATTTACTTACATTAACAACTGAAATACTTATCTCTTTACTCACTGTTCCCTCCGCCAAAACTTTTTTTTACAACACATCTGCAAAACCTTTTTTCGTTTTCTGAAACCAAGAGTAGCCAGCCATAAAAACCACTAATCCGATGACTGTTCCGATGCCAAGCCAAGTCCAATTAGGCATTTCCCCCCATATGACTACCCTTCTCATGTCTTCAATTACATAACTTACCGGATTAATATAATAAATAATTCTTAAATTCTCAGGTATTGATGAAATGGGATAAAAAATTGGACTCATCAGCATAATCGCTTGCATGGCGATGCCGATGACTTGCCCCAAATCTCTTAAATAAACGCCCAGCGAAGCTAATATCCAGCCCAGCCCTAACGTCAATAATATCAAAGGCAGTAATACGAGCGGAGCTAAAAAAAGAGTCCACTGAAGAACACCAAGAATGAGTATAAGACTAACAATTAATAAAGCAAAATTGATTAGTGCATGGAATATACTCGCGCAAAGAATCGCGACCGGCATAATTTCCAGAGGGAAGACTACCTTTGTAACTAAATTTGAATTTCCAACTAACAAACTGGGAGCACGTGTAATAACCTCTGAAAAAATATTAAATACTATAAGTCCAGTAAACAAAACCAATGCATATTCCGCTTTATTTCCGCCAACCGTTCCCCATCGAGCTTTAAAGACTTCGCTAAAAACAAATGTATAGATTACAAGCATTAGCAAGGGGGTTATAAAGGTCCACAGCAGGCCTAAATAAGATCCTTTATATCTTCCTACGACATCTCTCTTAGTAAACTGATTCAATAAGTTCTTATTTGACCATAAGACTTTTAAAATTGAAATTGGCATCTAAGTACTCCTTAAAATTACTATATAATTTGATAATTCTATTCGTTAATTCAGAGTTTTTAACAATCAAAAAAATTGTATTAATTTGCCGTTTGTTGTTAGATTCTATTTAAGTAAAATCTCTGTTTCAAATAAGTTTAACAAACAACATGGTAAGATACTATTGTAATTCATCTCCCAATTAATGCAAGAATAGTTGTTTCTTTTCTAATTTCTCTTCACCCATAAATTGTAGATTTACGTTATGCTATTTGTTAGAATTAAGCCTAAATATCAAACTATGAATAATAAATGCTAAAGGAGCCTGCCAGTAATGAAAAAGAAAAATCCAACCCGACCCTCGAAAAATGTCATTTCTTCCGACATTTCTCTACTACAGTGGGCGGTTGTTGCAGCCGTAACACTCTTCTTATTTATTTTCCCGTTCCAAGTCGCATTATTTAATGGCATGACCTTTGACTATGAAGGCCCTCTCTTCGGGTTCATGATTTTCTCTTCCATAACGCTGCTTATCCTTGGCATTCGGCTCTTCAAAACATGGAGATTCGATGACTATCGCTTCATCCTTTCTTTGGGTGCATTATCGATTCCTTTCATGTACATGCTCTCTTCCATAAATGCTGTTTCTGCACATAATGCGAAACTTATGATGCAGCTTGAGTTTGTGGTAGCAGCTTTCTTTATCATTGGACTATATGTGGCGGAGAATAAGCGACATATGAGAGTAATCGAGCTGGCAATTCAATTGTCAGGTTATGTCGTTGTTCTCTACGGTCTTATGAATCTATTTGGGCAGGCCTTTTTCGTCAATGCACTGTGGCTTGCAGACAACGGATATCGATTAACTTCTATTTTTCAATATTCGAATTCCTATGCCGCATTCCTGACTGCCCTGTTTTTAGCTGGGTTATTCTCAGCCATACATACAAAACACTGGTACTGGAGAGCTGCTCACAGTTTCATGCTAGTCCCGATCTGGCTGTCATTAATGCTTACCTATTCGAGGGCTGCTCTTGTTTTTATTCCGTTTCTAATTCTTATTATTCTTCCTTTTCTGCGAATTGGCAAACAAATACTCTATTTAATATACATGGTTCTAGCAATTGTTTCATCTTTCGCTATTCTGAGTAAAATTGCAGCAACTGCGGATCAAATAGCCAAACTGCTGGATCCGGCCTCTAATCAAGGCAAAACACTCTCATTTTGGAATCATCTCCCCTTAAGCGGTTGGAGCCTAGTTCTGGGTATTTCGGTTCTTCTAGCTGCAATCATCACCTTCATGCATTCCAGGCTTTCGCAATGGCTGGACAATGCAACAACTAGACTCGGTGAGAAAAAATGGTCTTACGTCGCCGTTCCTGCCCTCTTCATTGTTGTTGGTGTGCTCGCGGCTGCCCTTGTATTTACGAGCAGCGGAGTTAGAAGCTTATTACCAGCAAGCATTGCAGACCGCATAGAGAGCATTAACCTGGAGCAGCATAGCGTGCTAGAACGTGAAACCTTCTACAAAGACGCCTTCAAGTTAGCAGCCGACTATCCTATTCTTGGTGCCGGCGGGGGTGCTTGGGGTGAAATTTATGAAAAATATCAAAACAATCCTTATTCCAGCAAACAGACCCACAGCTATTATCTTCAAACACTAGTTGAAATTGGATGGCTCGGTCTTATTGTTCTTCTCGGCTTTTTAGCGGCGGTTTACTACTTATTCATAAGAGCTTATATCAAAAATCCTGAACAACGGGGCAGTCAGCTCGTATTCTTCATCATCTCATTATCCATTCTGGTTCATAGCTCTGTCGACTTCGACATGAGCTATATGTATCTCTCTGCTCTGGTATTTCTAGGTTTAGGAGCTATGCTTGCACCTTATAACATCATCATTCCTAGATTTACGGCGTATAACCATCTTAAATGGCGGTTGGCATTCCCAGCAGCAATTTCATTAATGGCTCTAGTTCTATTCTTCTGGGTCTATCGGGAGTATGATGCCAATGTCAACTACAACCATGCCCTTGAAATGGCCATTGTAGAGAAAAAACCGCTTGATCAGATTCTGCCTTCACTTGATAAGGCCATTAAGATTTCACCTGACCATCCAGATTATACGCTTCGAAAATTAGACTGGATGAAGCAAGCCTACAATTCAACACAAGATGTGAAATATAGACAAGAGCAAGAAAAATTAATTACTCAACTGAAACATTATGCACCTTACAATCGTTTACTGTTTGTCGAGGAATATCAATATTATAAAAACGTGGGGAAAAGCGATATCGTGTTGTCAACAATTGATGAAGCTTTAACAACATTCCCGTGGGATATGAACTTCTATGAAGCTGGCATCATGGAATATTATTTGTTCGGTGACAAGGAGAAAACAATAAATTCCAAAGACACGGACATAAAATGGAATCATTCCCTCGAATTGTATAAAGAGGTATTAAATCGGATTGAGTATCTTAAATCACTTCCAACCGGGCAACTGCAAGGACGAGAGTTCAAGGTAACACCGACAATGAGACTAGCAATTGGACAAATTTATTACAATCGTCAGATGTATCATGATGTTATCGAGCTGTTAAAAGAAGATATCAATGGCGACTTTGCCAACTCTACCATTCGATCAGAGGTACACACGTATCTTGATGCTCTTCAAGCTATAGGACAGAAGGATGAAGCATTGAGTAATAAATTAGCTGAAGCAGAAAAGAAGGCACAAGAAGAATTAGAGAAAATTAATAAATAAGGATAAACCTACGGTAATTGTTAAGTTTTTGTAAATTTATGTTCCAATAATTTGTCTTATTATCTACTAATTCCCAAATAAGACCTTTATTAACACTCTTTCTTGTTATACACTTATAATCTAGCAATATGTCATCCCCTCTTGGAAGGAGGTGAAAACAAAATGAAAAAGGTAATCATGAGTAAAACCGCGGCACTTATCGCATCTTTGATGATTATTTCCATGCTGGTTCCTGTTCTTGCTTTTGCAGCTCCTAAGTTCGAGAATGTAACGATTACCTCGAATGGTACAGTTACCGGTCAAGTGTATGTTACAGACGATGTTTATACGCCTGGTATGAAAGTACCTGTGTATGTATACGCAAGTGACAACATGACTCCGGTAGGCGGCGTAGTATACGGTATTTATACGGCTAACGGGCATTATTCGTTTACGACTACTGTTCCGAGTGTCTCGTACGATACATACTACTTCATGCATTACGGCTCTGTAACTGAGAAAGTATACTACACTCCTTTTAACGGTGGTGGTGGTGGCGGCTTCCCAGGCACGGGTAACAGCAATTACGATGATCTATTCAAAGACGGTAAGGATGCAACGATTACTGCTGATTCCGACACAGTATCCATTCCTGCTGATAAACTGGTCGACGGTAATTCTTTGACGATTAAGAATGCTGATGGTACTTCCATCACACTTCCAATCGCTGCACTGAAACTAGCGGATCAAGCGAAATCCCTTGGGGTTGAGCTGAAAGACCTAGTAATCCGTGTAGAACTGAAGAAACTTTCCGGCGATGCTGCTAAAGCGGTAACAGATGCTGTCTACGAAATTGGTGCTGAAACACTGGCTGCGCCAGTTGATTTCAAAATCGTTGCAGTTGGTAACGGTAAAGAGCAACAAATCAATGACCTGGGCACGTACTTCAAACGTACGCTTCCAGTAACTGGTTCTGTTTACTCCGATAACACAGTTGGTGTTGTATACAATCCAGATACGAAAGAGCTGAACTTCGTTCCAGCTACATTCGCAACTGAGAATGGCATTACAATTGCTACACTGAACCGTACCAGCACAAGCATCTACACGGTTATCCAAACGGACGCTGCATCCTTCAAGGATTTGGCTGTTCATTGGTCCAAGAAAGAAGTTGAAGCTCTCGCTGGTAAGCTCGTTGTTAACGGAACAGGCGACAATATGTTCAGTCCGAACCGCAACATTACTCGTGCAGAGTTCGCAGCTCTAATCGTACGTGCTTTGGGTCTTGATGCTACTGGTACATCATCCGATTTCACGGATGTGACTGCTGGGCAATGGTATTCTGGTGCAGTAGCTACGGCTGCTGAAGCAGGTATTATCACTGGCTATGTAGACGGTACATTCAAACCAAACGCAACAGTCTCACGCAGTGAGATGTCAGCTATGATCTCTCGTGCATTGAAATATGCAGGGAAAGATATCAATCTGTCAGCTACGGAAGTAGCTGCAGCATTGGCTAAATTCTCAGACGCTGGTACATTAGGCTGGGCGAAATCTTACGTTGCTACTGCAGTTAGTGAAGGTTTGATCAAAGGACAATCCGCTAATAAATTGGCTGGTAACTCCCTTGCAACTCGCGCTGAAGCAGCTGCAATCGTATATCGTTTCCTTGGAAACGTTGGTTTCATCAACTAATTTCAGGTGAAAAAGGTGATCCTTCGGGGTCACCTTTTTTGTTCCGAATGAGAACGGAAAGATTTGTCTATGCTAACTCTGTTCCGCACTCTTTACCAGCGGACTTTACAAACATTTATGTTGCTTTATGTTACGAGAACATGGATAATGGGTAACAGGAAGAAATGGATAATACTCCCCTCAGGCAGTGTTATGAGTTTCTTTCCTTAGAATCATCAGAAATGCTTCATGGATGCGTTCTGATCGTTCAAAAAAAAACGATACATATACTTAGGAGGTTTTTGATTAATGGCACACCAACTACCTGCTCTGCCTTATGCAAACAATGCGCTTGAGCCGCATATCGATGAAACAACAATGATGATTCACCACGACCGTCATCATAATGCTTATGTAACGAACCTTAATGCTGCACTGGAGTCCGCTCCTGAGCTTCAAGGCAAATCCATTGAGGATCTGCTTGCTGATCTGAACAGTGTTCCAGAAGCTATTCGTACAGCTGTACGCAACAATGGCGGCGGACATGCTAACCACTCCCTCTTCTGGGAAACAATCGGACCAAACGCTGGCGGCGCACCAACTGGCGCGTTGTCTGATGCAATTGCTGGCGAATTGGGCGGTTTCGACCAATTCAAAGCAGATTTTGCAAAAGCAGCAACAACTCGTTTCGGCAGCGGCTGGGCATGGCTTGCGCTTGGCAAAGACGGCAAACTGAAAGTTTACAGCCTGCCTAACCAAGACAGCCCGATCTTCGAAGGCGACACGCCTCTTCTTGGTCTGGATGTTTGGGAGCATGCTTACTACCTGAACTACCAAAACAAACGCCCGGATTACATTGCAGCGTTCTGGAACGTTGTGAACTGGTCTGAAGTTGGCAAACGTTACGAAGCAGCAAAATAATCCGCTCAATAAAAAGAAACAGGACCTATGGCGAGCTCGCTCGCTGCAGGTCCTGTTTCTTTTTATTCGTTTTTGCATATGGGAATCACTAGCTTTAAGTGACTAAAACGATCTACTGCCCTAATATGGCCTAGCAGGCACACTGTGCAGCGCCCTTAATAGTTCCAAATTGAACTTTTGGAGCTCATCGTAAAATAGCCCATGCCCGCTCTTCTCAAATGGGATTAAATTTGAGCTGCGAATACCTCGATGCTGGATTTCCGCGAAAGGATACGGACAGATTTTATCCAGCTTTCCATGCAAAATGGTCGTTGGCAGCTGTACATATGGCAGATCTCCCCGCAGGTCTTCATCACGAAGCGCCTCTAGCCCTCTGATCGTTCCAATGGACGAGGCCTCGAAACCAAGCCCGTTAAACCAATTCCTAAACGGCTCGCTGACTGCTGTAGCAAAAAACATATTACCGAAATCCGTTACCATCTTGGGGCGATCGGCATATGTGGCTGCAATAAAACCATCGACTTCTTCCTTCGTCATCCCATACGGATAATCTGGGCGCTGTGTGAAGATTGGGGCTGCTGCTGCGGCTAAGATAAGCGAACGCATCCCATGGGCGCCATGTCTGGTTACATAACGAATCGCGATAGGACCGCCCATTGAGAAGCCGACCAGAGTTGCGTTATTGAGCCTTAGCGCATCTACAACAACTCGAATATCATCCGCCATCCGATTGTAATTATAGCTCTGCCAAGGAGCATCGGATTTGCCAAAACCTCGCAGATCCATCCGTATGCAGCGGTACCCGTATTGCGGCAGCATGTTAATTTGATACTCGTACATTTTATGATTAATCGGCCATCCATGTATGAAGAGCACAGGCCGTCCGTGACCTACTTCCTCAACATAAACCTTCACGCCTCTTTCTACTTCAATGTAAGTATGCATGAGAGATCCTCCTTTCTTATGATCCTTACGTTCCTATGTCTATACAATTTGAGAGCTAGATATTAATGAAGTTCTGGAAAATATACACGAAATAGGCGTTTGCCGCATAAAATGAATCGAGACATTAACCTATCTGCGCAGGAAAAGGAGACTATGTGCATGTCGTATAACTTGTACATCCCCGGTCCAGAACCGGGAAGCTACTCCAATACTTATCTTCCGTCTGCAGGCAGTGACTGCGGCTGCAGTCAGCCACGGGGATTATTACCCGGTGGACCTGGTGGTCCGGGCGGCGGAGGCATGATCCCCGGCGGACCTGGTGGTCCGGGCGGCGGAGGCATGATCCCCGGCGGACCGGGTGGTCCGGGCGGCGGCATGTTCCCCGGCGGTCCGGGTGGTCCGGGCGGCGGCATGTTCCCCGGCGGTCCGGGTGGTCCGGGCGGCGGCATGTTCCCCGGCGGACCGGGTAGTCCGGGCGGCGGCATGTTCCCCGGCGGACCGGGTGGTCCGGGCGGCGGCATGTTCCCCGGCGGACCGGGCGGTCCGGGCGGACCCGGTGGTCCTGGTGGACCCGGTGGTCCGGGCGGTATGTTCCCGCCTCCACCTGGACCGGGGCCAGGACCAGGTCCAGGACCTGGACCATTCCCGCCCCCACCACCGCCAGGGCCGGGGCCGTTTCCGCCTCCGCCTGGACCGTTCCCTCCAGGGCCGGGGCCGTTTCCTCCAGGACCGTTCCCGCCTTTCCCAGTACCGATTCCTATTCCGATCCCATTCCCACCTTTCCCGGGACCGTTCCCGCCAGGACCATTTCCGCCTTTCCAAAATTTCGTAACTGTCGTGATTAACGGCGGGCGCTTCTTCCCATGGGTTACACAGGCATATACGGTTCGCTTTTACCCTGGCATATCCATTTATCAGGCTCTAGTTTCAACAGGTGTAGTAAGATTCGGCTTTAATGGACAGATTCTAGCCGTTAACGGAATTGTTATTGCCGGCAGCGTCAATGCCATTCTCCGCTTGAACGGCCGTATTATACCGGAATCTCTCATCTATCTGCCGATCCGCAATCGGGATACCGTTTCTCTTGATCTCTTTGTTTCTGGCGGCGGAGTCTTCATCCCCCGTACTGAAACGGTTGATGCGGATGAATATCTTCAGGATCATGTCGTGAATAATTATGATCTGCTTCAACTGCAATCCGCGGATGACGGCGGTCAAAGCTAGTTTCCAGTCAATAAAAAAGGGTCTGATCAAAGTGAATATCACTTTGACCGGACCCTTTTACATGCTTGCTCCCTTAATGGGCGCTTGCTTCTTCCTTTATTGATTTCAGACGCTTCATTACATCATTAGCTCCACGGCCGAAGTAATCATGCAGAAGGTTGTATTCCGCATAAAGCTTGTCGTAGACAGCAACATTCTCAGGAATCGGTTTGAACGATTCCTCACGAACCCGCGCCATCGCTGCGGCTGCATCAACTACATTATCATATCCGCCCTTTGCGGCACCTGCTGCAACTGCGCCAAACATCGCTGCACCAAGTGCAGGCGTTTGCTTGGATGCCGCGACTTTGATCTCACGGTTCGTAACATCCGCATAAATTTGCATCAGCAACCGATTTTTCTGCGGCAATCCGCCGCATGCATACAGCTCGTTGACTTCAACACCGTTGTTGTGGAAAGCATCAACGATTTTGCGCGTACCGAATGCCGTTGCTTCCAGTAAGGCACGATAGATTTCCTGCGGCTTGGTGAGCAAAGTTGCTCCGATCAGCAGGCCCGTCAAATTCGTATCGACCAGCACGGAACGATTTCCATTCCACCAATCCAGCGCGAGCACGCCCGATTCGCCAACATTCAGCTCGGACGCTTTTTTCTCCAGCCATTCATGAACGTTAATGCCTTCTTCTTTCGCCGCATCCACGACGTAAGCCGGTACCGCTTCATCCACATACCAGGCAAAAATATCCCCAACCGCTGATTGCCCCGCCTCATAACCAAAATAACCCGGAATGATTCCATCTTCTACTACGCCGCACATACCTTCAACCTGCTTCTCTTCCGAGCCAAGCAGCATATGACAAATCGAAGTTCCCATCGCCATAACAAGCTTGCCTGGCGTAACAACGCCAACCGCCGGAACCGCTGCATGAGCATCAACATTACCAACCGCGATAGCCGTACCTGCAGCAAGGCCGATTCGTGAAGCCATATCAGCGGTCAGCTCGCCGGCTTTAGTTCCCAAAGGAACAACATCTCCGCGCAATTTGGTTTCGGCAAGGTTCTCCAGCTTCGGATCAAGCGCCTTGAAAAATTCGCTGCTTGGATAACCGTCCTTCTTATGCCAAATCGATTTGTAACCGGCTGTACAGCTGTTGCGTACGATATTGCCGGTCATTTGTCCGATAACCCAGTCAGTCGCTTCTACGAATTTATCGGCTGTATCGTAAATTTCCGGAGCTTCGTTCAGAATTTGCCATGCTTTGGCCAGCATCCACTCGGATGAGATTTTACCGCCGTAACGGGGAAGAAAAGCTTCGCCGCGCTGTGCAGCAACCTCATTCACAAGATTAGCCTCATCCTGCGCCGCATGATGCTTCCAAAGCTTCACCCAGCTGTGCGGGTTTTCCTTATAAGAAGGATTGAAGCAGAGCGGCTGACCGGCCTTATCGATCGGCAGCATCGTACAAGCAGTAAAATCGATACCGAGCCCGATAACCTCACTTGGATTCACGCCGGATTCCTTTATTACAGCAGGTACGGACCTTTCGAGCACTTCAATATAATCCGCTGGATGCTGCAAAGCCCAGTCATGCTCCAGCTTCAAGCCGGTTTCCGGCAGCTTCTCATCGATAACACCATGACGATAAGGGGTGACATGTTCTGCAATCTCGGCCCCATCCGCAAGACGAACAAGCACTGCACGTCCCGACTCGGTACCATAGTCAACACCAATTGCGTATTTGCTCATTATGGATCACTCCTATAAGTTTTTGCTAACTACTCTGAGATACTTCTTCGCGAGCAAAAACTCGCTCCGGAAGCACCACACACGTTTTTGAGATGTATCTTTGATTTGTTTTACTTTTGGCCATAATAGGCGTTTTGCCCATGTTTACGAAGATAATGGCGATCCAGCAAATCCTGATCCATTGGCTGTACGCTCGGATTCAATGCGAATGTGTGCAGTGCCATCTTGGCGACCTCTTCGACAACAACCGCGTTATGAACCGCATTGTGCGGGTCTTTGCCCCAGCAGAATGGAGCATGGCTGAAAACGAGTGCGGCTGGTACTTGATTCGGATCAATACCGCCATTTACAAAGGTTTCAATGATGACATTGCCGGTTTCCAGCTCGTAGGCACCATTGATTTCCTGCTCGGTCATCGGCCGCGTACACGGAATTTCACCGTAAAAATAATCCCCGTGCGTCGTACCGAGCGCAGGAACAGCGCGTCCGGCTTGCGCCCAGCTTGTCGCCCATGGCGAATGCGTATGAACGATACCGCCTATTCCCTTGAACGCCCGGTACAAAGCGACATGAGTCGGCGTATCTGAGGACGGGCGGAGATTGCCCTCCACAACATTTCCTTCCAAATCCACAATGACCATTTGCTCCGCCCGCAGCTCCTCATAAGGAACACCGCTTGGCTTAATGGCAACAAGGCCGCTCTCACGATCAATTCCACTGACATTTCCCCATGTGAACGTAACAAGACCATACTTAGGCAAATCCATATTCGCCTCATAAACCGCCTGTTTTAAAGCTTCTAACATGATGATAGTCCTCCTCCGCATTCAGCTGCACGAATCATGAATCGTTATTCTAGCTATCATTATAACTTGTACGTACAAGTGTGTCACGCCTTAATTTATCGCCGCTCGCGGAACTGGACCTGTGGAATCGCGCACGATCAGCTTCGGCTCGTAAAGGATGTCCTCTATACGGTCATGTCCCCCTTTAGGCTCCAGTAATCTTAGGAGCAGCTTCACCGCGTCCTCGCCCATCTTGGTCTTGGGATGTTCAAGTGTCGTCAGCTTGACCTCTGTTGCCGTCGCAAGCGAGGAATCGTCGAAACCAATCATCGACAAATCACCAGGCACGCTTAAGCCGCTGCGCCTAATGACATCAAGCAGCAGCACGGCCAGTTCATCGTTATAGCAGACGATGGCGGTCGGCCGGTCGGCCGCCTCCCGGTTAAGCAGCGCAGCCAGCGCTTCGGCAGGCCTGGTCTGTTTCTCCTCCGTCGAATAACGAACCAGATAGTCCGGAACGAGCGGAAGCTGGCGCTCCCGCAAGCTTCGCAGGAAGCCCCGCATCCGGTAAACCCCTTGAAAGTCATCGGTCTTGAAAAAGCCCGCTATCTTGTGATGCCCAAGCTTCGCCAGATGCTCCGCAGCGCGAAATCCGCCAAGCTCATCATCCACCTTCAGACAAGGCGCATCCAAATCGCTGTAGCGTTCATTGAGCATGACAAAGGGAATCTTCCTCGCTTCAAGCGCCAGGAAAAAATCCAAATTTGGATTTCCTTCAGCGCTCTTCGTAGGCTCGATAATAAGCCCATTCAACTGCTGCAGGAGCATGGATTCCAGGCTCTCTCGTTCTTTCTCCTTCTCATTATCTGTACTGGCCAGAAGCAGCCGCGCACCCTTACTGCGAAGAGCGGACTCCACCCCGCGGACAATCGTTGGAAAGATATAATTCGAGATATGCGTGGTCATAAGCCCAATCGTCATGCCCTGCTGGGCTGCGCTCTGACGGGCATTGTCCATAACTTCCGCCACGAAGGTTCCCTTACCCTGAGCACGGTACAGCCATCCGCCCGCCTCCAATTCACCGAGCGCTTGACGCACTGTTTGGCGGCTCATACCGAAACGGGCGGCGATTTCATTCTCAGACGGCAGCTTATCATGCGGTTTAAACTGCGCCGTAGCAATCCAGGATACAATCTCTTCTTTTAATTGCATATATTTGGGGGGAAACTGTTCTTTCACTTGAAACCTCCTATAACATCTCGCGGTCATTCATAAACGCATCAACTTGTATGTGATAAGTATAACATGCCCTCAACTTGTACGTACATACTGAGCCCGGATCGGCCATGCTTGTCTCTATAAACTTTTTGACAGCGGTCTGTGCAGAGGATAACATGAGATGTAAATGGACCATTAAGGGGTATTTGCCATGTTCAATAGAGGATCCACAGCCGCAGCGGAAACGGAAGATAACTTCACCGAATCCCAGGACAAACCAGCGGGACTCGGCTATATTCGATTCATTATACTGCTGCTTGCCGGTTTGTTTCTGATCAGTGTGATGATTCAGGTCTTTCTGGCCGGTATGGCCAGTCTGGTGAACGCCTCCCATTGGCAGGAACACCGGAGCTTCATTCATTATTTTGAGATCATTCCCGTGGGGATCTTTGTTCTCTCCTTCATCGGCCATGTACGCGGCGCAGTCCGCTGGCTTGGACTGATGATGATTCTATTCATCGGTCTTCAATACATGACAGCCAACATGGCCAGCCGGCTACCTGCACTTGGCGCTTTGCATCCTGTGCTTGCTCTCTTCTTATTCTGGATTTCAATCGTTGCCGTGCAGAAGGCTTACTTCGCATGGAGAAATGGAGTTCGCAGCGACTAGCTTGCAATAGGAATAAACAGTACAACAATAAGCCGCGTGTCCTTCGGTGATCCACCAAAGGGCATGCGGCTATTTATGGTTCCCGGCTATCTTCAATTCTTCTGGCTCACTTCACATTCACGACAAACGGGACGATGATGACGCTGCCACCCCGCTGAAACTGCCCCCAGATTTTGTACTGTCCGCTCGTTGGGAATGTTGTAGAAAAAGTCGCAGCAGGGCCGGCGGTCCGTTCATTCATCGGATGCACATGCAAATAATGCTCGATTTCGCTGTCCACGATCACGACATGGCCAACCGAGCCTAAGTATGGCTCCAAATCCGTCACCGCAGCCCCGTCAGCCCGCTGTTCAAAGGTAAAGGTCATCTCATCCTCTACTCCTGCTTGCGGCGGATGGGCGAAATTCAAATTAACGTTCATCCCTTCGGCACTGCGCTCAAGCTGCTTATCCGGCAGCAGAACCGGCTCATTCGAAGCTTCACCCTGCACCCTCGCCCAGTCGCTTCGCCATATTGATCCGGAACCAACCGGACGAAAATCAGCAATCAGCTTATAATCGCCGGCAGCAGCGAAGGTTATCGGCACTTCAAAGACACCGGTTTCCCCCGCATCCACCGGATGCACATGCATGAACCGGGACAATCCCCGGCTTACAATAATGAGATGAAGCTTCTTCTCATGGTTGACCTCAAGCTGTTGTGCGGGAACCGGCATTCCCTCTGCATCCAGTATCGTCAAGCGCAAAGTGGCTGGCTCGCCCGCCCGCGGCATACCATCTGCCCATGCCCACTCCACCTGCATACCGCCCGGATTGTCCGGAGCGAGCTCCATCTCCATATCCATATCCATGTCCATATGTTCATGGTGGGAATGCGCATCCTGTTCGACATCCGGTACAGCGGCAAATGCCTCTGCCTGACTCCTCGTAACGGCTGATGTTTGATGTGCGGCCTGTGCGCCCCCAGTCTTCACAAGCGGATCCGCACTCACTCCGTATCCGATGCTTCCCATAACCAGCATCACAACAGCCGCTGACAGCAGCGTCTGCCGCATCGCCATCTTTTTCCTCATCGTTATGTAAGTGCCCCCGCTCTCTTATTGAACCGAGGGCAGCCAGGCATCATGCATGGATAATTGCCGCAGTTACCCTCAGTTGTTCGTAATTCCAAGCCGTTTCAGCATATATTCTCTTACATCGCGGCCCAGGTCCTCGCGTTCTAACGCTAAATCAATGGTGGCCTGAACGAACCCAAACTTATCCCCTACATCATATCTGCGTCCGCCGAATTGAAAGGCTCGCAGCGGCGATTGAACATTCAGGCGCTGCAGGCTGTCCGTCAGTTGAATTTCTCCGCCTTTTCCAGGCTTCGATCTCTCCAGATAGTCAAAAATCGCCGGTTCAAGTATGTATCTCCCCACAACAGCAAGGTTTGACGGAGCTTCACCAGGGGCCGGCTTCTCCACCAAATCACTCACACGGCCGGATACATCGCCATTCTCCAAAGCAACGATGCCGTATTTATGTGTCTGATCCCAAGGAACCTCCATAACCGCAACGACCGAAGACCGCTGCGCTTCGTAGATCTGAATCATCTGCTTCAAGCAAGGCGGCTCCGATAATAAAATATCATCTCCAAGCAGCACGGCAAACGGCTCGTTTTCCACAAAATTACGCGCACACAATACAGCATGCCCGAGCCCCAGCGGCTCGCGCTGCCGAATATAGCAAATATCCGCCATGTGTGAGATGCTTTGCACCAGCTCCAGCATTTCCGCCTTCCCATGCGCTTCAAGCTCATTCTCCAGCTCCACTGATTTATCAAAATGATCCTCGATCGCCCGCTTGTTGCGCCCGGTTACAATCATGATGCTTTCGATCCCGGAGGCAACCGCTTCTTCAACGATATATTGAATAGCAGGTTTATCGATGAGCGGCAGCATTTCCTTCGGCTGCGCCTTAGTTGCCGGCAAGAACCTCGTGCCCAGTCCTCCAGCGGGTATAATTGCTTTACGCACACGTTTCCCAGTCATGTGTTGTGCCTCCTCCTCTTTGTTATTTTCATCATAACCGTATTTTTCTAAACGTTCTATCTGTTACAAGAAAATAATGTTATCTGCTCCAGACCGGCATATATGTTTGGTCGGTTTGAAACTTAAAAGGGCAGCTTCAATATATATGCAAGCGATAAAGGAGGAATACCATCATGTTCATTAATCGGACTATTCATACTTCAAAGCGTGATGAAATGATAGATATTACACGCGAAATCAGTTCTATTGTGGATAAAGAGCAGGTGACTGAAGGCATCGCCGTGATCTACTGCCCCATACAACGGCAGGAATTACCATTCAGGAAGATGCCGATCCCGACGTTTTGCATGATGTTCTCATGAGACTCGGGTGAGGTCTATCCTTGGGAGCACCCCAAATATAGACATGCGGAAGGGAAAACCGCCTTGATAGCCTCACTTGATTCCAGTTTCAATTTTGGCACTGCATCCCCATCCGAGCTGCGCTTGTATTCCACTAGAACTTTACTTTCGGTCACCATCCGGCACTTTCTTTTCCAGGACTGTTGACATCCTCTACCCTCCTTATTTATAATAATTATAATTTAGAATTAATTATTATCTAGTTTCAATTCACCCATACAGAGGTTAAGAAGAGGAGAGATGAGTCATGGAACAAGTCATCATCGTAGGAACAGGTCCAGCAGGATTAACTGCGGCCATTTATCTTGCACGCGCCGGTTATAGCCCGCTTGTTTTGGAAGGCCCGCAGCCTGGCGGACAGCTGACAACAACAACCGAGGTGGAGAATTATCCCGGATTTGCAGATGGGATTCTCGGTTCCGAGCTGATGTCGAATATGCGTACGCAAGCCAGCCGCTTCGGTGCCCGTTTTCAAACTGGCTGGGTGCAGTCCGCCGAGCTCTCGGAACGCCCTTTCAAGCTCACGCTTGACAATGGAAGTCAGCTAATTACGCAGACTATGATTATTTCTACGGGTGCTTCGGCAAAATATATGGGTATCCCTGGCGAACGTGAGAACGTTGGACGTGGTGTCAGCACATGTGCGACCTGCGACGGATTCTTCTTCCGCGGCAAAAAAATCATCGTTGTCGGCGGCGGTGATTCCGCTATGGAAGAAGCGGTGTTCCTGACCAGGTTCGCTTCAGAGGTGACCCTCGTCCATCGCAGAGATGAATTGCGCGCATCCAAAATCATGCAGGACCGGGCTCGCGCCAACGATAAAATCAAATGGAGCCTGAACGTGACTCCACTTGAGGTTGAAGCCGCTGAGCAGGGGCTGTCCGGCCTTCGCGTACGCGATAACGTTACCGGTGAAGAGTCTCTGCTCGAGGCTGATGGCGTCTTCCTAGCGATCGGACACACACCGAACACCACATTCTTAGGCGGACAAGTTACGACAGATGAGCAAGGTTATATTGTTGTGACTCCCGGCACATCGCAAACGAATCTTCCTGGCGTGTTTGCTTGCGGTGACGTACAGGACCGTCATTATCGTCAAGCTATAACCGCTGCAGGAAGCGGCTGCATGGCGGCTCTGGACAGTGAGCGCTATTTGGAAGCTGCAGGCGAAGTCAGCTCTGCAGAAGAAGCAGTGCAGGTGTAAATGAGATTATTAACTAAGGGAGCGTGTTCACAATGACCAAACTACACGATATTCTTAACAAACAAATTTCCACTTGGAGCGTTCTTTACGTCAAGCTGCATAACTATCACTGGTATGTAAAAGGCAATCAGTTCTTCACCTTGCATGTGAAATTCCAGGAGCTGTATGAAGAATCGACCTTGCATCTGGATGACCTGGCTGAGCGTTTGCTTGCTTTGGAAGGTAAACCTGCTGCGACGATGAAAGAGCATTTGGAGCTCTCCGGCGTCAAAGAAGCGACAGGCAAAGAAACCCCGGAGGAAATGGTGGATACCCTTATCGCTGATTTCTCAAATGTGGCAGGCGAGCTCAAAGAAGGCATGGATCAAGCTCAGAAGAAAGGCGACGAAACGACCGGCGATATGCTGCTGGCTATTCACAAATCGCTCGAGAAACATATTTGGATGCTCAAAGCGTTTAACGGCCGTTAATAGGAATGCCGTTAAACCGTTATTGAAGAGGCCGTTCGAAGCAGATTCCTGCTTTGAACGGCCTCTTCTTGCTGTATTCAATGTGGTATACATTTAACCATGTGAGAAGCGCTGCCTGTATTTGCGCGGCGATATCCCTTCAAATTTGGAGAAGCAGGAAGTGAAATACGCCGCTTGATTGAATCCCACCTCTTCCGCGATCCTCGCAATTGTGCGGTCTGTCTGCAACAGCATCAGCTTGGCCTGTTCGATTCGGTATTGAAGCAAATACTCCATCGGCGAGCAGCCGTATTCCTTCTGCATGCAGCGGGCAATATAGACCGGATGAAAATTCATGCTCTCTCCCATTGCCTGGGCCGTTATTTCTTCCCGGTAATGCTTCCTCAGATATGCGGCTGCCTGCTCGGCACAGGCTGCACTTGGCGTGGAGCTGTCCACTTCATTGGATGCGGACAGCTGTTCAATCACATCTTGAAAAAGCACCTGCTGCTTCCATTTCGACCCTGTCAAATGGGCGCTCTGGTTCAGCTGGACAAGCTGCTGCAGCACTACCTCCATTTTCACGCGCTGCAGCACTTTGACAAATTGGGGAAGCTGAATTTGAAAGGTCTTCATATTGTAGTACTGCTCCGGCAGATTCTCTTCATTCCAGTCCATCCTAGGCAGGGGCGGCATCGTATCTCCTGCCGACCAATTCCCCGCCGTCTGAAAATGCAGCCAATAATAGGAGGTCAGCTCTTGGCAGCCTTTCATGCCATAATGATAGCTGTCAGGTTTCAAAATTAAAGCGCTTCCTTCTTTAACTTCATATTCCCGCTCCTCTTCCCCGATGAATAAGCAGCCCTTTTGAACGACAAGAAGGTCAAACACCCGGATGTTACGGCGACTGACATGCTTAATGTTAATGCCATTATTCGTATAACCGCAGGAGATAAAATAAGGCAGCGGGGGAACTGTGAATTGCAGCATGTGCATCGAATGGCCCCTCCAAGCTTCAAGGTTGGAAAATTGAAAGTTTACGTTCAAATACTGATACACTGAAATGAGTATAGCATCTATAATTTGTTCAGACCACATATTCCGGGATTCCAGAACCGAAGTTGCCTATTGAGGCAGGAGGAAGTTGATTATTATGAATGACCGTTCGCAAATGAATAAATTCTCGCTTTGGCTGCTTGCATGGCCGATCTTTATCGAAGTCTTTCTGCAAACCCTGCTTGGTACCGTAGATACGCTAATGGTCAGCCGGATCTCGGATGACGCGGTTGCGGTGGTAGGCTTTTCCAACCAGCTCTTTAATGCGTTAACTACCTTGTTTATAACCATTGCCGGCGGTGCCGGTATTCTGATCGCGCAGAAGCTCGGGTCCAAACGCTCCGAGGAAGCGCGTACGATTGCAATCATCGCGGTAAAAGTCAGCGGGATGATCGGCTTGGCACTGAGTGTCCTGCTTTATCTGGAACCGCATTTCATCGCACGGCTGCTTAATTTGCCTGAACGGCTGCTTCCGCTCTCGGATACGTATATCTCGATCGCTGGTGGCGGAATGGTCCTGACAGCGCTTATGGCTGCACTCAGCACCGTTATCCGCAATACAGGCAATACTCGAGGGCCTATGTACACGGCAGTCGGCATCAACATCGTCCACGTACTGCTCAATTATGCTTTTATCTTCGGAGCATTCGGCTTCCCGCAATGGGGATTAACGGGTGTGTCCATCTCTACGTTAGTCAGCCGGCTGCTCGCCGTTATTTTGTTATTCTACATGTTCATCCACTCGTTTGAACGCAAGGTTGGAATCGCGGATATCCGGCTCAAAGACCGTAAGCTGTTCAAGGAGGTTCTGCGCATTGGGTGGCCGCTTGGCGTCAATATGTCCTGCTGGGTATTCTCGCAGCTGGCGATCTATACGTTTCTGGCTGTGCTTGGAACGAAGGAGCTGGCTGCTCGAACCTATATGAATACGCTGGAATCCTTTTGCTTCATGCTCGGATATGCTTTTGCCCTCGCCGTGCAGATTCAAATCGCGCATCTTTATGGCGCCAAGAGAACCAAAGAAGCCTATCAGAGCGCCTATAAGGCACTGGGTATCGGACTTATCGTCGTATCCTTTAATGCCCTGCTGCTGTTTCTACTCGGCAAGCAGCTGCTCGGACTGTTCACAGACGACAAGGAAATTGTCGCGATGGGGATATCGCTGCTCGCTCTCAACTTCCTCCTCCAGCCCGGCAAAATGCTGAATATGGCCCTCGGCAATGCCCTTAATGCGGTCGGGGATACCCGCTATATGATGATCATCTCCATCGTATCAATGGGAATCGTCGCAACTGGCTGCTCGTATGTACTCGGCATTCATCTCGGATGGGGATTGATCGGCATTTACTGCTGTATGATTGCCGACGAATATGTTCGGGGCATTCTGATTCTCTTCAGGTGGAAGGAAAGGAAGTATCTCAGGAAAGTGGAGGATGGTTCGCCGGTTAACCATTTGGATGCTCCACGGGGCGGGGTTCGTTTGGAGGTTTAGTTTGGATTCCTGCCTAGGGAGATTAAGAGATGAAGTGATTAAGAGAGTAGAAGATGAAGTGCATAAAAGATTAAGAGCAAGAATGTCCGGGGCTGTGCGTGGGCTCCAATCGCTGTTGAAGTCGTGTTCTTATCCGAATTTATCATAAGGGTAGAACTCGACTTCAAAGGCGATACGTAAACTTTCCGCTCCACACTCATCCCCTCCCATTCCCAAATACAAACGCTTAAGATCATCCAATCAAAACTTATTGTGATAGCAGAAAGAAGGGCTGTATCCCGGTGAATATTTCGGGATACAGCCCTTTTGATTAAAGGAAAATTAAATCAATTTCGCTTGCTGCAGGAACAGTTGAATGATTGCTGCGGTTTCCGCTCTGGTGATCGTTTTTCCAGGCATCGCATAACCATTGTACCCTTGGATGATTCCGAATTTAACCGTCAGCGCGGCTGCCAATCTTGACGCTGGTTTGAATTGACCGGCGTCTTTAAATACACTAAGCTTGCCGCTTATTTCCTGCTCGGAGATTTCCAGATTCATCCCGGCTAATTTCATGGCTTTGTAGATTATAATCATCGCTTCTTCTCGGGTCAGCTTCTGATTCGGTTTGAAGGTATTGTCTGTATTCCCTTCAACCAGACCGTATGCTGCAGCGATGGAGACGGCATCATAGAACCAATCTTTCTCGTGCACATCCTTGAACTGGGCAGGCTGATCATTGGCATGCAGGCCTAATGCCCTGACAACAATCGTTGTAAATTCCGCGCGTGTGACCTCTTTATTCGGCTGGAACTGCTTCTCATTCACACCTTGCAGAATCAGTCTTGCAGCCATGTCTTCGATGCTGCTGCGCGCCCAATGGTTCGTAATATCAATAAAAGATTTTTCATTATAGATAACCGTGTAAATGCCGTTAGTCAGACTCCGGATGACAGCATAATATTTGCCATCCTTTTGAATAATCCGGGTAGGTACAGCAGTGACTTTACCATTCTCCGCCACAACTACACCCGTCGTAATTTTCTTCGGATCCATATCGTCCAGGATCGTTATCGTTCGCTGCGCGAAGGAATTGAATTTATTAATTTCAACGGTTTTGTCATTGTAAGCCGCTGTGATGCTGAAATTCACCGCCGGTGCGACTAAGGTGATTTTACCCGCTTGATTGCGGATGAAATCCACTTTATCGTCCGGTAATTTAGTCATTTCAATACTTATCTTTTTGATATCCTGCAGGTGGATGTTAGGGCCGAGATTCTTCAGTACTTGGTTCAGATTAAACTGGTTCGCAGAAATCGTATAAGAAGCATTCTCGTTTTGAACTTGAATAGAAGCATTCTTATTATTCAGAGTTTGAATAATGCTTCCATTTAGCTCAACAATTACAACGTCAGCAGTATTGTTAACCCGTATAATTATTTCCGGCTTATTCGATGTATTCTGGAGCTCCTTCGTTAATTTGTTTTCATCTATGGTGATTGTTGTTACAAGATTGCCGTCAGTTGTCTTAGTCGAACAAGAAGCAATTTGATCATGAACAACCCCATTAATGATTAATTCTACACAATCGTCAGATCCATCTGAGCCTGGATTAGGATCAGTTACCGGACCCGGATTAGGATATACGATTCTAAAGGCGATGGTTGCTTCGTTAGTCGCTGGATCTGTAACAACAAGCTTATACTCCCCGCCTGTGCTGATGGTAGTTCCCGAAGTAAAGGGGGAACCATTCAGCGTTGCCGTGCCTTCGTTAAAAGTGACGGTTGTATTAGTGGAGTAGCTCTCCCCGTCAACAACACCTGTCACCACAGGCTTCGTCTTATCGATCGTGAAGGAAACGGTGGTGCTGTTTCCTGCCGCATCAATTACGATTAACTCGTAATCGTCCTCAGCTGTGATCGTCGTGCCTGATGTGAATGCTGCGCCGTTCAGGGTCGCCGTTCCTTCGCTATAGGTGACGGTCTTATCGGAATTGTAGCTGGCACCGTCTGTTACTCCCGATACCGTCGGAGCCGTCTTATCGATGGTGAAATGCACAGTCGTGCTGTTGCCCGCTCCATCCGTTACGATAAGCGTGTGCGGTGTCTCCGCACTCACCGTTGTCCCGGATGTGAACGCATTGCCATCCAAGGTCGCGGTGCCTTCGTTGAAGGTAATGGACTTGTCGCTGTTATACACTCCGCCTTCAACTACCCCTGTCACCACAGGATTCGACTTATCAATCGTGAAAGATACGGTCGTGCTGTTGCCTGCCGCATCAGCCACAACAAGCGTATAGTCGTCTTCAACTGTAATCGTAGTGCCTGAACTAAAAGCTGTACCGTTCAGCGTCGCCGTCCCATCACTATAAGTAACGGTCTTATCGGCATTGTAGCTGGCACCGTCTGTTACTCCCGTTACCATTGGGGCCGTCTTATCGATGGTGAAATGCACAGTCGTGCTGTTGCCCGCTCCATCCGTTACGATAAGCGTGTGCGGTGTCTCTGCACTCACCATTGTCCCGGACGTGAACGCATTGCCATCCAAGGCCGCGGTGCCTTCGTTAAAGGTGACGGTCTTGTCGCTGTTATACACTCCGCCTTCAACTACGCCTGTCACCACAGGATTCGTTTTATCAACGGTGAAGCCTACGGTCATGCTGTTACCTGCCGCATCAGTCACAACAAGCGTATAGCCGTCCTCAACTGTAATCGTAGTGCCTGAACTAAAAGCTGTACCGTTCAGCGTCGCCGTCCCATCGCTAAAAGTAACCGTCTTATCGGAATTGTAGCTGGCACCGTCTGTTACTCCCGTTACCGTCGGGGCTGTCTTATCAATCGTGAAGTGAACCGTCGTGCTGTTGCCTGCCGCATCCGTCACGACAAGTGTATGCGGATCCGGCGCCTCTGCACTAACCGATGTTCCAGACGTGAACGCATTGCCATCCAAGGTCGCGGTACCTTCGTTAAAGGTGACGGTCTTATTGACGGTATATAACCCGCCTTCAGCAACACCCGATACTAGAGGTGCAGCTGTATCCAATGTAATCGTGTCACTATAAACCGGAGAGGCCGCTAAAGAAGGATCCCGGAGCTGATAATATACCGTTTTAGCGCCATCACCGCTGCTAAGTGTCCAAGACTTCGTGGAATTGTAGGGCTCCCAGCTGGACCAAGTCTTGTTATCGTTGGAAACTTGCATCTCCATGGCGTCGCCGTCAGGATCATTTCCTGCAAGATTCAAAGTCACTGCTGTTGAATTCGCAGCTGCCGCAGCACTATTAATTGAAATTGAGCCGGTTGGAGGTTGGTTGACTGTGTAGGTAATAACTAGTTTGGGACGATAAAGTACGTTCGACTCTTCTTTCAAACCGCCGATGATTCTTGAATCATCCAGCGACTCATTTCCCGTGATCACAAAAGTAACGTTCCGATCGCTTGCATTTGTATGATCTTCAACGAGACTTGTAACGTCGAACAATAAATTTTGCCCTCCGATTATCTCACTGTCTTCTTTGCGGACGTTCTCGGCATTGCTCCAGCTTGGGAAGGTCGAATCGGTGTCCAGCATGGCGTTATCTGATGAACCCCAGACATCTAAGTGAAAGCTGTTTCCCGCCGGATTTTCTTTTGTAATCACATGAATCTGCAGTTCATATTTAATTACCGTTCCGGGAATTGGACCGCTTGAGTCGAGATTGAAACGAATAGCCCCGCGTGAAATATAGTGTACGCCGCCATATAAATCCCTTCCTGCATAAAATCGCCCGGCTGTATCGTTATCTAAGACACCAAACTCTTCATCGTACATTAAGTCTGCCTGAGCATCCAAGGCCAGAGTCACTGGGGGGGCGGCGCTTACTCGCTGGCTCAACCAAGAATGAGGGAATAATCCGATTAGCAGAGCAGCAATTAGAATGATTGCTATCTTTCTTAGACTCATTACAAACCTCCCATTTCATAGGAATACTGAGATTAAAAACAACAATGACCTGAGGTCCATATTGGAGTCAGGTCATGAAGGCTGGAAGCGACGTGCAAAAGGTGTTATTGTCTTGGCGGGTATATCCCAGTAAGCGAAATTATATAATTTACCCCTACATAAGGCTGCATGTTATTATGCGGCTGGCTTCCGCCCGAGACTTGAACAGCCTGCGGGCTCATCGAATGATCCGGAGCTGCACTGTATATTTGCGGTCCTCTGAGGCCTGCCGTGTTCGTCCAAATTGCGTTTGTAGGATCGGCTGCACCTTGTGAAGACTGAGCATTAGGCACATGGGTATGGGCAGGAATTTCATTAATATTCAGTACAACCGAGGAGCCTCCACCGCTCTCCCCTACGGTTCTGGCTGTCAAACCCGGTCCTTCTCCTTGGTGCAGTGGAGCGCGGCCCTGTAAATCCGGCAGAGCAAAGGTAACCCTTCCATCTCCGCCATATTGAGTTCCCAGTAAAGAAAATAACGCTGTATTTTGCGCGATCGATAGCAATTGTCCATTGCATAACGCCCAGTTCCTGGGGGCAAAGCTGCCTGCGAATAATCGAATCTCTCCAATATAGGAATCCATTAGCTTACCTCCTAGTTCCGCGAAGGGAATATTCCGGTTAATGCAATACAATAATTTAAAGCAAGGTAGGGCTGCATATTCGGGTGAGCCTGGCTTCCTCCCGCATTCGATAAAGCATTAGGACTCATTGATGTATTCGGACTGGCCGTATATGAATTCTCCTGTGCAGGTCCCCATACATTCCCCGCCGGCTTGTTAGAAGTAGAGCTGCTCGTATTGGCCATGACTTGATGGTTATGCTGAGGCATTTCGTTGGCAGTTAAGGTATGCGCCTCTTCCCCTGCCGCTTGGCCGAGCGAGACGCCATTCCCAGGATGCACTGCCGCTCTTCCTCTAAGGTCAGGCAAACAGAAAGTCGTTATGCCATCCCCCCCGTATGTCGTTCCTAATATCGAGAACAAAGCCTGGTTGGTATTAATAGGCAGTAATTGTCCGCTGCATGCTGCCCAGCCTCTAGGTTCAAATCCGAATGCAAAAGCTTGGATTTCACCCAAGAACGGTTCTGACATCCTAACCCCTCCTTTATTTGATTACCTTAATTAGTTCTGGGATGGGAAAATTCCCGCTGTAGCGATAATGAAGCTGATCGTCAGGAAAGGCATCATATTATCATGCGGTTGACTTCCACCCGCCGGTGCAACTGCAGCAGGGCTCATCGTTCCATTCGGCACACCTGCGACATATTGTTTCCCGCCTTCACTTAAGCCCCATACCTGATTAAGCGGGGTTGTGGAATCACTTGTGCTTGAATTTGCGGATACACCGTGGGTATGAACCGGCATTTGCTGCGGAATCAAAATAGTCGTCTCGGAGCCGGATAATTGACCTAATGTGTAACTCGTGCCTGTTGTGTGGTTCGTTCCTGCATGAAGAGGAATTCTCCCTCTCAAATCAGGCAGCGCGAAGGTATTTACCCCGTCCCCTCCGTAAGTGGTGCCCAGCAAGGTGAATAAAACATCATTTTCACTAATAGACAGAAGACTTCCATCACAAAAAGCCCATCCTTGCGGTGCAAAATTACCGGCGAACATACGAATTTCGCCTATGTAACATTCACTCATCTCTTATTCCCCTTTCATAGACCAATCGTTGAATGCAGAGGCTTCCAAACCATTTTCCAATAGAAATCCAGGGATTCGGACAGCTGGAACCCAAGCCGTTCATACAAACGTCTTGCTGGATTATATGGGGTGACATGGAGTTCTATGATTTGTTGGTTCATTAAAGCTTCTTGCTGCAGATTCTTAAGGATGGAGGTCCCGATTCCACGATTACGAAATGGCGGAAGGAGCGAAATGTCAATCAGGTGAATTTTCTCCGCCGCCTTGTTGAGCATCATACGCCCCGCATCTGTCCCCTCATAAGAGAGGATCAGATTCTCTGAATCCGGAAACTGGAGCTGATAGGAATTTGTTTGCATGCGCCATTGCATAGAGAGAAAGGCCTTACAATCTTTGTCTTCCCACCCCCAGGCTGAGACCTCTTCCAATCTTGTAGAAGAATAGACTTCACATAAAAACAAATCATCTTCCCTTGCGGCTGTCCTGGTTTCCATCATAGGCCAAAATACCTCGAATACATTTGATATATGAAAATTTTACCATATAAATTTGGTTAAATATAGCAGAAAAATGCCGACTCACGTTAAAAATGGTTAATCGGAAATTTGATTGCTGTTGACGGTTATTCTTATTGAATTTATGAGGTCTGGGGAAAAGATATGGGCTGTTCCAAATCTTAACGAAAATGGGGCAAACCCGTATTGCACTTGTGTGAACGACTTGCAGCGTGTTCGGCATTCGCGGTTTCATTCTGCATTGTTCGCAGCTCCCGGCACGTGGCAGGCCGATAGGTATCGGCAGCCAACCGCATGACGCATGCGCATCTATTTATACTGGATTTTTACAGCTATTTCGGGCTTTAGATGTAAGAACGAGCGCTATACTGGAAATTTCCAGTTATAAATGCCTAATTGGGCTTCAAAAGGCTCATTTGGGGCGATATAGCTGTATGGAATGCAGTATAGAGACCGTTTTAATCGGATGGAAGTCTTTTAACTGTACGAATTCCAGTATAGGCTGGGGTATAACAGGTATCTGATGCTAAAAAGCAAAGGGTCTGTCCCAAAGCCTTTATGGCTTTTGGGACAGACCCTTATAAATGATGAAATTATTTCTTCTTGCTTGCCGCAATTTGCTCGGCCAGTTCATTGAGGAACGCCCAGCGGTCCATGTAGTTCTCCAGAATTGCTTCGAGCTCTTGCTGCTCGTTGATGAGCTGCTGCAGCAGTGCGGAATCACTGCTGGCTGCTTCCATTCGTTGATGAATGGCCTGCAGGGCATCTTCAGTCTTCGCGATGTCCTCGTCGATGGTGTCGAATTCCTTCTGCTCTTTGTAGGTCATTTTCATCTGACGGGCAGGCTCGGAAGCAGTAGCTGCTTCCGAAGACAGACCCGCTGAGTCAGCAGCCTGGGAGGGCTTATTCGCTGCAGGAGCGGATACCGTACGTGCTGCGCTTGCGTTCAAGCCGCTGTTGTCGCCGGGGCGCAAGCCTTGCGCTGCGGCATATTCTTCATAATCTGTGAAGTTGCCGACATGCTGTGTAATAACGCCATCGCCTTCGAAGGCCAAGATCCGCTCCATCGTGCGGTCCAGGAAATATCGATCATGGGAGACGACGAAGACGACACCCGGAAAATCATCCAAATAATCCTCCAGCACCGTCAGCGTTGTAATATCCAGATCATTCGTCGGCTCATCGAGCAGCAGGACATTCGGCGCTTCCATCAGGACGCGCAGCAGCTGCAGCCGGCGTTTCTCTCCGCCGGATAGCTTAGCAATGGGTGTCCACTGCTGTGCAGGAGGGAACAAGAAACGCTCCAGCATCTGTGCAGCTGTTATCGTCGTGCCATCTCCCGTTGTCACCCGCTCCGCGCTCTCACGGATGTAGTCAATCACGCGAAGAGTATCATCCATCTCCTCCCGCTCCTGCGAGAACACGCCAAGCTTCACGGTTAACCCGAGTGAAACTTCACCTGAGTCCGGCGTAAGCTTGCCTGCAATCAGCTTGAGCAGCGTTGACTTGCCTAGCCCGTTGCGGCCAACGATGCCGACCCGATCCTCAGGAACGGCAATATAGCTGAAATCCCGAATGACGGTATTTCCCTCGAAGGATTTATTCAAATCCGTTATCTCTACAATCTTCCTGCCAAGCCGTGATGAGGCTACGGAGACATCCATCTTATCGGCTGCTTTGCTTGGCGCGCTCGCCTGAAGCGCTTCGAAGCGCTGAATCCGCGCCTGCTGCTTGGTCGAACGCGCTTTGGCGCCGCGCCTCATCCAGGCCAGCTCATTGCGCAGCAGGTTTTTGCGTTTGGACTCGGAAGCCGCCTCGCGTTCCTCCCGGTCGAGCTTCAGCTCGAGAAAACGGCTGTAATTCGCCGTGTAGAAGAAAGCCCGGCCGCGGTCGAGCTCCAGCGTCCGGTTGCTGACCCGGTCGAGGAAATACCTGTCATGCGTAATCATGAGCAGTGCGCCCTTGCGCTTCTGCAGCATCTGCTCAAGCCATGCAACCGACTCATTGTCGATATGGTTGGTAGGCTCATCCAGCAGCAGGACATCGGAAGGCTGGATGAGCGCTGCCGCCATCGCCACCCGCTTGCGCTGGCCGCCGGACAAGGTGCCGAGCAACGCATCGAACCGGGCAATACCCAGCTTCATCAGCGCCGTCTTGGCTTCGCTCTCCAGCCCCCATGCTTCCAGCTCATCCATACGCTGGTTAGCCCGCACGAGCTGATCCTGCATCGCCGCATCGTTCGGCAGCAGCTCCAGCGCCTGCAGCGCATCCGCATAAGCCCGAACCGCGCGCATCTGCGCCGATTCGCCGCTTAGCACATGTTCGATTACCGTCATTTCGGGATCGAAATGCGGATTCTGCGACAGCATCTGCACCGTCACGCCTCCAGCAACAAGAATAGAGCCCGAATCAGGGGGCTCTATTCCTGCAACGACGTTCATGAACGTCGATTTACCGGTGCCGTTCACGCCGATAATACCGATTTTGTCGCCCATCTCAACGCCGAACGACACGTCCTCGAATAATATTTTCTCGCCGAACGTCTTTGAAATATGATCAACCGTTAATACGTGCATGTCTATTCCCGCCTAACTTTAGCAGATCTCAGGGTCGTGCCGTTCACTTCCAAGCACGCTGGCCTCTACTAACTTTAAACGATAAGCTAAGCTTCAATCAAATCTTTCTTTCGAAAAGCATCCGTAGTCTGCTCAGCGCGGGCTGCGATTGCCGCCATCGTACGGACCGCCTCAATCGGATAAAGACCCGCTGCCGTCTCCCCTGACAGCATAACAGCGTCTGTTCCATCCCATACCGCATTGGCAACATCGCAGGTTTCTGCGCGTGTAGGCCGCGGCTGGCTTTGCATGGATTCCAGCATTTGAGTTGCGGTTACGACGAATTTACCGGCACGATTACAAGCGGCAATCATCGTTTTCTGAGCGAACGGCACATCCTCAAGCGGAATTTCTACGCCCAGATCGCCGCGCGCCACCATGATTCCATCAGATGCTTCAATAATCGCTGTAAGCTCGTCCATGCCTTCCTGATTCTCAATCTTCGACATCACATGAATGCCGCCCGCTCCAAGCTCTGCAAGCATTTGCTTCACTTCGAGCACATCCTCGGCGCGGCGTACAAATGACATCGCGATGATCTCAACGCCATGCTCCACACCAAACTTAATATGCAGCTTATCCTTCTCCGTTACGCCTGGAAGGCTGGTCTGAATACCTGGAAGGTTAACGCCTTTACGGGATTTAATAACGCCGCCATTCTTAATGACGCAAACGACGTCTTGGCCTTCAATTCGCACAACCTGAAGCTCGATCAGACCGTCGTCGATCATAATACGCGAGCCTGCGCTCACATCCTGCGCCAAGTCATAGGAAACGGAAATCCGTTTCTCGTTACCGATGATTTGTTCCGTCGTAAGCGTCAGAAATTCGCCGCTCTTGAGCAAATAAGAAGGGGCATCAATTAAGCCCGTACGAATCTCCGGTCCTTTAATATCCAGCATAATCTGAATAGGCATATTCAGTTTGCCTGCCACGCTGCGCACCATATCGATACGCTGTGCATGATCCTCAAGATCTCCATGGGCAAGATTCAACCGCGCGATGTTCATGCCAGCACGCATCATTTCTTCCAAAATTTCAACAGACAAACATGCCGGTCCCATTGTACAGACGATAGATGTCTTTTTCATATCCGTTCACTCCTCAGCCTGATAACTTCCCTATACTTATTGTAAAAGAAGGTTTGCGGAAGTGCGATGCACTATAGTACAGTGATTGTATTATAGTACGATCGGAACAGGGGAGTGTCATATGTTCAACATTTTTGATATTCGGCAGGAACGCGGAATTCTGGGACAGGACAGCCGGACGCTGGGTGCGGACTGCTATTCGCTAATCTGGGTGCGTTTCGGTCAGTGCAGCTTCACCTACAGAGGCAAAACAATTGTATGCCGCAAGAACGAGCTCCTCTTCATACCGCCAGGCATACCTGCAGCCGAGCTGAGGGGCAGCGGAGGAATCCGCGAGAGCATGATGGTCCGCTTCAGCCCGTCCGGGGCATTCACGACCGGCTCTCTGCCTCTGTTGGCGCGGAAGGAGCCCTTACGCTGGGTCACGCATATGCCCGAGCTGCTGCTCGAGAAGCTGCTTATCATCGTCGATCAGTGGACCGAACGCGACCGCTACTTCTCGATCATGTGCGCCGCCCTTCTCACAGAGCTCATTGTGACGATCAACCGGGAGGTGGATGAGGGAGAGAAAGCCCCATCTTCCATTCAGCACATCGAGCGCATGAAGCATTATATCGAGGAGCATTACCGCAGCAAAATAACGAAAAACGAGCTTGGCTCCTGCATCCGAGTCAGTCCGAATTACGCCGCTGCCCTCTTCCGCAAAGTAACAGGACTCACGATCAGCGAATACGTGCATCTCAAGCGGATGAAAACCGCGAATTACATGCTGCGTCATTCCAAGCTCAGCGTCCAGGATATCTCGAACCATCTCGGTTACAGCGATTCGTCCTATTTTAACCGGGTGTTCAAGCGGCTTGTCGGCAAGCTGCCTTCCGAGGTCAGCGCGGAGCGGACTAACCGGGAGTAGGCAAATGACCATATCAGCAGAAGAGACGGCTCCAAAAGTAGAAGATCTACTTAAGGAGCCGCCGCTTGTCGTTGATCGTTAATGCCGTGAACTAAGCTTGATATGATCCGCATCCAGAATGCTGACGGCCGCCGAGGCTTGCGCGCCCAGAACGGCGCCGCCGGCCGGATTCGACAGCTGCATGCTGAAGGATTCGTTCAGCTCTTTCAGCTTGTCATCAAAGAGCTTGATCTTGATTGTCTTACTCGTCTCGCCTTTGGCGAACGTCAGCTTGCCTGAGGCGGAGGTAAAGTCGGCTGCCGCTTTGGCGCTGCCTGAAACCGTCGCATAATTGACGGTAACCGCTTCTTCCGCGCTGCCCGTGCGGATTACTTTGACCGTAACCCATCCTGATTCTTCAATCCCATAGTAGGTGGACGCGCTGAGCTGCAGATGGATTGCCGGATCATTATCCGTTATCGTCACATTTGCGCTGCTCAAGCTGCCGACCGACGCGCCGCCTGTCGGGTTAAACAGCGAGACGGAGAATTGTTCGTCACCTTCATACTCGCTGTCATCGTAAACCGGCACCTCGATCGTTTTCGCCGTTTCTCCTTCGGCAAAGACGAGCGTTCCGCCCGTACCGCCAAAATCCGCGCCCTCGGATGCGCTGCCGCCGCCGATGCCATAATCGACCGTCACTTCGCCGCCCGCTCCGTTTGTACGGTTTACGGTCAGCATTGCGTAGCCTTCCCCTTCACCAACCGAATAGGAAGCCGATTCCAGATTAAATTCGCCCGGCGGATCGGGAATCCACTCGTCGTCATCCCCAATCGTCACCGCTGCGGCCCACCGGGTACCCAGCGTTGCACCGTTCGTCGGATTACTCAGCATGACGGCGAAGCTTTCTTCGCCTTCCATTTCGGTATCATTAATAATTGGAATGCTGATCGTTCCGTATCGCTGCTCGGGTGTGAAAGTCAGCGTTCCGTAAACCGGTTCAAAATCGATGCCTCCTGAAGCAGATCCGCCCTCGAGGGCATAATCGACCGTGACCTCGCCATCGGTACCATTATTTCGTTCAACCGTTATATGGATTTGGCCGTTTTCGTCGCCCTCATTAACATAGTAGGAATCCCCTACAAACTCGAACTGCCCCGGATGTCCCGGCACATACGTATCGTTATCCTCGATCGTAACGACTGAGCTGCCGACAGTGCCAATCGCCGCTCCTCCCCTCGGATTGGACAGCGTAAGCGTGAAGTTCTCATCGCCTTCATATTCACTGTCGTCAATAATCGGCAGTTGAATGTTCTTCCACGTTTCACCGTCTCCGAATACGAGCGTACCTCCAGTGCCCGTATAATCGGAGCCTTCGGACGCGCTGCTGTCGCCGACGCTGTAGTCCACCGTCACTTCACCGCTCGAACCGCCTGAACGGCTGACCGTAAACTGGGCCGTACCGACGCCTTCATTCACGAGCGGAGTAGGTGTATTCAGCTCCAGCACCCCTGGCAGCGGAGTCCAAGGTTCATCATCGGCAATCGTGACATTTGCCTCGGAGTCAGCCCCCAGCGTCGCGCCGTTTCTCGGATTGCTTAAAGTAATGGAGAATTTCTCATCACCTTCACTTTCAGAGTCGTCGTAAATATAGGCATAGATCGTTTTTTCTGTTTCTCCCGGGGCAAAATACAAATCTCCGTCATACGCGTCGTAGTCGCTGCCCTTTACGGCCGTAAAGTCTGCAAACGCATAATCGACCGCCGTCCATCCATCCGATCCGCCGCTGCGCTTGATTGTAACTTGGATCATGCCGGAGCCGTCGTTCTCGTCGATGCTGTAATTGACGTTTCCAAATTCAAGCACGCCCGGATAACGCGGAACATCGGGGTCGTTATCCGCAATCGTTACGGTTGCGCTGCCATTCCCGATCGTCGCATCGCCTGTCGGATTGGACAATGTCATCGTAAAATTCTCATCGCCTTCATACATATCTTCGTTGACAATCGGCACTTCAATATCCGCCCAAGTTTCGCCTTCGGCAAACTGCAGCTTGCCGCTGACTCCGCCGAAGTCCGTCCCTTGAGCTGCACTTCCGCTGCTCGTGCTGTAATCAACCGTCACTGCGCCTGCCGAGCCGCCTGTACGGCTGACCGATAACAAAACAGAGCCTGCTCCTTCATTAACGGTGTAATTAGCTGCAAACAGGGACAGCTGACCCGGCGGGTCCGGAATCCAGTTATCATTATCCAAGATGTTTACATCCGCGTACGCGGAAGCACTGACCGTCGCCCCCCCGGTCGGATTACTCAGCGCGATGGAGAAGCCCTCATCGCCTTCCGTATCAAAATCATCGTTTATACCGATGTAGATCGTCTTTGACGTCTCTCCGTCCGCGAAAGCCAGCGTTCCAAAGTCGCTGTAATAATCCCCTCCGCCGTAGGCCGAGCCGTCCATAGTCGCATAATCGACGGTAACTTCGCCTGACGAGCCGCCTGTGCGGTTGACCGTCAGCATAACGGAGCTGTCCGCTTCTCCAATTGAATAATAAGTGCTGTCAAACGAAAATTCACCGGCCGCCGCATCCGCATGCGCCAATGAGCCGAATGCCGGCAGAACAAGGACGGATGCAAGCAGAAGGGATGCTATCTTTCTTGCCGGTTTTGCCGGTTTTCGTATGGATCTTAAGCCTGACATTTGCTAATTCCTCCCTATCATTTAGGATACAATTTGTATCAGAATAGCTATTCTATTTAAACATTCCCACCCCGCTTATAGGGAAACTGTAAGCAAATGGCAGGTCTTTCTTCCTTCCTTTGTTACTCGTGCATGTTAGGTTATCCGGATGAACGGGCTGGAAAGGGCTGGGGGTCAATAATCTTGGAGAAAAGACGTTGCAAGCGGAAGTGATGCGGGCCCGCTTCACGAAGAGGAGAATGGAGTTTTCAACTGGCTGTATGTTCCATTGTAAGGAACGACACCCTTCTATGACCAGTGACCGTCGTCATGAAGGCGGTCATGTATCCGGTCATTGTATGTTCCGCGGCTTTCATATGGTTTTCAACTCCTAATTAGACAAATATATCCAAGTAAATTTTAACTTAAATGACTGCCGCATGTATAGTGACCAGCGTCATTAATCAGGCAAATATACGGGGTTTTTCGCGCGTTACCTGCTCTGTGCTAAGAATCCGGATGCCTCTTAAGAAATCATCTTAACGGTACAAAAAGAGGCTCTCCGGCGTCTTTACGACCCGAAAAGCCTCTTGTCTTTGGCATAACAGGCATTCCGTTCATGCCGCATTCTTCCTTCCCTCTAGTTAATTCCTCGAAAGTCGTTCAGCATCCGACAACTCTGTGCTGCCGAATAATATGATCCGCCGTTCGAATGGCAAATGCAATCGTTGTTAAAGTCGGATTTTCGGCACCAATGTAAGGCAGAGCACTGTTATCGGCTACATAGAGTCCGGATGCCCCGCGGATTTGCCCATATCCGTCAGCGACCGACGTATACGGGTCATCACCGATTCGGCATGTGCCTGAATCATGATTCAAATCTCCGAGCGGGGTGAGGCAAACGGGCGGTTTACCGCCTTGAGAAATCAAACCTATGCCCGCATCTTTGGCAATTAGCTTAATACCGTCCGCCATTTGGCGAATGACCTTCCAATCGTTTTCACTCAAGGAATAATGAACCTGAATTTCAGGGACCCCATACTCGTCTCTTTTATTCGGATTCAAGGTAATCCGATTGTCATATCTGGGTTCGACCTTTCCGTATCCATAGAAGTTGACCAGGGTTTCGCTCGTAAACGGCCTTTCAATGGTAACAGGATACCAATAAAAGCCTTCCGGTCCGGTCATCAGCACGGAGTACGGAGAATCCTGTTTTTGTGGAATCATGATGTTCAGGGGTCCCCTGTTGAGTGGGAAATCGGTGGTGCTTATACTTCCTGAAGCTTGGACATACGATTGATTGGTCAAGTAGTGTCCCAGCGCCCGGTGTTGATATCCTGAATAAAGCAGCAAGCGCGGCGTTTCAAACGTACTCGCGCATATGACAACCGTTTTGGCCTTCAGGGTATAAGCCGTTTTATCCGGGGATACGGCCTTAACCCCGGTGACTTTCCCGTTTTCATGGATGATCTGAACGGCACGTGCGTTGATGGCCAGATCGAACGGCCTTTGATTCAGCGCTCTGGCGAGCAGTGAAATGGAGCTTGTAAACATGTCGGTATGAATCTGACCTAACGATTGAGGAACGATATCCGCTGCGACCGGAAGGGGAGCCGCCTTGGAGTAGCCCCGCATCCACAACCGTTCCAATAAATTCTCCGTGAACGTGGCCCCTTCTGCAAAAGATGCGGTGACGTTCATGACTTCTTCAGCCACACCGTAATAGCTTTCCATTTCCTGCACCGGTACAGGCCATTTCGCCAAATCCCACTCCTTCATCCGAGGCGTAAATGCATACCAAAATAACGTTCTGCCTCCCAATGCAAAAAGCTGTCTTGCTTCTGGATATTCGGGAATAGAACCCGGCAATGGCTTGGATAAGTAACTAAAATAAGCGGTCAGCCGCTCCTGGTTAATCGTCGACAGATTTCGCGCATGCGTCGGAATCACCTGGTCCCCACGCTCAATGATACCAATCCGTTTCCCTTCCTTTTTCCATTTATCGCATAATCTCCAAAGGACAGCTCCTCCTCCGGCCCCGGTGCCGATGATCAGAACATCATATTCCTGTTCAGCCATCTGTTCCAGCGGAGTGAGAGGAATCCAGTTATTGAGCGGCTGTACCGGAGCGGCCGGGCAAGTCGGAATCGCATCATTTGGTTCAGGCCTCGATTGGGTGCCGATATCCAATTCAACTGCGGGAAGATATACCGGTTTACCGGTAATATCCTGGTCGGGATGTTCAATATGCGGATTGAGCAGCATGAGGTTCTCAATAGATACGCGATTTATACCCGCAATGATTCTGGGCGTTTCATGCTCGTTAGAAACCCATATCTTCAATACATCACTCCTCATCCGGCTTGGAGGAACAATTAACATCTCTAAGTATTGCAACCTATTTATACTGTAATGCTGAATCAAACTGTTTTATGACTCATCGTCTTAACGCCCTCTTCACTTGCTCCTGCATAGAACAAGAGGCTCTCCGGCGTCTTTACGACCCGAAAAGCCTCTTGTCTATCTAATCCTGCTATTAGTTCGCCATTTGCAGCTTCACGATTTCTTTACCCTTCAGGTTATCATTCGCGTATTTGATCGCTTCCGGATAGCCGGTGTTGTTCATTTGCTCGCGAAGATCATTAATAACCTTCAAAGCCGCTTCATCGGATTTAGCAAAAACAGCTGTTTTCCATACATCACCAATTTGATCCATGGACGGCTTCAACGACTCCCACTGCGGAGACTTACTGATTACATCTCCAGGGTAGTAAGCCGATATGACGCTGATTCCGTTCGGACGGAGAATTTTACGCGCTTTCTCCATCATGGCAGTACGGGCTGGGTCGGCCCAAATATCTCCTCCACCCAAGGAAACCGTACGGTCCTGACCTGACATCGATTCGAAGCCAATGCCCATGCCTTCGTTTTTCTTCAGCTTGCCAGTAGTATCCGCAGTGAATTTGTCAGCCCAGTCCTTCTTGGCAGTTGGTTTGCCGTCAACTTCATCCCAGTGTACGCCTTTGACGCCGTAACGAACGAGCAGTGTGCCTTCATCGGAGGCCAAGTAATCCAGCAGACGAAGCGCTGCATCGACGTTCTTCGCTTTCTTCGTGATTGCGGTAACGTTATTGCCTTGAATACCCAGATCAACAGGACGGTTCGCTTCTGCGCCGGCACGCTCCAATGGACCTACCGGAACATAATCGCTGCCCGGATGAGCTTTCACATATTCCTTGGAAGCATCCAGAATAGCTGGATAGTGAGCGGCAAGCACGGCGATGCGGCCTTGCGTGATTTTTTCTTTGGCGATCGGATCAGTCTGCGTGAACGTTTCCGGATCCAGCAAGCCGTCGGAGATCAGCTTGCGGTAATACAGGGTGTAATCCTCGTACGCTTTATTGAAGAAGACATGCTCGAATGTGCCGTCGCCTTTGTCGACATAATCTGCGCCGTAGAACATCGTATTGCCGATTCCGACTGCCCAGCCGTTGCTGAAGCCGCCAAGCGGCATGACAGGCATTCCATTTTCTTTCAGGCCGGCATCTTTAATTTTCTTCAGGAAATTATACAAGTCATCTTTGGTCACGACCGATTGCGGGTCGACTCCGATCTTATCGGCAATATCTTTGCGGACGTAGAAGCCGTACAACCAGTCGGTTGCATCCTTTTCTGTCGCAGGCTGATTCTGATACATCAAATATTTCTTGCCGTCAATCCCGCCAATTGCTTTATCGTACAAGGCAGGCGGCACATTTTCTTTGGCAATCGCTTTGGCCAGATTCGGATATTTGTCCAGCTTATCCGTCAAATCAACCAATTGGCCTTCTTTTCCCGCTTTAATGATGCCGTCAAGCTCGCCGCCCCATGCCGGGCCGGTATAGATATCAGGAAGATCCTGCGTCGTGAATATCGTGTTGATCTTCTCGACTTCGCTGCCTTTCGTATACTCCCATTTCACCGTAACGCCTGTTTTCTCTTTAATAACCTTGGCTACTGGAGTCATGTCTATGTCTGCTCCGGTAGAACCATTCCAGTTATGAAGGACAGAAACCGTTACTTCGTCAGTGGCATTCGTGCCGCCGTTGTTGGTTGTCGTACCGGTATTTCCGGATGTGTTTCTGTTATTGCCTGTGTTGCTGCTGCAGCCGATGACCATCCCTGCGACCAAACTGATTGCGAGCAAAGCTTTAGCGCTTCCATAAGTTTTGATCTTCATACGAACCCTCCTGATTGTGTAATCATTTATGATAAAGTCCCAAGCTGGAACGTTTATCCTTGGCTCATTAGCCTTTTACAGAACCGATCATAGTGCCTTTAACGAAATAACGCTGAAGGAACGGATAGATACACAGAATTGGAAAGACCGTAATAACCAGCAGTGCCATCCGCAGCGATTCAGGCGTAGCGCCCACATTCACGTTTATCGTCTGCCCGCCCTGCTGCTGTGCCCGCGTCATGGATGATGAGAGCGCTTCCGCTTCACTCAACAATTGCTGAAGAAGGGTCTGAACGGGAATCAGATTCTTATCCGATACGTAATAGGCACCGGTAAACCAGTCGTTCCAATGCTGGACCCCGATAAATAGGGCGATCGTAGCCAGTACGGGACCGGATAAGGGAAGTATGATTTTCAAGAAGATCTGGAAATCGCCGTAACCATCGATATACGCCGACTCCTCCAGCTCTTCCGGAATGCCTTGGAAGAACGTACGGATGATGACGATATGAATGAAATTAAACAGCATCGGGATAATATACACCCAGAAGCTATTAATGAGGTGAAGCTTCTGCAGGGTGATGAAAAAAGGTATAAATCCGGCGCTGAAGATCGTCGGCAGAAAGATATAGAAGGTGAAGAACGTCCGGCCTGGCAGTGTTTTCTTTGACAGGGCGTAGGCCATCAGCGTGCACAAGGCGACATGTAAAAACGTACCCAGAAGCGTACGGGCGATCGTGATTTTGTACGCCTGCCAAATCAATGGATTATCGAATACTTCCACATAGTTATCGAACGTAAACTGCCGGGGCCAGAAGTATAAAGCGCCCAGCATCGAATCCTTACCATCGTTAAGAGAATAAACAACGATATAAATGAATGGGTAGACCATTGTAAATGCGATTAACGCCAGAACTGTGTAATTAAACAGGTTAAATAGTGAAAAATGTTTTTTCCTCACCTCACATCACTCCTTAGAACAGCGACACATCGCTGATTTTGCGGGCTATCCGATTCGCCGTTACGATCAGGATCAGGGCGATAAAGCTTTGGAACAAACCAACTGCGGCGGCATAACTGAGTCGACCCTGCGAAATCCCCGAGCTGATTACATGCACATCGAGAACGCTGCCGATGGCTGTCGTTGCAGGTCCATTCAGAAGCAGCATCTGCTCGTAGCCTGCACCCATGAGACTTCCAGTAGCTAGAATGAACAAGATAACGGCGATGTTGCGAATACCCGGAAGCGTGACATGCCACATTTGACGGAAACGGCCTGCACCGTCGATCTTAGCGGCTTCATACAGCTGCTGATCGATACCGGCGATTGCCGCCATATATATAATCGAGCTCCAGCCGATGTTTTTCCATATATCCGAGCCAAGCACAACCTGGTAGAACCACGACGTATTATTCAGGAACTGTATCGGCTCTGTGCCAAATACCGAAGTGATCGCATCATTAACCGGTCCGCCGTAAGGCGTCAATAAACGCTGCATCAGCGTAATAACAACTATCCAGGATACGAAGTAGGGCAGATATGATAGCGTTTGCACAACTTTCTTAAATTTACGGTTATTCACTTCATTGAGTAGAATAGCGAGAATAATCGGCATCGGAAACCCGATGATCAGCTTCATTAGACTGATAATGATAGTATTGCGAATTATCGTGCCTGACTGATAGTAATCAAAAAATTGGTGAAAATATTTGAGACCGGCCCAAGGGCTTCCAGTAAATCCACCCATGAAATTAAAGTCACGAAAGGCTACCTGTATGCCATAGAGCGGGACATACGAGAAGAGAAAGAACCAGACGATGCCCGGCAGCATGAACAGGTAAAACACCTTATGCTTCCAAAGCCGCTTCCACAGAAATGATGATGCCATGAGCACTACCTCCTTTTGGGACATGAGCGCCGTGGGAGAGGAAGGTGGGGAATACCCTCATCCTCTCCTTACGCGCTTGCTTTACAGGGATGGTTTAGTCAGTCTAACCGTTACAATTTCGAACGGTGTGAACGTCAAAGGTATGAAGCCGTTCTCCAGTTGAAGCTTCTCAAGCTTCGTCTCCATCAAATCAGCCAGCCATGCTTCCTCCAAGCCGAATCCGGTTTGCAGGTTCGCGTGAAGCCTTGTGCCGGCAGTCTCGTATAAACGGATGATCAGATCATCATTATCCTCCGCCTGCTTCACGGACTCGATCATGATGTTCGGATGATCCAGCTGCAGGAACGAATAAGCTTCCGGTAATGCAGCAGCACCTTTACGGCTTAATCCGTCCGCAGGAATCACAGCGGTCCGAAGCGGAACATTCAGCTCATTACCCCGTTTGTAAACCTCGGCCTCCACATGGTTGCCTTGATGCGGATACAGCGAGTAGGTAAAGCTGTGCTCCGCCCGGTCTGCTTCAGGGTCAGGGTAGGTGGAGCTGCGAAGCAGGTTCAAATCCAGTTCGTTTCCTTCGGCGCGATGGCCATATTTACTGTCGTTAAGCAAAGCCACACCGTAGTTCGGTTCCGAAATATCGATCCATTGATGGGCGCAGATTTCGTCTTTGGCATAATCCCACATCGTATTGCGGTGCGTAGGACGTTTGAGATAGCCGAACTGGATTTCACTGCTTGCATGATCGGCATGAACGGCCACCGGGAACGAAGTCCGGAGCATTTTGTCCGACTCCTTCCAATCCACATGCGTCACGAAGTCGATACGGCGGCTGCCTCGGGTCAAGAGGACCTTCTGGGTCAGAAGCGACTCCCCGAAGCAGTACGTATGGACGAATCCTGCAGTGGGCCCGTCGATAAATTCAGCCGTTTCGACCAGCTGCAGGCTCATACCGCCTGTTTGCCGGTAATCCTGCTGGAAATCCCAAGCGTCGCCGGGATCGTGATAGACAACCAGGTCGTTTGCTTTCTGACCCGATGCAATGACCTCGCGCTGCTGTTCTTTATCCAAGATCGAGACAATTCCGCCGTCTTCTCCAAATGTCACCTGCAGCAGGTCATTTGCAAGCGTGCGGCTGCCTGCCGATACGGTAAGCTCTGATTCGGATTTCGCAGATAATTTTCCTTCATCTGTCAGCAGGGTGTACCCCATCGGAGGCACCTTGACCGATTTCCATCCGCCTTCGGTTTGAATCCACTCTTCCCGCTCCCAAGGGAGGGAATTGAATACCGCTGAAGCAGCGTTCAAGCTCTTTGAAACCGCGCCGTAAGTCTCCTTGATCATCAGCTCAACGGTATTCAGCAGAATTTCATACCTGGCAAGCGACTCGTCATACACCCGTTTGATGGATGATCCCGGGAGGATATCATGGAATTGGTACAGCAGCACTTCTTTCCAGATTTCCTCCAATGCTTCTGCAGGATAGACCAGCTCATTGCTTGCCGCAGCCCATACAGCGGCAAATTCAAGCTCCCGCAGCGCTTTTTCCAGCTTCCTGTTGTACCATTTGTTGCGGGCCTGGCTCGTTAATGTGCCTTGATGTTTCTCCAGATAGAGCTCGCCGCGCCAGGTTTGGTAACGATCGGCCCCAACGCTTAGCTTCTCGAAGAATACGGATGAAGGCTCTTGTACAACCGGAGACAAACCAAGCAAATTCTTCTCACGCGACAGCCGCTCCAGATGCTCCTCGCCCGGTCCGCCGCCGCCGTCGCCGATTCCGAACAGCATGAGGGCATGATCCGCTACATTCTTGTCCAAATAATCCTGCTCGGCCTTCATGATGGATCTCGGTGCCGCCGGGCTGTTATACGTATCCTCAGGCGGCATATGCGTTAGCACGCGCGAGCCGTCAATGCCCTCCCAGTGATAGGTGTGATGAGGATGACGATTATAGGTGCTCCAGGAAAGCTTCTGCGTCATCATGTAATCAACGCCGGATTTCTTCAGAATTTGCGGAAGACTTGCCGTGTAGCCGAATACATCTGGCATCCAAAGCGTCTTCATCTCTTGCCCGAACTCTTCCAGGAAATACCGCTTTCCATACAGAATTTGTCTGACCAGCGATTCTCCGCCCGGCACGTTCGTGTCGGACTCCACCCACATGGCCCCCTGCGGTTCCCAGCGTCCTTCTTGTATGCGGTCCTTAACCTTCGCATACAGCTTCGGATAATGCTGTTTCATCCAATCGTAGAGCTGCGGCTGGCTTGCGCCGAATACATAATCCGGGTAGCGCTCCATCATTCTTAGAGCTGTAGAGAATGTGCGGGCGCCTTTACGGATCGTCTCCCGAATCGGCCATAACCAGGCCAGATCGATATGTGCATGGCCGATAGCGCTAATGCTCATCACGGAGTCTCCGCCTTGTTTAGCCAGCTGCGCATCAAGTATAACACCGGCCTGTGCAACCTTCTCCTCCGAGAACGTTGTCAACAACAGGGAAACATCCTGCAGCGCCCGGAAAATCCGCTCCTTGCGCGCAGATCCGGCCGGAAGCTGTTCAGCCGTCTCGAGCAGCACTTCCGCATCATAATACAGCTTATGGATATCCTCGCGGCAAGCAGCGATAACCGCTTCCTTCAAAGTCCCGCTCCGGTAACGGCCGAAGAGGTCATTACAACCTGCATCGCCCCATAGATCGATCGTTTCCCCACCGGCGGATGAATCGCTGACATCCACCACCCGTTTACCCGGCAGACCCAGAGAGTAATCAAACTCCGAGTTAATATTAGTCAGGCCCTGTACCGGTGTTCCTTCTTCATCAACGAGGCATAATTCGCCGTTCACATCGATCAGCAGCACAATTTTACGCGCCTTCTCTTGAGCGGGAACCTTACCGCTAAAATGGAACCAGGCACAATCCCACAGCTGCCCCCACCGGTCACCGGCAGCCAGTTCAATTCTGCTGCCTGACTGGCGCTCTTCATAGCCGACCGGCTCCTGTGTTACCCAGGCGATTACCTTTAACTCCGTCAGGGGAATATAAATGTGATCCTTCAATCTATCAAGCATGGATTTTAAGTGTCCGGGTTTCACCGTTTCGTATGGCATGTTGCATCTCCTTTTCCAACGTTCCTGCTGCAGCTATAGGCTTGTAACCGAATGATGCACGCTTCATATTCTGCATCTATACGATTCGATATAATCAGGAAGCACTCTTCTTAATAAGTACTATAATATATATTATTTACATATTCAATATGTATTTACTAAAACATAAAAAAAAAGACCTTTTCCTAGGAAAAGATCTTCTGCTTATTCACTTATAATTGGTGCTTAACGGCAGGGCCCTGACGTTTGCCGGATGATAAGCTCAGGTTTAATCAATACATTATTAAACTTGTCTTCGCCATTCAGAATAATATTCAGCAGCTTGTTGGCCGCTTGATAGCCCATTTCATATTCAAACTGTTTTATATGGGTAAATGTACTAAATTCCTCTACAATGGAGGTCGGATCATCGAAGCTGACGATCGACACATCCTCAGGAACGCGCAGACCGGCTTGATGTGCCAATTGAAAAATCTGCACACCCAGTCTGCTGTTAAGTGTAATATAAGCCGTCGCCATCTTATTGCGGATATACCTGAATAAAGGGTGTGCCTCTACCCCCTCTAAGCTCTCCATACGGAAATCCGTAATCATATGCGCCGGATTAATGAGCGCCCCCTTGTTCTTCAACGCATCCATATAGCCTTCGATCCGGTCCTGCACCGTAACGGTTTGAATAGGAGAATCCGAGCAAATGGCAATTTCCCGGTGTCCGAGCTCCCAGAGGTGATCCACAGCCAGACTCGTTCCAAGGCGGCCGTCAGCCGCGATATAATGCGTCTCCACGCCGGGAAGATAACGGTCTATTAATACCAATGGATAGCCGGAGAATTTCATGCTCAGAATCTCTTCGTTGTACCGTTCTTCATCCACAGGGAATATCAGAATTCCCTCCGCGCCCATTTCCTTCAAGGTCTTGATGGCTTCCTTCTCGATCTCCACCTCGCCGCTTGAGATAAGAATCATCTGACGGTAGCCCTTCTCTTCAAGCCCCTTCTGAATGCCCTTAATAAGCCTGGCGGCAAAATAGTCATCAATGGAAGGCATAATCATCCCGATAATGCCTGTCCGGATAGTTGTATCCGGCCGCTCTTCAACATGAAGAGCGGCCGAGCTTTGGGGAGCAGGAACAGCAGAGGACGGCATTTCTTCCGTTTCCCGAACGCTCACGAAGCTGCCCCTGCCCGGGACGCGGGTGATGATTTTCTCATTCGCCAAGCCGGAGAGAGCGTTAACGACCGTGATTTTGCTAACATTAAAGAGATCCATCAATTCCTTCTCCGTCGGGATGCGTTCCCCGCCCTTCAGCCCTTCCGTGTCAATAAGCGTCCGAATATAATCCTGAATCTTTTGATATAATGGTATTCGATCTGTTGTATTCATTTCTATCACCAAGTCCAATCCGATATATTGATTTGTTATATATAATATATATTATTAACGAATCTCATGCAATCAAATCCCGCAAGACTTTGATCGTTTATCGAAAATACCCTTCTATTCCCCTCTAAAATAAGCGCTTCTAACAGCTCTAGTTGTTTATCTTCATATGGCCCTACGTATCATTCCGCATAAAAAAAGCCCTGAGCTCCATTCTTGCATGCTCAGGACTTCATTCATTCATTTATTATTTCTTCGTTACAACCGCTACCGTCCGCGAGCCCGTATTCCAGGTGATTTCCACACCCAGCAAGGTTCCAAAGTCTCGAATCGGCACGTATAGGCTTCCATTAATCATTGCGGGGGCATAGGTTAATGGGGTTTGCTTTCCGGCCGCTTCCGCATATGGGGCCCCTTCCCCAATAGTGAATATCCGCTCCCCGTAGGTTACGGTTGTCTGCTTGGTCTGCGCATGATAAGCAGCCTTGGCGCCAATCGCCTCCGTCAAGAAACGCAGCGGTACGAACATCCGGTTATTCGTCGTCATCATACCTGGCTCAAACTTACGTTCCACTCCATTTATCGTCAGCTTCGCGGAGGCTTTGCTGTATGTGCCGGACGCATTGTCTGCAGCGGCCGGCTTGCGCAGCTCCGCCGGAAGCCCGAATGCGTACAGCTTGCCGTCGGCCTGCGCAATCAGCGTATTTCCCGATACCTGGAACGGACCATAATTACGGGCAGAGGTTTTAAACCGGAACAGCGCTTTGCTGGTCACCACATTATAAGCGAATATATCGCCGTCCGTCTGGCCTGCATATAAACCGGAATCAATAAGATCCAGGCGGCTGACCGGATTATCCAGGCCGGTATAATCCACTCGCATATGATCAACGACTTTACGGGCATAGAACCCCTGGTTATCCCCGCTTTTGAAGAACAGCTTTCCATTATAAGGACCCGCAATCCATTTCACTGAATCATCCAGGAGCTCAGGATTTAGGGCGGAAGGATCCGCATCGTAATTGAACTTAAGCAGCCCTCTGCCCGGAATAGAAGCATAGACATCATGCCCATCCATGATCACCTTCTGAGGATATTGCGTTATCGGGTCGATACCTTCCAGTACCGGGATAAAGGACTTTCCGGCTGTTATTTTGCCTGTTGCCAGATCGACTTCGTCGATATCGACAACAAATTTGCTTCCATCATTTTTGGGCCATGTATTCTGAAAATACAGCTTGTTTCCATCTATCTTTAGCGGGCCTTCATGGCTGCCAGCAAGCCTCCACAAGGTCTTGCCACTCTGTGCATCAATGGCATACGCCGTGCTGACGGTTATCGCTCCCGATTCAAAGGTTCCCGCCAAAATAACAGATCCCACCCGCTCTATCTGCTGGTAATACGTCGCACTCGTGTTCTTCCAATTTTCCTTGCCGGTCGTGGAATTGACCGCAATCAACCCAAGCGTGCTTGTCAGATATAAGGATGCCCCGTCCACCATGAGATTCGAGATGAGCGGCTGGCCCTGCTGCGGCTGGCCCTTCACCTGATAAATACGCGAGCCTTTCCCTGTTGCCGCGGATACCCGGTAGACACTGCCGTCTGATGAATAAACATAGAGAATCGTCCCGTCCCTTTTCACTGCGTTCGCATTCAGCTTGCTGCCAAACGACCAAAGGATCTTCCCTGTGGCGCTCTGCTGCGCAATTAAAGAACCATTCTTTACATAATATAAGCTTCCGCTGTCAACAACTACGCTTGGCTGCTGCCCGATTTCATTAAGAGCCTGACCGATATCCGACGTCCAGCGCGGCTTCGCAAGCGGGACATTGCTCTCCGAGCTGAAGCTTACACCGTCATAGCTGGACAGGCTTGTATTGACTTGTGCCCCTGCATGCTGCGCAGTTCCTGCAAAGGTGATCAATACCCCTGCGCTCAGCAGCCGAAGGGCGGCTGCTTTCTTCCATCTACTCGTCATTAAAACGCCTCCAATCCATCTCAATAGGAATGTACACGGTTTCTGACGAATGATTTTCCAGAAAAGTTACAGATGTTAAATATCCGGGAGAACCGTACAAGATATCCGGCTTTCTCCACAGCAAAAAAAAGCGCCAGATGGCGCTTTCTCTCCGTCCACAATCTCCTATATCCACTCCGGACGCGGCATATCGAATTCCACCCGGTCTCCCTTCGTCGATGGCAGAAGGACCGTGACCATACGCAGCTCATCCATCGGACGAAGCATCGCCTTCAGCTCAAAGGGCAGCTTCGATTCCGGCTTCAGCCAAGCGTCGATATCCTCAGGCTCCAGAATGGCCGGCATCCTGGATTCGAACGGAGCGATAAGCAGATTCGCAGGCGTCATTAACAAGGTGCAGGTTCTGACTTCTTCGCCTGAGGCTGATTTGAAGACGTCATAGAGTCCGGCGATGCCGAATGTGCCCGTGCGCATCGTCACTTTCATCCGTTCCGTCACTTTGCCCTCCGTCCGCGTGACATAGAATCCGCTGCATGGAATCACGCAGCGCTGCTTCTTAATGATTCGCTCGAAAATCGGCTTTTGCAGCAGCTCGGCGCTGTCCATGCGGAAGGAGTCTTTTGCCCAGAACGGCACTAACCCCCAGCGGTATTCATCCAAAATGCGGGTTTCTTTGTGCTCGAGAATAATCGAGACGGTTTCATGTGTGTTGATTTCTTGACGATTAGAGCGGTAGGACAGGACTTGTTCGATTCCAAACCGGTCGGTTATCTCGGAAGAATCAGCTGTAACGGATAGCGCTTGGCACATAGCAGGGATCACCTCGTAAGTTATTGGTTTTGAGTTATTATTTGCCACTCCGGCCAAAAACATGTGCCATTTACTCCAGAAAGATACATCTGGTTTATATATCTTTCGTTAGATGGTGAGCGAATCGGATTTTGTTACGATATTGGCGAAAGAGGAAACCAGCATGAATGGGGTGTGATCGGACGTACCCGGGTGAACCGGCGCACAGCCTTCACCTTGACAGCAGGAGCAGGCAGAAGAACCATTCGGAATCCATACATTTCAGATTGGAAAGGAAGTTAACCATGTTTAAGCCAGCCATAAGACGGTGGAATACATCCATTGCCATCCTCCTCATCATAGCCATCATCGTCACCTTATTACCGGTACGTGCATCTGCCGGAGCTGTTAATGAGGAACAAGCAGGCGATGTCCAGCCTGCAGATTCAGACGGCAAAGCGGCGGAAAATCCCGCTGCTTCAGAGCAGCCGGCTCCGCCTGCTGATATTCCAGCGGAGGAAGCAGCTGCTCCATCAGTCGGACAGCGATAATCCAAACGGGCAAACTTCAGCTCTATTGACAATTGCTGCACCGATTCTCGCACCGCTTGCGCCTTACACCAATCAGCCGCTCAGCCGCATAGCCGGAACGGCGGAGCCGGATGCGAGAATTACGGTCTACCGGACGGATAAACAGAATGTGAAAATCGTAGCCGGTCAGATCACAGCCGACGCTCAAGGAAGCTTCAGCATCGATTCTCCATTAGCTGCGGACGGCCTCTATAAATTCACGGCCACCGCCCTCAAGGATGCACAGTCAAGTCCGGAATCCGCTCCGGTGTCGGTCACACTAGACCGCGTCAATCCGGCAGCCCCGCAGAAATCGACCTGGCTGTCGGGCGGCTCAGGAGAGATCACGCTGCAGTGGAAATCCGTCGAGCTCCCAGGGCAATTGAAATTCGAGGTCTACCGCAATGATGAATTAGTCGCCACGACGGCCGAGGAAGAATTCCTTGATGAAGGTTTAGCGCCGCAAAGCCTCGTCACCTACAAGCTGATCAGCTACCGGAGAGTCCTTACATCCTGTCGGCCCTATTTTATTGAATCAAAACGCCCAGTTTGTTGTTTTCTTAGCCAACACAGGGTGCTTTGGGGCAGACACGTCTTACACTTGTGTGAATGACTTGTCGCGTGTTCGGCATTCGCGGCTTACTTTCTGCATCGCGGCGTGCAGCTCCCAGCGTGCGGTGGAGCGACACGTGTTGGCAGTCAATCACATGACGCGTGCGCATCTATACTGGATTTTTTTCAGCTATATCGAGCTTCCTTACTATTCTGCATCGCACAACAACTCCAGCGTGCGGTGGTGCGACACGTTTTGGCAGTCAATCACATGACGTGTGCGCATCTATACTGGATTTTTACAGCTATATCGGGCTTCCTTACTATTCTGCACCGCACTACAACTCCAGCTTGCGGTGGTGCGACACGTTTTGGCAGTCAATCACATGACGCGTGCGCATCTATACTGGATTTTTACAGCTATATCGGGCTTCAGATGTTCAAACGAGCGCTATACTGGAAATTTCCAGTTATAAATGACTAATTGAGCACTATAAGGCTCTTATGGGGCGATTTAACTGTATGAAATGCAGTATAGAAGCATCTACAAGCGGAAAGCACTCTTTTAACTGTACGAAATGCAGTATAGGCCAAGGTGCAGCAGTATCTTTCTCTGCACTCTGCACACAGCACACAGCACCCCGCGCAGTTTTCAGCGCGCACCGGGCGACGACAGGTGATGGCTGTCAACCAATTTGCCACGGATAGGAAGGGAAGAGCAATTGATATCGGGGCTTCCCCATAAGTCATCAAGGATGACACATGGATAGTCCCCTTTCATTCCTTGAAAGCAGACTCGATTTGCACAAGCACTGACGGATCTAGCAGGCTACCGCCGCGAGAGCGCAAGCACTGCGCAAGCACTGCGCAAGCACTGCACAAGCACTGCGCAAGCACTGCTCAAGCACTGCGCAAGCACTGCGCAAGCACTGCGCAAGCACTGCGCAAGCACTGCGCAAGCACTGCTCAAGCACTGCACAAGCACTGCGCAAGCACTGCGCAAGCACTGCACAAGCACTGCGCAAGCACTGCGCAAGCACTGCACAAGCACTGCTCAAGCACTATGCAAGCATTGCACTGGCACTATGCAAGCATTGCACTGGCACTACGCAAGCATTGCACTGGCACTACGCAAGCGAATATTATTCCCATTGCTGTTGTTGCAGGATTTCTTGAACCCACTCTTCGGCAATGTTCAATACCGCGTACAGCTGCAGGTCAATATCGCCTGATGCGCGCAGGGATCCGGTTCTCGCAGCAGGCTCATGGCTGCTATGTGTTTGTGAGCCTAGTGCCGCAGATAGCTCCGGGTCCTGCTCAAGACTGATCGCCGTAACAACATACTGCCTGCATTCCAGCTGGAGGTCATAACCTCGGGCTTTCTCTACAATTTGGCTGATGGGCAGCTTGCGTGAGAGCAAGGAGATCAGAAAGGTTTCACGCAGCACAGGCAAGCTGGTCAGGTAATGCTTCCGCAGCTGCTCCATATCTTCACGTCCGGTGATCTCTACATCAAGACGCTCCTTCACCTTAAGAAGCACCTGTATAATTTGCTCAGCTTCGAACGGCTTCAAAATATATTCATCCACGTCGAGCTTGATTGCCCTCTGTGCATATTCAAATTCATCATAGCCGGAGATCAGTACAATTCTCACGGAAGGATGCTCCCGCCGAATCCAATCCGACAAGGAAAGCCCGTCCATGAACGGCATGCTGATATCAGTCAGAACAACATCAGGCGACAGCCGGTCAACGAGCTCCATCGCCTCCCGCCCATTCTCCGCTGTACCTTCGACTGCAAACCCATGCTTCTCCCAGTCGATTTCACTGAGAAGTCCTTCCCTTACATCCGCTTCATCATCAACAAGCAGCAGTTTATATATGAAAGCGCCCCCTTAATATGCTGACCTTACCATACTCGAATTTGTTTTCAAACAATCACGAACGCGCTCCTGCCTTCAACAAAAAAACCGGGGTTACCCCCGGCTCTGTGGTGAATATATGCAAGGAGGATCTCAAGCGATCCACTATGAGCAGCCTTTACTTGCGAAGTCTCTTTATTGTTAAGACAGTGATTACTGCCAAGATGAGAAATCCTGCTATATATGGCCAAATCTCTTGCCAGCTGCGGCTGTAGGCAGCATATTGGTCGCTATAAACCGCTTTAATATATTGGCCTTCCCGTTCTTTAACGGCAATGGCTTCCTTTGTATCGACATCAATGATTTTATAATATTCCGTTCCTTTCGGATACCGGTTGGAGAAGTTCCCTGAATACGTGCCCTCTTCGTCAGAATAGAAAGTAACCTTGCCTATTCGTTCTCCGATTTGCTTGGCATCCATCCGACTATCCGTAACCGTATACGAGCTCCCTTTATTGACGACAAACGAACGGGCCCAATCTGCAGAAGCTGTTCCACTCAACAAGGCGCATCCAATGAGAATAATGAACATCATACTCAGTCGTTTCTTCATCTGCAGCCCCCCTCATACACTAGACTTACTCCGATCCGGGAAAGTTGCAGAAAATCCAATCACCCAAAAGAATGGAAGGCTCCCGTCAACCCGGCAGCCCTCTCGATTGACTTTGGCGGCCCCCGCGGATCTTTAAACCATCATCTGGTTGACCGCTTTAATATAACGCGCCCTAACGATGACGAAATACGCCATCTTGAGGACGGGTCCTCTCGCATATGGAATGTTGATAACCGATACTGCCAAACGCCTGATTCCAATGTGCATTCCCTTCCCAAAAGCTGCTATCGATTTACCTTAAAGCTGCCTTACATCTTCGTTAAGGTTATGTTCGCTGCTTGCAGCGAACATGTTCTTACCTGACAAAAAACCTACATTGGCGGAGGCTCTGCTGATTTTATCCGGTCTGAACAAACAAAAAAGCCTTGTCCCTAATAATCGGGCAAGGCAAGATATTTAATCGTTATTAGCTTACGGAAGAACGCAGTCTCCCCATCTCGTGATCGACGAGCATAATCAGCTCATCTTCATACCCACCCATAATTCTGTACTTACGGATGTAATCCTTGACGAATTTCCGAGAGTCTTTGGGTTGAAAAATTCGAGTTAATTCCCTGAGGCTTTCTTTGACTTCATTGTGGCTGCGTTTCGCCATGAAATCCCCTCCATATCATCGGTTGGTGGTTCTAACAATCCATGTACGAGAGTGCACGCGGCGATGAAATTATCCGCGGCTGGTACCCATCATCTGTATCGAACGTTCCGGCTGATTTACGGCGAACTCATGGTCGGTATGAAATCAAATTGTTTCATTTATCAATCAATTATAACATTTCTGACAACGATATAAAAGCGAACACCGCCTATAATTTCCTACAAGGTCTAATTTGTGTCATTATTTGTCGAGTTTAACCCTGCCGATGTCTGCTCACTGGAAGAAAAAAGCTCCATAATCGGAGGCTCCTCTTGATCCGGACGGGTGGCTGACCACGCACTGCTTTTATACATCCGCAAATAAGCGATAACACCGACAATTGCGACGATAATGCCAAAAACAATCACTACAGTCGTAATCCACGGATTCACCACACTTACGCTCTCCTTTCACCCGGGCATCTTTTTTCCATATATAGGCTAATTATAGGGGATATGGAGAACGCTTTCAATGCGGTGGACTTCCTCTACAAAAATGTAACATATTACAATTACTTTACTATTCTATACGAACCGCTTCCCCATGCCAAAAGCTCGCCATCATCGCCGTAAATCCGGCTTTGAGTCGTGAGTGTTCGCTTCGACCGGTGGATGAGCTCCGCATCGCAGGTCAATATGCCGACTCCGCTGCTTTTCAAATAATGAATGTTCATGTAAGCTGTCACGGTCTTCTCATCCGGACAAAGCTGCAAAACGACAAGCCCCATTGCATTATCCAGCAGCGATGCCAGCACACCGCCGTGGATGAGGTTAAGCAAATTCAGATGATGCGGCTGAGCATCCAGCGAAATTGTGACTTTTTCTTGCTCCAAATGGACAATTTCACAGCCTAAGTAACCCCAAAACGTAGATTTGGCCGCTTCCGCCAGCTGCAATAACGCCTCTGCTTGTGAATTCATCTGCCGGTTTGACCTTTCTTCCGTCATGGTTTCTCCTCCTTAGGGCCCTTTGGCTCCTCCTTATCTTTCTCTTTGGCTGCCTCCTCCTCCTGAAGCTTGCGGCGAAGCACCTTACCGATCATCGACATTGGAAGCTCATCCCGAAACTCATACAGATGGGGCACCTTATACGCGGCAAGGCGTGCCCGGCACCAGATATCCAGCTGCTCCCGGGAAACATTCCATTCCTTGCGCAGCACAATGAACGCTTTGACCGTCTCCCCCCGATAAGAATCCTTCACGCCGAGGACAGATGCCTCGCGGATCGCCGGATGCTCGTAGAGCACCTCCTCAATCTCCCGCGGATACACATTATAGCCTCCGGCAATGATCACATCCTTCATCCGGTCAACAATCGTGAAGAAGCCGTCCTGATCCATTACAGCCAAATCTCCCGTACGAAGCCAGCCGTCCTGCAGCACAGCTTCCGTTTCCTCCGGCCGGTTCCAGTACCCGATCATGACCTGCGGGCCGCGGATTTGAAGCTCTCCGACTTTCCCTGAGGGAAGGGCATCCCCTGTCTCCAGGTCAATGATCCGCGCCTGCGTACCGGGCAGCGGAATACCGACGGATCCGATTTTGCGTTTGGTCCAAATGGGGTTCGCATGGGCAACGGGAGCCGCTTCGGTTAGACCGTAGCCTTCAATTAGCCGTCCGCCTGTCAGAGCCTCGAACTTCGTCTGAACGTCGAGAGGCAGCGGCGCCGAACCGCTAACACAAATGTTTATGGAGGATAGATCGTATTTATTCACATCGGGATGATTCAGCAGGGCGATATACATGGTCGGGGCCCCGGGAAAGACAGTCGGTTTCTGCTTGCGAATCGCTTGAAGAACGGCTTTCACCTCAAAACGCGGAAGCAGGATAAGCGTCCCTGCCCGCATGACCGACTGATTCATAAGCACCGTCAGGCCGAAGACATGAAACAAGGGCAGTGCAGCCAGGAAACGCTCCGCCCCATCCTTCATTTTGTAGCACCAGGCAGCCATCTGCATCGTATTGGCGACCAGATTCCGGTGCGTGAGAATGACGCCCTTGGGCAGACCGGTTGTGCCCCCGGTATACTGCAGCAGAGCGGCATCCTTAGCCGGATCGATGGCAACCTCAGCAGGCAGGGCAGGTCCTTTTGCAAGAAAGGTATGGAGTGACAAGACGCCATGAGGGCCATAGGGAACAGCCGGATTATGGCCGGCACGGCGTTGTTTAATGGGATAAAGCAAATTTTTCGGAAAAGGGAGCGCATCCTGCACGGTGGTGACAATGACCTGCTGAAGCATCGGCAGCGGACCCTGCTCCGGGGAATCCCCTCTCACTCTGGCCAGTTTCGGATAGAGCAGATCGAGTGTAATAATCGCGCGCGCACCGCAATCGCGAAGCTGATGCTCCAATTCGCGCTCGACATACAGCGGATTCGTCATGACAACCACACCGCCTGCAAGCAGCACCCCGTAATAAGCGATAACAGCCTGCGGACAGTTCGGCAGCATAATCGCAACACGATCGCCCTTGCCTATACCGGTCGTCTGCAGTCCGCCGGCCATCCGGTGAGCGGAGGCAAGCAGCTGGCGGTAAGTCGTTTTTTTGCCGAAGAAGAGCAGCGCTTCATGATCCGGGAAACGCGCTGCGGATTGAAGCAAGAAATCCGCAGCGTTGTGGTTCGGAACATCAACTGAGGGAGCAACCTCTAGCGGGTAATGGCGATGCCAAGGACTATCCTTCGCTTGTTCCATCTCCTCAACTCCTCTTATGCCCGGTGGGCCATGTTCCTTCAGCCGCAAGAGGCGTCTTTACTGCCGCCTGGCTGCCAATAACAGCCGCATCTGCTACAAGGTGTACTGCTCGCTGCGGATTATGCGCGAGGCGACGTTCCGCTTGAGGGCCACCGTGTCTACTGCGGGCGAGCGGGTCAGCTTCTTGAGAATTGATAATTGGGTTTGCAGCGAATCGCCTTCTTCAATGGCGGAGAGCGCTGTTCTGGCATAACGCTCCACTCTCTCCATCGCTTCCTGCACGAAAATAACGGTCATTTCGATGGCATTTTGCGTCTTCGCGTTTGAAGCCGATGAATCATTCAGAAGCATTTTACGCGTTCGAAGACTGGCGCTTTCCATGGCGAAAATCTGGATCATCATATCGGCCAGCAGAGCCAGAACCTCCTGCTGCTGCTCGAGTGCAAGGCCGTACTTCTGAACGGCTAAACCGCCGACGGCAAGGAAGATTTTCTTGCTCTGCTGAATGCGGAAGGTCTCCTTGGCCAGCGGCTCGTCGAAGGAAGGCAGCGGCAGCGGCTGCAGCAATTCAGCCTGCAAGGAGCGGGCTTTGCGCAGCAGCGGGAGCTCGCCTTTGAGCGCCTTCTTCATCAGCGTTCCTGGAATAAGCAGCCGGTTGATCTCATTGGTGCCTTCAAAAATACGATTGATGCGGCAATCGCGGTAAATCCGTTCTATTTTGTACTCGCGGATATAGCCGTAGCCTCCATGAATCTGAACGCCCTCATCGGCAACGAAAGCGAGCGCTTCGGTTGCGAATACTTTGAGAATGGAGCATTCCAGCGCATATTCGCTGATCGCTTTGGCTGCGTCCGAACCCGCGTTCCCCGCCTCCGCTTCGACATTTCGCAGCATGTCATCGAACCATCCCGCGGTGCGGTAAACCATGCTCTCCATCACATAAGTCACGATGTTCATATCCGCGAGCTTCGCTCCAATGAGCGGAAACGAGGAGATCGCCCGGCCAAACTGCTTCCGCGTGCTGCCATATTTCGCGGCGAGGGCAATCGTTTCTTTGGCACTGCCCACACAGGCGGCAGCCAGTTTGAAGCGGCCGATGTTCAGGATATTAAAGGCGATGAGATGCCCTTTGCCGACTTGGCCAAGGACGTTCTCTACCGGCACCGGTGTATCGTCAAAATATATCGGACAAGTCGATGAGCCCTTGATGCCCATCTTGTGCTCCTCGGGTCCAATGCTGAAGCCGGGCAAGCCGCGCTCCACGATGAAGGCCGTGAAATGCTCGCCATCCACTTTCGCATAGACGATAAACACATCGGCAAAGCCTGCGTTCGTTATATAAATCTTGGAGCCGCTGAGGACGTAATGCTTGCCGTCCGGCGACAGCCTAGCCGTCGTTCTCGCACCCAGAGCGTCCGAGCCGGATGCCGGCTCAGTCAGGCAATACGCTGCAATCTTCTGGCCCGTGGCAAGATCCGGCAGGTACCGCTGCTTCTGCTCGGGCGTTCCGAAGAACACGATCGGCAGCGTGCCGATTCCTACATGGGCGCCGATGGACAGCGCGAAAGAGGAGGCTTCGGCAAGCGTCTCTGCGAGCAGTGTCGAGCTCACTTTGTCAAGGCCCAGCCCTCCATAGGCTTCCGGAACGTCAGCGCCGAGCAGACCAAGCTCTCCCGCACTTCGCATTAACTCTACGGTCAATTCATAATTCAGCGACTCGATCTCGGCATCGCGGGGGCGAATTTCACCCGCCAGGAAGGCCCGTGCCGCGCTCTCAATCATCCGCTGTTCTTCGGTAAAATCCTCTGGCGTAACCATAGCTTCCGGCGACATATCCTCAACCACAAACCGGCCGCCCCATCGTTGTGTTTGTGTCATGTTTTGTTTGTCCTCCTCGGCTCCGGTTTTGCGATTTGTGCTCCCGTGGTACTCCGTACCAAAGTCGCACAAATTCGCAAAACCTTCGCAGCAGTAAAAGAATAATTGCGGCTAGCGCTGCCTGGTACTTTGTGTACCAGACTCGCTCAGGCGTGCACTGGGAAACACAACTAAACATTGGCGACTAGGGCTGCTTGGTACTTTGTACCAGAGTCGCTCTTGTGCGCCGTAAAACCACTGAAAAACATTGGCGATTCGCGCTCCGTGGTGCCGTGCACCAAAGTCGCTCTAATGCGCCGAACCACTGAAAAACATTGGCGATTCACGCTCCGTGGTGCTGTGCACCAAAGTCGCTCTAATGCGCCGAACCACTGCTAAACATTGGCGATTTGCACTCCGTGGTGCTGTGCACCAAAGTCGCTCTAATGCGCCGAACCACTGAAAAACATTGGCGATTCACGCTCCGTGGTGCTGTGCACCAAAGTCGCTCTAATGCGCCGAACCACTGCTAAACATTGGCGATTCGCGCTCCGTGGTGCTGTGCACCAAAGTCGCTCTAATGCGCCACAACCACAACTAAACACTGGCGACTAGGGCTGCTTGGTACTATGTACCAGAGTCGCTCTTGTGCGCCGCAATCACTGCCAACATTGGCGATTCACACTCCGTGGTGCCGTGCACCAAAGTCGCTCTAATGCGCCGAACCACTGAAAAACATTGGCGATTCACGCTCCGTGGTGCTGTGCACCAAAGTCGCTCTAATGCGCCGCAACCACAACTAAACATTGGCGACTAGCGCTGCTTGGTACTATGTACCAGAGTCGCTCTTGTGCGCCGTAAAACCACTGAAAAACATTGGCGATTCACGCTCCGTGGTGCCGTGCACCAAAGTCGCTCTAATGCGCCGAAACACTGGCGACTAGGGCTGCTTGGTACTATGTGCCAGAGTCGTTCTTGTGCGCCGCAATCACTGCCAACATTGGCGATTCACACTCCGTGTTACTTCGTACCTGAGGCGCTCAACCGCTGATGACTTGTTACAAGACTTCAATGACGCCGGCGGCGCCCATGCCGCCGCCTACGCACATGGAGACTACGCCCGTGCCGCCGCCGCGGCGCTGAAGTTCATGGATGAGAGAGACAGTCAGCTTCGCTCCCGTACAGCCAAGCGGATGGCCGAGGGCGATCGCGCCGCCGTTTACGTTTACCCGCGACGGATCGATTTGGAGCTCGTTGATGATCGGGAGACATTGGGCCGCGAAGGCTTCATTGATCTCAAATAAATCAACCTGATCCTGCGGGATGCCTGCCCGCTTCAATGCTTTGGGAATGGCTTCGATCGGCCCGATTCCCATCACCTCGGGCGCTACGCCGGCTACGCTGAAGGAACGGAAGACGGCGAGCGGCTTTATCCCCAGTTCTTCGGCGCGCGCCCGGCTCATAACGATAACCGCCGCCGCACCGTCGCTCATCTGCGAGGTGTTGCCTGCCGTGACGGTTCCCTCTCTGGCAAAGGAAGGCTTGAGCTTCGCCAGAATATCAGTCGTCGTATCGGGTCGGACGCCCTCGTCGGTATCAAATACAAAATTGCGCGCCCAAGGTCTGCCGTTGTCATCGACACCCTCGCGGCTTACCTGCAGCGGAACGATTTCACCTTTAAACCTTCCGGATGCGATGGCCTCCGCGGCTTTGCTGTGGCTGCTCGCGGCAAAAGCATCCTGAGCCTCCCGGCTAATCCCATAACGTCTGGCCACTTCCTCCGCCGTGTGGCCCATTCCCATGTACACCTCCGGCATAGCGTCTGCAATGCCAGGATGAGGGGACAGCTTGAACCCCGACATCGGCACATGACTCATGGTCTCGACGCCTCCCGCAAGCACAACATCTGCTTCGCCAAGGCGAATTCGTTCCGCTGCATAAGCGATTGCCTGCAATCCTGAAGCACAGAACCGGTTAACCGTTACAGCCGGTGTCGTAACCGGAAACCCTGCATACAGCGTCATGATACGGGCAAAGTTAAGCCCCTGCTCGCCCTCCGGCATCGCACAGCCAATAATGACATCTTCGATCTCTTCCTGCCTAAGTCCCGGAACGCGCCCGATCGCAGCTCGAAATACCGCCCGGCCAAGGTCCTCGGCGCGCGTATCGGCAAGGCTTCCTTTCTTAGCCTTGCCGACGGCCGTTCGAACCGCCGCTACGATGACGGCATCGCGTTGATTGTTTGCTGCAGCCATGAGCGATCACCTCCTTATTTGGTTTGGTTATACAATAATTGTCTTCTGGACGAAGCCGCTGATTGAAGCATGACTTTCATTCTCCACTTTACTAGTTGCGCAGCGGCTTCCCGGTAGCGAGCATATGCTGCATGCGTGCCTGTGTCAGCGGTTCACCGATCAGGCTTAGGAATGCTTCACGCTCCAAATCAAGCAGATACTGCTCGCTGACCTCCGCCCCCGGCGGTGCATCTCCTCCAGCCAAGACATGCGCCAGCTTCCGGCCGATGCGCACATCATGCGCACTGATCTGTCCGCTCAGGCGTATCGCCTCCACGCCAAGCTGCAGCACCGCGCGCCCTTCGCGCCCCGCCACGCGGATACGAGCCTCGGCCGGAGGCGGGATGTATCCGGCCCGGTCAAGCTCAAGCGCAAGTCGCTTTGCCTCCGCGATACGCGACTCACCGCGAATGATCGCCACATCCTGCGGGCGCCTGAAGCCAATGCGCTGTACGTCATAACCGCTTGTCGAAGTCTTGGCCATTGCAATCGACTCGAACAGGGTGTTCAGCTGCGGCTGAATCTCCCCGCCTGCCGCAGTTCGGTCCGCCGCGAGCGCCGCGGCCTCCTTGCAGCCGCCGCCGGCCGGAATTAATCCGACCCCGGTCTCGACAAGCCCGTAGTAGGTTTCCGCCGTGAATACAATCCGGTCGGCCGGCAAGCAGGCCTCAACGCCTCCGCCGAGCGTCATCCGGTGAGGTGCTGCAACGACCGGCCGGTCGAGCTTTTTGAGCTGCAGCATACTGCTTTGAAACAGCCGGATAATGTCGTCGATTTCATCGAAATCGCCATTCTGCGCTTCCATTAACAGCATGAATAAATTGGCTCCGACGCAGAAGTGGCGGCCTTCGTTGGCAATGACCAGCCCCCGCCAGTTACGGCTGACCTCCTCGGCGCTTTGCCGGATTGCCGATAGGATGTCTCCGCCTATCGCATTGTTGGGGGAATGAAATTCCAAACAAACGATGTCCCCGCCGATGTCGATCAACGACGCACCCGTATTCCCAAGCACCTTCTTGCCGGCGTTCTTAAGCGCCGATAGAGAAAGGGTGTCCGGCTGGGTCTCCTGCTCCACATATTCGCCGCGATACGAATAATAACGCCGGTCCCCCTCTGTTCGATAAAAGGAGGTGTTGCCCGCCGCAAGCCATGCTTCAACCCATTCCGGCACGGCATCGCCCTCAGCTTTCATCCGTTTCACGGAGCGTTCCAGACCAATCGCATCCCAGAGCTCAAAGGGTCCAAGCTCCCAGTTAAAGCCCCATACGAGCGCGCGGTCGATAGCGAGCGGAGTATCCGCAATGACGCCAAGCTGCTTAGCAGAATAGAGCAGGGTAGCCTTGAGCGTAGTCCAAGCAAATTTCGCATAGCGATCATTCACATCGGTGAACAGCAGCGCCTTAATTTTTGCTTCGGCACCCTTGGCTGCCTTGGCGGCTTCAATGACCGGCGAGGCCGCGCTACGCTTCGGCGCGTAGGTCATCGTCTGCAGGTCCAGCGTCTCAATATCGCTGCCGCCGCCCGGACGTTTTATTTTGCGATAAAAGCCCTGCCCGCTCTTCTCGCCCAGCCACTTTCGACCCAGAAGCGCCGTAAGCTCCGGAGGTCTCGCAAAAGCCTGCTGATCCTCGGCATCCTCGCTTCGCTCCCGAACGTTATCGACGACATGCAGAAGGGTGTCGATTCCAACCATATCCATCATGCGAAAGGTCGCCGTCTTCGGCCTGCCCATCGCCGGCCCCGTCAGCGCATCAACCTCATCGACGGTTAAGCCGTGCTGCCGCATCGCCTCAATGGTCAAGATCATCCCGTAACAGCCAATTCGGTTGGCGATAAAATTCGGTGTATCCTTGGCAAGGACGACACCTTTCCCAAGCTGCTGCTCACAGACGGAGGTAAGCCTTGCCAGCACCCCCGCATCGGTATCGGGCCCGGGCACCACCTCCACCAGCTTCATATGCCGGGGCGGATTAAAGAAATGAGCCGCTGCAAAATGTTTTCGGAAAGCATCGCTCCGCCCCTCCGCCATCGCCGCAACCGAAAGCCCGGATGTGTTCGTCGACACTATTGTCCCCGGCTTCCATACGGATTCGATCCGGGCAAGCACCTGACGCTTCACATCCAGCCGCTCCACTACAACTTCTACAATCCAGTCAACCTGGCTCAGCTTCGCCAAATCATCCTCCAGATTGCCCGCTGTAATACGCTTCGCAAACGCTGCCTCATACAGCGCCGGAGGCTGCTGCACCGCCAATCGGGCGAGGCTTCCTAAGGCCGCACGGTTACGGACCTTAGCATCTTCGAGCGTCAGCCCCTGCTTCATCTCTTCCGCTGTGAGTGAATCCGCAGCGACATCAAGCAGCAGAACCTGCAGGCCCGCATTTGCCAGATGAGCAGCAATGCCAGCCCCCATAACCCCAGAGCCGATGACGGCCGCGCGGCGAACCGGCTTAAATGGCGTTATTGCTCCCACAAACGCTCACTCCTTCTCCAATAAGGTAGATTCATTTCGGCCAAATACACTTTCCGCCAGCAGCTCGGCAACGTCTCTTGCCTGTACGGCATCTTCCGCTTCAAGGAGCTTCACCCCATCCTCCATCATCGTCAGGCAGTAAGGGCAGGCCGAGCCAATCACGGTTGGAGCGGCTGCCAGCGCCTGGGATACTCTGGCTTCATTCACGCGCATCCCGCTCCGCTCCTCCATCCACATGAGGCCGCCGCCTGCTCCGCAGCACATCCCATTCTGACGGGACCGCTCCATCTCCAGCAGTTTAACGCCCGGGATAGAACGCAGCAGATTACGGGGCGCATCATAAATGCCGTTATAGCGGCCAAGGTAGCAGGAATCATGATAGACTACGCGCTCCTCTACCCGGTGAACCGGCTGCAGCTTTCCTTCGGCTACGAGCCGGTCAAGCAAAGTCGTGTGATGCTCCACCGTAACGGCAGAAGCATCGAGGCCAAAATCGGGATATTCATTCTTCAGCGCATTGAAGGTATGCGGGCAAATGGTGACAATTCGCCGTATCCCGTAGCGCTGGAGGGTCGCGATATTCTCCGCACATAAGGTTTGAAACAGCAGCTCATTGCCCATCCTTCTCGCCGTATCCCCGGAATTGCGCTCCTCTGCGCCAAGAACCGCGAACAGCACACCCGCCTGCTGCAGCAATCGGACCAGAGCAAACAAGACACGCCGGCTTCGCTGATCATAGGCCCCCATGGTTCCTGCCCACAGCAGCAGCTCCGGTTTCTCGCCCAGGCGCGCCGCGTCCTTCATCGTTCGAATGGATGTTATCGGTTCATCGGGACGAAGCAGTGCCGTTGAGGCCTCATAAGCAGACAGCCATGCTGCGCGTTCTGCCCGCGGCAGCCCCCAGGGATTGCCCTGGCGTTCAATATTTTGCAGAGCACGCTGACCCTCTGCCGGCAAGCGTCCTTCGGTTAAGACGAGATACCGCCGCATATCGATGATTTTGTCAACATGCTCATTGCCAACCGGACATTGCTCCTCACAGCTGCGGCAGGTTGTACATGCCCAAAGCTCAGATTCCGTCATCACATCGCCGATTAGCGCTGCATCGTAGATGGAGGTATCCTGCCGCAGCTGCCAAGCATGCTTCTGGGCCGTCATCGTAGGTTCGATCGACGTCTGCTCCTCCTCCGATCCATCAGCTGAATGATGGTTCACCCATACCGGCATAGCACCGCCCATCACATGTGCGCCCTCCTGCTGCGAACCGCCGGAAAAGGCCGGAACCCATGGTGACCGAGATGTAATTGCTGCACCCTTCTCTGTCAAATGGTCACGCAGCTTCATGATCAAATGCATCGGTGAGAGCAGCTTGCCGGTATTCGATGCCGGGCATACATTCGTGCAGCGACCGCATTCCACGCAGGCGTAGAGATCGATCAGCTGCTTCCGGGTAAACTGCTCAATAGCACCGACGCCAAAGAATTCCGCATTCTCATCCTCCAGATCAAGCGGAGCAAGCTTGCCGGGCGGCAAGCGGCGGCGAAGCCAGAGATTGACCGGTGCAGTGAAGATATGAAAATGCTTCGACTGCGGCACATAGACGAGAAAAGCAAGCAGAATGGCATAATGCAGCCACCAGCATATTTCATATCCGACTTCAGCGGCACCCCCCGGCACCCCTAACTCCCGCATGCCTTCGGCTATTCCGGAGGAGAATGGCGCGTAATTCACATACAGCGAATCTGCCTGTGTCTGGGAATCGGATATGGACCCGGCAGTCAGCAGCTGCGCTTTGTAGATTGCGAACCGGTAGAGCACCTCCCAGGCGCCCGGAATGGCGGACTGCCCTGTGATCAAATAGGGCGATTGCGATGAACCTCCAAGCCCTAATATCGTTATGTTGTTGACCGCTGTATTCTTCGGATGGAGGAAGATCGGTGAATCTTGGCTGTTATGTTGTGCGGCAGCTGGAGCAGGCTGTGCGTTTGAACCTTCTTTCAAATGATCGAATGCCTGCGTGAACAACACCGTGATCATCAGCCCGCCGATAAACCAGAGCACAATGGACGGTTTCCACCCCCGCTTCAGTCTCGCCAGCTTTTCCACATACCTGCGGATGCCTGCGTAGATGATGGCAAGCAGCACGAGGACGACGGTTATTTCTTGGATTCGGATGAAGTCCTGATAGGCGGGCAAAGGAAGGGCATTTCCGCTAAGCCCCTTCCAGATGATGTCTGCGGCACCGAACTGCAGTACGATAAAGCCATAAAAGAGCACCAAATGCAGGATGCCGCTGCGAATATCCTTCAGCAGCTTCCGATGCCCGAAGACATGAACCAGCCATCCCAAGGCTCTGCGGACATTCATATCTCGTGTGGACAGTGTGACGATCCGGCGGATATGCTCCATATTCGGCCGTTTGGCGGAGGCGGGAGCCGAGGAGAGGTGTAGAAATTCATCGCTGTCCTCTTCATCCAGTTCCGGATCGTGATGCGAACCTGCGGATCTTCCATTGCCGGTATCCGTGCTTCGGCCAAGCCGGATATAGCCTACCCGTCTGCTGACCGCCATGCCAAACATAATCAAGGCCGCCGCCGTCATCCCTGCAAAAATAATCCATTGCGCCAGCTGTGCAATCTGATGTGCATCTAACGACTCCACGCAAATCCCCCTATCTACGCCGAAATGAGACCTTATGGATGGAGAGCAGCCTCGGGAAATGAAGCTGTTTCCTTAGGGACAAGCCGATAAGCGCTTACAAAAATGCGCAGTGGTTAAGTATATGTCCGCGCTTGCGTGAACATGCGAACAGGCGATGGATGGGGTCTATTTTTGGGGGAGTGGACATATTTATGGTGAGGGGCACCGGGCTCCGGTTTTGGGGTTTTGCTCCCGTGGTGCTCCGCACCAAAGTCGCCAAACCCTCAAAACCTCCGCGGCAGGTTTTTAGTGCGTGCAGAACAAACCGGGTTGTTTCCGGTTTGGGAGCTCTTGCTCTTGTGGCGCTTCGGCACCAAAGTCGCTTAAACCCTCAATACCTCCGTGGTCGGTTTTTAAGTGCGTGCAAACCGGGATTGGCTCCGGGTTTGAGGCTTTTTGCTCCCGTGGGGCTCCGGTTTTGGGGTTTTGCTCCCGTGGTGCTCCGCACCAAAGTCGCCAAACCCTCAAAACCTCCGCGGCAGGTTTTTAGTGCGTGCAAACCGGATTGCCTCCGGTTTGGGAGCTCTTGCTCTTATGGCGCTTCGGCACCAAAGTCGCTTAAATCCTCAACAACTCCGTGGTCGGTTTTTAAGTGCGTGCAAACCGGGATTGGCTCTGGTTTTGAGGCTTTTTGCTCCCGTGGTGCTCCGCACCAAAGTCGCTCAAACCTCAAATCCTCCGCGGTACGGTTTTTAGTGCGCTTTAACCCGGATTAGCTCCGGGTTTGAGGCTTTTTGTTCTCATGGTGCTTCGCACCAAAGTCGGTTAAACCGTCATACTGACGTGGGAGTTTTAACTCAAATTCTGCAGATCTTCCCTTTCAATCTGCTCGTAAACTCGCTAATCGTTATTCCCATATGTTTAGGTTTTGAACTCTCTGTGCTTGGCATCATCATCAATCTACCCCTTAGTGCCGGAGCTGATCTTCGGCGCAGCATTGGAGGTGTTAACGTGAATATTGTGGTTTTACTTAAGCAGACGTTTGATACGGAGGAAAAAGTCGAGCTGGTAAACGGGGCTGTTGCGGAGCAAAGCGTGAAATTCATTATTAATCCCTATGACGAATACGCGCTTGAAGAGGCGCTTCGTATACGCGAGGCGCATGGCGGGAACGTGACCGTTCTCTCCTGCGGACCGGAGAGAGCTGCCGAAGCTTTGCGGACGGCGCTGGCGATGGGTGCAGACGAAGCGGTGCTGCTCTCCAATGAAGGGCTGCCGGAGGATGGTCACGCGATTGCGGCTGCACTCGCTGCTGTTGTTGATCAGCTTCAGCCAAACCTCTTGTTGGCCGGGCTGTTTGCCATTGACCGGGGTGCCGGAAGCGTTGCGCTTCAAATCGCTGAGAGGCTGGGACTGCCTCATGCAGCAGCCGCGGTGAAGCTGGAAATTCAAACCGGCGGTGCAAATGGCGGGAGCACTGCCGTTGTGGAACGGGATACGGAGTGGGGCGTGGAAACGGTAGAAATACCCCTTCCTGCACTGGTGACTGCCCAGCAAGGACTGAATGAACCGCGCTATCCTTCCCTGCCCGGCATTATGAAGGCCAAGCGCAAACCGCTGCGGCAAGTATCCGTTGCTGAGCTCCAGCTCGCAGAGAGCGACTTGGCGCCGCGGACGGAGCGGGTTTCCTTGGCCGCACCGCCAGCGCGGGCAGCAGGCAAGAAGCTCGCCGGCACGCCGAGCGAACAGGCCGCAGCGCTCGCGGAGCTGCTGCAGAGCGAAGCGAAGCTGTTCTGAAGCGGATATCTCATTCGAAGGAGGACTGAGAAGAGATGAGCGATACTCTCAATCGGACCGCACTCGTGTATGCCGAGTGCGCGGACGGGAAGCTGCGGCGCGTTGCGCTGGAAGCGCTTGGCGCCGCCCGGCGGTTAGCCGGGGACGGCGCTGTGCACGCCGTCCTTGCCGGCAGCGGGCCGGCGGCCGCGCTGGCCGAGGCGGCCGCCGAGCTCGCCGCCCGGGGGGCAGGGGTCGTCCACGTCATCGACGACCCCGCCCTTGCGCGCTTCGCGCCGGAGGCATTCGCCGCCGCAATCGGCGCGGCCGCGGCCGCGGTGCAGCCGAGCATCATTGTGCTCGGCCACACCGCAGCGGGGCGCGAGCTCGCGCCCCGCGTGGCCGCCGCGCTGCATGGCGGCCACGTCGCGGATGTCACCGCCATCGAAATTACCGATGGCGGCGGCGACGCGATCTTCACCCGCCCGCTCTACGCCGGCAAGGCGTTCGAGCGGCTGCGCTTTCTCCCGGGCGCACCGTGGATTGTAACGGTGCGCCCCAACAATCTGCCCGTCGCGGAGCCGGTTCCATCCGGCAGCGAAGGCACGATATCGGCGCTGCCCTACACCGCGCCGGCCTTATGGACCACCGTCCGCAGCATCGTTGGCAAAGCCAGCGGACGGGCGGATCTCGCCGAGGCGGACATCATCGTCGCCGGCGGCCGAGGCGTTCGCAGCGCGGAGGGCTTCGCGCCCCTCGAAGCGCTCGCCCAGGTGCTGGGCGGCGCAGTCGGCGCCTCGCGCGGTGCTTGCGATGCCGGCTACTGCGATTACGCCCTGCAAATCGGGCAGACCGGCAAGACGGTGACCCCCAAGCTCTACATCGCCTGCGGGATTAGCGGAGCCATCCAGCACCTTGCAGGGATGAGTCAGTCCCGTGTCATCGTAGCGATCAACAAAGACCCCGACGCCCCCATTTTCGGCGTAGCCGATTATGGAATCGTCGGGGATCTATTCGAGGTCGTGCCCCGGCTGACCGAGCAGTTCCAGCGTATTCTTGCTTAATCACATTAATTAGGGCAGCTGAGCAACGGAGCTTTGAAACCGTCCCCAGCCGCCCTTTTCCTTTTGGATTAATGGCCTTTAAAATCAATCTCCAAGAACCGGCTTACTTCCGGAACCCAGCGTCCCTCGACGAAATCGACGTGTACAGGGTGAACATTATAAGCGTCATACTCCGCTTGATCCGCGAATTCCATCGAGAATCCGTAGTCATAATCATTTTTGGGACTCACCTGATCGAACACCTTGAAGTTCTTGACCACTGGAATCGATGTCAATAACCGCTGACCATCCGCCAGGAATTGATTGGCTTCCGCAGAACCCACGGCATGCTTTAAACAGAAAATAACCATATGCTGTATCGATGTGCTCACTAAGTCAACCTCCATTATACTTTTGCTTATTTTGTTTACTTCTTGTCTTGCCTGACATTCAGGCTCTATTTCTTCCTGCACTTCATCTTACATGCCCGTCATGCCCGTCCTACTATTCTCAGTTTAGCGGTCTTCCCGCGATCATTCAACACATAAAATAATAAACCTAGAATCGGCAGCAGACCCAGGAGCCCGTATCCGGCCGCTTTCCCTTGTCTCTTGCAATCCTGATAGATTGCGTATACCGCCAAGAAGGTCAGTACGCCCAGATCGATCGTCATCACATGCACAAACTGCGAACTGCTGTATGCCTCAGAATAGGCGGCGGGATCCCCTGCTGCCAAACCCTGGATCGTCAGCCCGGCTGCGAGCAGCATGAGCACAACGAATGTTATTCTACTCACCAGCAGCCGCAGCAGCAAACGCGGTATACGGCGGCTTCGCCCTTGCGCCCCGAACGGATGAAGCCAATAATAAGGCAGCAGCGCAAACACTCCGAATCCGAAGGACAGCAGTACAAACGGTCAGGCAGGAATTTCCCGGTCATCCGTCGGCAGCAGCAGACAGGCAAAGGCCAGCGGATAAATACCGAGCAGATAGAAAACCATCATGATCGATGGGTCAACCTTATCCATTTGGAAGGTAAATATGTTCCCCAGAAGAGGATCATCCATCCCACGCTCTCCCGGCGCAAGCAGAAAAGCGTAGATCACGAATAGAATCCAGATCGATAACAGTACCAAGCGCATCCACAATCACTCCTTTGTCCGGCAGAGCCGCCCTTAGCGATTGACCTTGAGCAGGCTCTATATAAGGTTAATAGACTTAAATAACGCCTATTAAACCCCGCATGGACAAATAATGAACCTTCGTGCAGCTGACTTCTATTATGTATCGCCGTCCCACTGTACGCTGGGAGCAGCCGGCGGTGCAGACGCAGAAATGCTCCGCCTGCTTCCCTATCGGCAGAGCCGATTACTTGGATTTACCAGTCAGACTGAGGAACGTCTCTTCATCTGCGACAGCATACAGCCTCGCGTCACTTGGAATAGCCGTCGTCAATTTGCGGTTGATCCCGAGGTCGCCCCGATCCGAGATGAGCGTCGCTCCCCTGAGAAGGAGATCCTGAAAGGCATCCCCGTATGTCTTCCACTCCTGTTTTACAGGAATCTCATAGATGTCATCGCCATGCTGACGGCTGAGCAGCTGGTTGAACACCTCTGAATTTCCTTGTTGAAGCGCAGCCCGCACCGCTAACCTTGAAATGGCATCATGGGAGAGAACAAATTCATTCACCTTTACATGCTGGAAGTTCTGGACATGCTGATCCTGCGTAATCTCCACCGTGGTGTGGATATTGGGAGCGAATCTCTCGATGCTTGAAGCGATAAGCAGCGTCTTCCCATCAACCAGTGCCGGCTCGTCGATCCGAGCATCCGCAAAGATAATCGCTGCCCTGGCTTCCTTCAGTTTCGCCCTTTCCAGAACATCCTGCAAAGACGGATCACCGCTGATAAAATGCACTTGATCCTGATGCGCAAGCGGATGCCTGTCTGATTCATCAATCAGCACAATGCTCGGCGCCGGTGAATAAGATAGAATTTCTTCAACCGCATATTGTGCCTTCTTGCTCCAATTGATGATGATAATATGGTCTTTGCCTTGGAACTTCAATTGACCTGCCTCCTTCTTTCTCTGTATATCTGCAACGGAATCGATAATTTTCCCTATGACGACGCTCAGCAGACCGATACCGAAGATATAGAGGAAAATCGTAAAGAGTTTTCCGATCACAGTCTTCGCGAAGAAATCCCCATAGCCAACCGTAGCCATTGTCGTCAAGACCCAGTACAGGGCATTAAACCACGTCTGAAAGGTAGAAGGCTCCAGCCAGTAAGCGATGCTGGCGCTTCCCAGAATGAAGATCAGTATAACTGAGCCGAGCGCCATTTTTCTTAAACGCACGGCTTTCAGCACCAGTCTCATAAAAAAATACAAATTATTCTCTCCTTCCTATTGGATTCTAGTACTTTCTATAATAGGATATTTTTATGGACCGCAGCGAAACCGAAACCGAATCGGTCACCACGCGTATTGATGTGTAAACTAATAATCAGGAGGCAACAAAATGTCCATATTTAAACGTCTTAGAGACCTGACCCTCTCCAATGTGTACGCCCTAATCGAGAAAGCTGAAGATCCGATCAAATTGACGGATCAGTATATCCGGGATATGACCGAGGATCTGGAAGATGCGGAGAAAGCAGTCGCTTCCCAAATCGCGCTGGAGAAGAAATTCAAACAGCTTTACGAAGAACAGGCTGCGCTCGTTCAGAAACGGACAGAGCAGGCTCATACGGCAGCGAAAGCACAAAACATCGATTTGGCCCGCCGCGCCCTTGAAGAGAAGAACAGCGCAGAGCAGAAGATGAATGAATACCAAGCCTCATATTCGCAAAATCAGCTGCTTGCCAACAACCTTCGCGAGAAGCTCAGCGATATGCGCAAGCAATTAACCGACATCAAGAACAAACGCGAAACGTTAAGCGCCCGTTACCAAGCGGCTAAAACGCAGACTGAAATCAACAAAGCCTTAAATGGTTTCGGAGCGGATTCCGCTTCTGCGGGACTGAAGCGCATGGAAGAGAAAATGCTTCAAATGGAAGCACAGGCCGAAGCAAGCAACGAGCTTTATAACTCCAAAGGCAAATCGCTCGACGACGAATTCGCTGAACTCGGGAAGAACGATAAAGTTGAAGATGAGCTGGCTGCCCTGCTCAAGCAATACGATAAAACAAACTAGGATGTCTAATCGATGAGTCTATTTAAACGGATTAAGAATATGATGAGCAAGCCGGAGCCTGCTGCAGCGCCGCGCAGCATTCTGACTCTTGGCCCTGGCGATGTATGCGACGTTTCGCTTGTCACCTACCAGGTAATCGGACGTACGCAGAATGCGCGCCGCAGAAGCGTTGTTCTGACGTTGCAGGATGGGGCTTCAATCAGCTACCTGCTGATTGAAGAACGCGAGCAAACCGTATACTCCCTCTACAAACCGATTGATGGACGGCTTGATTCCATCGAAGAAGTCCCGATGACGCTCGAAATGGATGACCGGGTCTTCCATTTGGAGGAGCAGTATTCCGGGTTCATCGTCACCGTCGGCAAAACTCCGTTCATGAGCGGCGGCGAGCAATCGGTTTGGCAGTATCAGTCCGATGATATGAAGCTGCTGCGCATTGAATGGCTGGATGGCAGGTTTATGCTGTATGAGGGCGAAGATGTGCTGCCCGCTGACGTACAAGTGATTAGAGGCAGTTAAGGAAGAACAGCTGCCTTCCCCGAAAATAGAGGCTTCCGTACCGGGCAATCGGTATGGAAGCCTCTTTGACTTATGTATGATCAGATAATAAGACTGCTGATTGCAAAGCTTGTGCCGATGAAAACACAGCATAATAGAATGCCTACCGCTACATTGCCCTTTTGCAGATGCTCCGATATTTTGAGTCCCGGCGTTACAAGCTCGAAGATCCAATACGCGGCAACGAGAATGACATACCCGACAACGAACCACAGCATCATAAACCAGATCGAGGTATTCGTATAAGCGGCAACGCCAAGCACAATGGCCGTCGCGAGGAACTTCCCGCCGAGTGCGAGCCCCACGGCAGTATTGCCCTTCTTTAGCTCCTCCAGATCCTTAAACGGAGTCATCAAACTGAAGATAAACATGCCAAGCAGCTGCAGTACGATAATAACGGCAACACTTACTACGATATTAATAACGATTGTCATTTAGCCCACCCCCGGAATTTTGCATAAACTGAATCATAGTCTCCGAAGTCATGCACTTCTTCGAGCAAGACTTTTACTTTCTTTTGTTTCTCTAACGCCGTATAACGTTCATCACTGATCGGCTGCTTGATCCGATTGCCCGAAGGTAAGGTGAGAACAGCGAAATTACGGGTTTTTCCCTGATTGGTGGTCTTGTATACCCCGACTAAATCCACTTCCGACTCCAGGGAGATTTTCAAATTAGACAGATCCGCCTGCGCGCTCTTTTGATCTTTATAGGATTTCAGCGTGTTCCATGAGGAGAGCTGAATTTGGTTGCGGTTATTGGCATCCGTCGTCATCTCGGCGTCCATATACTGCAGTGTCCACACGGCATCACCCGTGGCGTAATTGCCGTCATTGGGAACCAGGGTGTTATCCGGGAGAATCGTCATGTCGCTGCCGATGATATCGCCAACTTTACCTTCCACGACCCGGTAATCCCAAGGTACCCGGGAGATATCTGAATCCGGGGACGCGCTTGTGCTCGTGCTGAACACAGAAGGCTGGTTCGATGCGCATGCGCTTAGGAATAAAGCGAGCATGGCGGCGCAGAACAAATACTTAATAGCTTTCATTTATAACACTCCTACCGCGATAAAATGGCTTGAATTACCGGTTATTTGCCCGCCTGCTCTTCCGAGCAGTCCGCATGGCTTTCCGTTAATAACGAACATCCCCGTAAGCAGATGCAGCTCACCGGCAGCCGTTTCGATACGTGCCAAGTCGGCTCTCTTCTGATAGACCAAGGGAAAGAAGGAACTGGTATCGAAGCCTTCATCGTCCTCTATCTCAAGCTTACCTCCGTCATCGAACAGCTTGACGGAGCCGCCCTCGCGTCCAAACATCGATTTGGATACAAAGTCTCCTTCGAATACCGGCTTATTATACGTAGGAAGCATGTAGCGTTCGATGGCCTCCCGCTCCTCTGCATCAAACAGCAGGCCCAGCTCATATAAGCCCCATGCCGCAGCTTGAAGTCCTTTGGACTGCAGCAGAATGCTGTGCAGCGGGTTGAACAGCTGTACATTTCCTGTTTCCATAGCATAGGCAAGCGCTTCGCCCCCGTCGTCATAGGCCATCCATTCTTTCGGATATAGCGCGAACAAGCGGTGAATGATGCGGTCGTCCTGCTCTTTTACAATTCCTTCATCTACCCAAAGGTCCAAGCAATCCACGCATTTGACATTCAGCCTGCTGTGTTTGACCAAGGCTTCAATCGTGCCGGAATCCTCCAAATGGGTCCCATAAGCGATACAGGCCGCCGTATCCGGTTGATCTTCCGCCCAGGCAGCAGCAACTAAATCCGCCATCTCTGCATTCGGGGAATCAAGATCGGCAAGCCCGCACAGCCATGGCGTTACAACCGCAGATTCCACGTAGCCCGTTGGCGTGTCTGCGTTGAGCTCCAGCATCTTGATCTGATCCTCTTGCGTGATCGAGAAATCAAATCTGGCATAACGGCTGATAAGTCCTTGGGGCGGCAGCGGCAGCTGATCAATTAAGTCCCATAATAAATGCGGAATTCCGATTAAATCATACAAATCCCTCTTGCCGATTACATAGCGTACAGTCTTATCCAGAATGAGCCAGAGCTGTCCGGAGGCCCGCTCAAGCTCCTCGTATATATCCCGGCGCAGCCCTACGATTTGGTCGATCCAATAGCTTTCATCTTCCAGGTCGGCCCAAGTAAACCCCATCTCCCTCAGCTGCTCCACTCTGCCGGCCCGGTCCGGGTCCGGCTCTCCAAGCACCTGGAATACGCCGGTCGTCATCCCCCGAAACCTCCGGATGAACGTGAGCTGCTGGATGAAGAGGACTTCGATGAAGATGACGAAGAACTGAATCCGCTCGAATTGCCGCCAATTCCGCCCGGCTTAGACGAAGTCGATCGTCTAGTGATGGAACCCGTCGAACTGGATGTTTTGGGAGCTACAGCCGATCCTGCAACCGGTTTGCTCTGGAAAGCTCCGCTGGAGTAGGTCTTCGGCTTATATCGGGTGCTGCTGTTCGGGTAATAGGATGGATGTGAAGAAGACCATGATCTGGATGAATAGGAATATCCGTTGTTGAACAGCAGATGATAAAGTAGGAGATCATCCCATCCGAAGCCGGATGAGGTATTAATAATCGTTGTTCCTCCGGAACCGGTGCCTGTTGTACCTTCAGTCTGCGTGGAGGCTGCCGGCGTTTCCCCGTCTTCGCTAATGGGAAGACTCCAATCGATAGCGGGATCATAGTACTGCTTCACTTCTTCTGTGGACCATTTCACCAGCTTCGGACCGCTTTCATCCGCAGCGCTCCCCGTCCCCGGTATGAGAGCGACATTCGCCAATAATGCGATGCCGAGCGAGGTCGATAGAATGCGCAGCGGCTTTCCATCTTTGGTAAAAAGCTTATTCCTAAGCTGTTCTTCCGGCTTATCTTCCTGTTGCATATCCAAATCTCCCATCTCGATCAGTCGTTATTCATCGGAACAACCAATAGTTCCAGCTTCCCAGTGTCCACATTCAATTTACCTTCAATAGTTTGGTACTCCTGCCCGCTAACATGCAAATAATTCACATGCTGCAAAGAGGCGATCATGTTGGCGTCCCATGTCCGTTCATCTATCAGCTTCAATTCGCCATTCGGCTGTTTCTCATACATAATGACGATCATCCCGTTATTCACGATGTTTGCATTCCTCTCTACAATAAATTACTCTCTGCATACGAAAATATGAATGTATCGTTTCAAATTACTGTCATTATACACTAGAATTTGTGATACTAGTGCATGAAATTATATCGGGCTCCCCGGCTGCCTGGCAATAGAAATAAGCTCCCCCTATATTACTGGAGAAGCTCTTTTTTCATACCTATCTTATTGCAGATCCTTGCCGGCTGCCTCGAAAGCCTCAATCGCAGGACGCGGATCATTGCAGGTCAGCAGCGTAACTCCGCATTCCAGCGCATAAGAGACCTGCTCGCTTGTATCCGGACAATAACACCAGGCAAGAAGCCCTCTGTTCCGGGCAGCCTGCACCTTGTCCGCGGTTAACGCATTCATGGGAAATGCAATCGCCCACATTTTGGAGTAGGTGCCTTGCTCGCCGGGTTCGAAATTCGACATCGCCTCCCTCTCGAAGCCCTGTGTCCTCACTTGATACTCATCATGAAGATAAGCCAGGATGGAAGCGTCGAAGCTGGTGAATACGCACCGCGCAAGATAACCGCAGGTCTTCAACGTCTCAATCGCAAGGTCCGCCACTTGCTTCGCATGCTTGCTCGGCTTGATTTCAACATTCAGCAGAAGACCCGGGTATTCGCCCAAAAACTCACAGAGCTCTTCGAGAGTCGGTATGCGCAGCCCTTCAAACTCCGCTCCAAGCCAGCTGCCTGCATCGAGCTGCTTAAGCTCTGCCAGCGTGAAGCCGCTAACCGGACCCTCGCCGTCCGTCGTACGGTTTACGGTCTCATCATGAATGACAACGACCGCGTTATCCTTGGTTAGGCGAAGATCAAACTCCAGCATATCTACGCCCAAGTCCAGCGCCTTCTCAAACGCGAGCAGCGTATTCTCCGGATAGACAGCCTTGAATCCCCGATGTCCGGCAACGATTAATGACGATGAATCGGCAAGAAGATCGATCATGATTCGTTCATCCTTTCCCAGCGGCTCTCTTAACCAGCCAAAATACGTTCCGCTTGTTTCTTGAAATTCTCCAACGAAGATTGAATATCCTTGCCGTCATACATGGTCGCTTCAATAACGGAGTTAAATTCTTTCGCGATCTCCGGCCAAGCAACGGATTTATTCGTATCCACCGCATACTGAAGCTGATCAACCGCCTCTATTTTATTTGGAGTAAATCGCAATCCCTTCTCGTTTCAGCCATCCGGAACGCTTCCAGAATCGATTGCCGATTTCGTTGTCTGCGACAACGAATAAATGACATTTCATAATACCAGCCTGCTGCAGCTGCTTCAAGCTCAGCTCCACCAGCTTACTCCCAATGCCCAGCCCACGCATCTCGGGGTTAACCGCAGCATGGTAAATGAATCCCCTACGGCCGTCATGCCCGCATAGAATCGTCCCCTGCAGCATCCCACCCACCGTACAAACGAAGCTCAAATCAGGATTGCGCTCCAGATAGCTTGCAATTGCGGACTTCGAATCCGCCTCGCTAAGAACCATTCCCTCTGTCTTGGACCATAGTGCGAATGAAGCCTCGTAGTCATCAATCGTCATTTGCCTATAGTTTATTTCCACAGCCGTTCAACCCCCGCGAGCACATTCCCTTGGAAATCCAATCGATAGATATCCGGCATTGTTGTGCTTTCCCAGAATGTAAAATCATATGCCTTGTCATACTGATTGAGGATTATTGTCAACATATTCCCATGTGTACCCATCACGATCGTTTGCCCCCGATACTGCTCGAGCAGATCTTTGATGACCGGCATCGCCCGTTCTGCTGCCTGCCTTGTCGTCTCCCCGCCGGGGTAGGCAAAATCCGGATCAGAGAAGGATCGCTTGATGGCTGCGAGCCGCTCCTCGTTAGGCACTTCCTGTTCAGGGCTTGTGATCAGCCGCTCACGCAGTCCTTCAAAGGTTAGAATCTCAAGCCCCCGCTCATCTGCGATGCCCTGAACGGTCATTATTGCTCTCCCAAAAGGACTTGAAACCACGACATCTACGCGGATTTCATTCATGATTGCCGTAACTTGGCGAACGGCTTCTTGTCCTTGTTCCGTTAATCCCCGAGTTCGTTCCGCTCCTGATACATAAAGAGATTCAGCATGGCGAATCATAAATAATTGCGTTGTCATCGCGGTATCCTCCTCAACGTAAATGATTATAATCCATTTCTTGACTTAACAGAACCGCTGGTTCAAGCTAAACAAATACGGGGATTCACTCTTTAGATACTCTTTAATTGGAGGCGTGGTGCAGCGATGCTCAAACATTATCGGCTGGACAATAAACGAAGTGTTTCATTGGACGGGTACGATCCGGAGGATACCGCTGATTTCAAGGAAAAGGAAGAGGTTCAAGAACTCTTCGATAAGCTGAAAGAGCAGCTTCAGGATGAACAGGAGAAGCTGTATGCCAGTAAAACCAATGGCGTCCTGATCCTATTCCAGGGTATGGATTGCAGCGGCAAAGACGGCGTTATCAAGAAGGTGCTCGCCGGACTGAATCCGCAGGGTTTTCGGGCGGAGAGCTTCAAGCAGCCGACGAGCGACGAGGCGGCCCACGACTTCTTATGGCGGACCCATAAGGTAACACCTCCTAAAGGATTCATCACGGCCTTCAACCGATCCTATTACGAGGAAGTTCTGATCACAAAGGTTCATAAGCTGATCGATCAGAAGGAAACGGACAAGCGCCTGAAGCATATTCAACATTTTGAGAAGCTGCTTACGGACAGTGGAATTCTGCTCATCAAGATATTCCTGCATATATCACCGGATTTCCAGCTGGGTAAAATCAAAGAACGCATGGAAAACCCCGAGAAGCTGTGGAAGTTCGATCCGGGCGATCTGGAAGAGCGCCGTTATTGGAAAGATTACATGAAGGCTTATCAGGATGCGTTCAAATCAACGGCGACCAGCCGAAATCCCTGGTATGTCGTCCCGTCGAACAACCGCTGGTTTCGCGATTATCTGACGCTGAAGATCGTTACAGCGGCCATTAAAGAACTTAATTTGACCTATCCGGAGGTCGATATGACGAAGTTCGGCTCCCTTCACGAGACTGACACCGAAGGTGGCAGCGGCCAGTAACGACGACCTTAGTCTGTCCGATCCGGAGCGTCGATGAGGAAGTTCAGCGCGCTTAACGAGGCCGACAACGAGGATAGCAGCGGCCAGTAACGAGTATGCAGCTAGCTTGTTTGCAGATGAAATGGTAACTTCTACATCTATTGCTGTCACCAACCGATTCGATTTCACTCCCAAGAATTAGAGCAGCCTCAGACTGAATCTCAATCTGAGGCTGCTCTAATTACTTTAACTAACCAATATATTTAAGCGATTATGTTAGCTGCAGCTGCTCACATCCTCTTGTGCTCGGGTATCTGCACCACTCGCGCTGATTAACCGCTCGATTCCAATGGTCACTTGCAGGAGGACACAGAAACAATGACGCCACTTCTGCTTAGATGCGCAGCAGCAGCCCCCTTGTGAGACTTCTATGCGCCTCCATTTTAGGCAAATCCTCGGACCTATACTGGATTTTATACAGTTGTTTTACCCGCCGTGGCTCATGTTCGAAGCTATACTGGTTTTTTCCAGTTAAATTCACCGGATTTGAGCTTATGTCAATATAGTAGACACAACTTTATGAAACCTGGAGTTGCTCGTAATAGCTTTTTTCG